>NZ_JBWKNO010000018.1:0-108393 GCF_059415605.1 Rhodoferax sp. GW821-FHT10B06 | reverse complement strand
TTCATACGGCCTTGCTTTCCCTGGCTTGTTGTGTCATCTGCCTTCGTAGACTTTCCCCGTTTTGTTAGCCGCTCTAAGCCCAAATCGGAGGGACTATCTGCTGCACTTGTTTATAGACGACCCAAGCTACTTTCAGGAGACCGGCAAATGGATGAAAAGACATTTTTTGAATACGAAGGCGTAAAGGTCACAAACGCTCGATTCGTTGTCGAAGGACAGACATTTGCTATGAGCAACGTCACATCCGTAAATCCAATCACAGAGCCTCCAAAACGGTTCTGGGGCATTGTTTGCCTTCTCATTGGTCTCGCTTCGCTTACGCAAAACGCCTTCTTTGGCATTCCTGTAATCGCACTCTCGATTTACTTTCTTTACAAGCAACGAACGACCTATCACGTCATGTTAAGGACATCCGGTGGAGAGACAAAAGCTCTGACGACGCACCAGAAAGACTACCTCGGCAAAGTCGTAGCCGCACTTAGCGACGCTATCGTCCATCGTGGTTAGGCAGCCAGAAGTGGTACCCAACGCTCGCCTCGCCAGCACGACCTAACTGGCGGTTCAACGCAAGGGTTAAACAGCCCTCTTTTGCTAGACCCGAGTCCCGGCCCTCAACCGCAGTTCTAGCGCCTAATCCCCGCCCCCAGCCCCGGGAAACCCCCAATACCCCAAAAACCTCCCGTCGCCTAAAGTTGTATGACAACATGATCAGTAGACAAATATAATTTGCCCACTGACTTTCTACAACCAGGAGACCGTTCCATGACTTCCGCCACCCTATCCGCCGTCCCCGAGGACGTCGAAACACGCGTCTATCGCAAAGTGTTTTGGCGCATCGTGCCCTTTTTGATGCTGTGCTACGTGGTGGCCTACCTGGACCGGGTGAACGTGGGCTTTGCCAAGCTGCAGATGGGGCAGGACCTGGGTTTCAGCGAAACCGTGTTTGGCCTGGGCGCGGGCGTGTTCTTCATTGGCTACTTTTTGTTCGAGCTACCCAGCAACCTGCTGATGCACAAGATCGGCGCGCGTATCTGGATTGCCCGCATCATGATCACCTGGGGCCTGATGTCGGCGGCCTTCATCTTCGTGAAGACGCCCTCCCAGTTCTACGTGATGCGCTTTCTGCTGGGCCTGGCCGAAGCCGGCTTTTACCCCGGCGTCATCCTGTACCTGACCTACTGGTTCCCGGCGCACCGGCGCGGCAAGATCGTGGCTGTGTTCATGTCGGCCATTCCCGTGGCGGGCATCTTTGGCAACCCGCTGTCAGGCTGGATCATGGACAGCTTCCACGATGTGTACGGCATGAACGGCTGGCAATGGATGTTCATCATCGAAGCCCTGCCCGCCCTGCTGGTGGGTGTGGCCGTGATCCTGGTGCTGGACAACAGCATCAGCAAAGCCAAATGGCTGAACGAAGAAGAAAAGCGCTTCCTGTCCAGCGAGATCGCCGCCGACGCCAAGCACACGCTGCAAGGCCCGCACTCGGTGTCGGCCGTGTTCAAGGACAGCCGCGTGTGGTGGATGTGCCTGATCTACTTCTCGTTCGTGATGGGCCAGTACGCGCTGACCTTCTGGCTGCCCACCCTGGTCAAGTCCACCGGTATTACCGGCAACCTGAACATCGGCCTGCTCAGCGCCATCCCCTTCATCTGCGCCATCGTCGCCATGAACCTGTTTGGCCGCAGTGCCGACGCCAAGCGCGAACGCCGCTGGCACTTGATCATTCCGGCCATGATGGGCGCCATCGGCTTCACCGTGGCTGCGTCCTATACGCAGAACACTGTGGTGGCGATCGCCTTCCTGTCGCTGGCAGCGGCCGGCACGCTGACCTGCGCACCGTTGTTCTGGTCGCTGCCCACGGCGTTTTTGTCGGGCACCGGCGCGGCGGCAGGCATTGCGGTGATCAACTCGGTGGGCAACCTGGCGGGCTTCGTCAGCCCCTACCTGATCGGCTACCTGAAGGACCTGACCCACAGCACCCAGATCGGCATGTATGTGCTGGCCAGCATGCTGGTGGTGGGGGCCATCGCCGTGTGGCGCACACCGGCCCATCTGGTTAATCGATAAGTCTATTCACATCCCTCTGGAGAAATCATGAGTCAAAACATCGGAGCAATTGGCGTTATTGGCCTGGGCGCCATGGGGCGCGGCATGGCCAGCTCGCTGCGCCGCGCGGGCTATAAGGTGCACGTCTGCGACGTGCGAGCCGAGGCGGCGCAGGCCTTTGCCGCCGAGGGCGGCGTGGCCTGTGCCAACCCGGCCGAAGTCGCTGCGCACTGCGAGGTGGTGGTCAGCGTGGTGGTCAACGCCGCGCAGACCGAGGGCGTGCTGTTTGGCGAGAACGGCGCGGCAGCCGCCATGCGCCCCGGCAGCGCGTTTGTGATGTGCTCCACCGTGGACCCGAACTGGTCCATCTCGCTGGAAAAACGCCTGAACGCCATGAGCCTGCTGTACCTGGACGCGCCCATCTCCGGCGGCGCGGCCAAGGCGGCATCGGGTGACATGACCATGATGACCTCCGGCAGCGCTGCGGCCTACGCCAAGGTCGGTGGCGCGCTGGACGCGATGGCCGCCAAGGTCTACAAGCTGGGCGATGCCGCTGGCCCGGGCAGCAAGGTGAAGATCATCAACCAGCTGCTGGCCGGCGTGCACATTGCCGCCGCCGCCGAAGCCATGGCCCTGGGCCTGCGCGAGGGCGTGGCGGCCGATGCGCTGTACGAGGTGATCACCCACAGCGCGGGCAATAGCTGGATGTTCGAAAACCGCATGGCCCATGTACTGGCGGGCGACTACACACCGCTGTCGGCGGTAGACATTTTTGTGAAAGACCTGGGCCTGGTGCTGGACACGGCACGGGCCAGCAAATTCCCGCTGCCGCTGTCAGCCACGGCACACCAGATGTTCATGCAGGCCTCTACCGCCGGCCATGGGCGCGAGGATGATTCGGCGGTGATCAAAATCTTCCCGGGCATCACCCTGCCCGAAGCGCCATGAAGATTCTCATCACCGGTGGCTGCGGCTTCGTGGGTGCGCGCTTGGCGCGGGCGTTGCTGGCACATGACAACTTCTCGCTGGCTGGTACCCTGCCCCGCCCCATCACCCAGCTGGTGCTGGCCGACCGCATGCCGCCGCCGGCGGACCTGGCCGCCGACCCGCGCGTGCGCTTTGTCAGTGGCGACCTGCAGGCGCAGCTGGCCAGCGGGCAAGTGCTGACCGCAGACACAGCCCTGGTCTACCACCTGGCCGCCGCCGTCAGCGGCGAGTGCGAGGCCGAGCTGGACCTGGGCCTGCACAGCAATGTGGATGCGACCCTGGCCCTGCTGCAGGCCTGCCGCCAGCTGGGCACCGCCCCGGTGTTCGTGTTCTCCAGCTCGGTGGCGGTGTTCGGCAGCACGGCTGAACAGCCCCTACCTGCCGTGGTGGAGGACCACACCCTGCCCACGCCGCAGAACAGCTACGGCATCCAGAAATTCATCGGCGAGCAGCTGGTGGCCGACTTCAGCCGGCGCGGCCTGGTGCAGGGCCGCAATGTGCGGCTGATGACCGTGGCCGTGCGCCCCGGCCAGCCGAATGCGGCAGCCTCCAGCTTCCTAAGCGGCATGCTGCGCGAACCGCTGGCCGGCCAGCGCGCCCGCGTGCCAGTGGCCGCCGATACGCCGGTGGCCCTGGCATCGCCGGGCCGCACCGTGCAGGGCCTGCTGCGCGCCGCCCAGGCCAGCGCCGCCGCATGGGGTGCGCGCACCGCCGTGAACCTGCCTGCACTGACTACCACCGTGGGCGCCATGGCGCAGGCGCTGGAAGACATGGCCGGCCCCGCCGCCACGGCCCTGCTGGACTGGGAGCCGGATGCGCGCATCGCCGCCATCGTGACCGCCTGGCCCAGCCGCGTGCACAGCGCCCGCGCCACTGCGCTGGGCCTGCTGGCCGACGCCAGCTTCAACGACATACTGCGCGAATATGTGCAGGAAAATCCGGGTGCCGTACGGCTCCCGCTTCTGGAGAAACACGCATGACCTGCCCCCTGCTCGGCTGCATCGCCGACGACTTCACCGGCGCCACCGACCTTGCCAACAACCTGGTGCGCAACGGCATGCGCACGGTGCAAACCATTGGCGTGCCGCCCGCGGGCGCAGCGCCGGTAGAAGCCGATGCCATCGTGGTGGCGCTGAAGTCGCGCACCATCGCGCCGGCCGATGCGGTGGCGCAGTCGCTGGAGGCCCTGCGCTGGCTGCAGGCCCAGGGCGTGCAACAAATCTACTTCAAATACTGCTCGACCTTCGACTCCACTGCCGAGGGCAATATTGGCCCGGTGACGGACGCCCTGTTGGACGCACTGGACAGCCGCTTCACCATCGCCTGCCCGGCCTTCCCGAAGAACCAGCGCACCATCTTCAAGGGCCATCTGTTCGTGGGCGACCAGCTGCTGTCGGACAGCGGCATGCGCAACCACCCGCTGACACCGATGACCAACGCCAACCTGGTGCAGGTGCTGCAGCAGCAAACCCAGCGCAAGGTCGGCCTGGTGGCCTATGACGTGGTGGCGCAGGGGCCGGATGCGATCCGCGCCCGCTTTGCCGCGCTGCAAGCCGAGGGTGTGCAAATCGCCGTGCTGGACGCCATCTCCAACGCCGACCTGCAGCACATCGGCCCGGCGCTGGCGAGCATGCCGCTGGTCACCGCGGGCTCGGGCATCGCGATTGGCCTGCCGCAGAACTGGCAGATCACCAATACCGCCGCCGATGGTCTGCCGCCGGCCACCGGCCTGCGCGCCATCGTCTCCGGCAGTTGCTCGGTGGCCACCAATGGCCAGGTGCTGCGCTTTCAACAGGGCGGCCGGCCCAGTTTCGCCATCGATCCGCTGGCCCTGGCGCGCGGCGACGATGTGGTGGCGCAGGCACTGGCATGGGCCAAGCCCTTGCTAGCCGACGGCCCGGTACTGGTCTACGCCACGGCCGAACCCGACGCCGTGAAAGCCGTGCAGGCCCAGCTGGGCGTGGCGGCAGCCGGTACGCTGGTGGAACACGCCCTGGCCGCCATTGCGCGCGGCCTGGTCGATGCCGGCGTGCGCCAGCTGGTGGTGGCCGGCGGCGAAACCTCGGGTGCCGTGGTGCAGGCCCTAGACGTCACGCAGATGGCCATCGGCCCGCAAATCGCCCCCGGTGTGCCCTGGACATCGGCGCAAAGTGGTGTGCATGTACTGCATCTGGCGCTGAAGTCGGGTAACTTTGGTAGCCCGGACTTTTTCACCCAAGCTTTTGAGCAACTCCATGAATGAACTGCAGCTGCGCGAAGAGATATGCCGCGTCGGCGCCTCGCTATATGCGCGCGGCTATGTGCACGCCAGCGCCGGCAATATCAGCGTGCGCTTGCCCGACGATGCCGGCTACCTGATCACGCCTACCGACGCCTGCCTGGGCCAGCTGGACCCGGCCACGCTGGCCAGGGTGGACCCGGACGGTGTACAGCGCAGCGGCGCCCGCGCGTCCAAGACCCTGGTGCTGCACCGCACCATCTACGGCGCCGAGCCGCAGGCGCGCTGCGTGATCCACACCCACAGCACGCACCTAGTGGCGCTGACGCTGACCGGCGTGTGGCAGCCGGACGACATCCTGCCGCCCATCACCCCGTACTACGTAATGAAGGTCGGCCATGTGCCGCTGATCCCCTACCACCGGCCCGGCGACCCGGCCGTGGGCGCGCTGGTAGCCCAGCGCATTGCCGCCATGCAACAGCGCGGCACGCCGCTGCGCGCGGTGATGCTGGACCGCCTGGGCCCGAATGTGTGGCACAGCAGCCCCGCCGAAGCCAGCGCCGTGTTGGAAGAACTGGAAGAAACCGCGCGCCTGTGGCATATGACCCGGGCCCGCCCCCTCGCCGAAGAACAGATCCAGGCGCTGCGCGAGCAGTTCGGCGCCGCCTGGTAGTTCACGTGAATATTTGAAAGAAACCGAATGCCCCAATTTGCCGCCAACCTCAGCATGCTCTACCAGGAGCACGCCTTTCTAGACCGTTTTGCCGCCGCTGCCGCCGATGGCTTCAAGGCGGTGGAATACCTGTTCCCCTACGCGTTTTCGGCCAGCGATATCGCCGCGCAGCTCCAGCAGCATGGTTTGAAGCAAGTACTGTTCAACGCTCCGCCCGGCGACTGGGATGCGGGCGAGCGCGGCATTGCCTGCCTGCTAGGCCGCGAGGCCGAATTCCGCCAGGGCTTTGCACAGGCGCTGGACTACGCCCGCACCCTGGCCTGCCCGCGCATCCACGTGATGGCCGGCTTGCTGCCCGAAGGCCAGACGCGTGAAAGCCTGCGCCCGGTGTACGAGGCCAACCTGGCCTGGGCGGCGGCGCAGGCTGCCAATGCCGGCCTGGACGTGCTGATTGAGCCCATCAACACCCGCGACATGCCGGGCTTCTACCTGAACCACCAGGCCCAGGCACATGCCATCGTGGCCTCGGTGGGTGCGCCCAACCTGAAGGTGCAGATGGACCTGTACCACTGCCAGATCATGGAAGGCGACCTGGCCATGAAGCTGCGCCAGTACCTGCCGACCGGCCAGGTCGGCCACATCCAGATTGCCGGCGTGCCTGAGCGGCATGAACCGGACGTGGGCGAAATCAACCACGACTACCTTTTCGCCCTGCTGGACCAGCTGGGTTATGCGGGCCATGTGGGCTGCGAGTACCGGGCGCAGCGGGGGGCGGTGCCGGGCGGTACAACGGCCGGGCTGGGCTGGCTGCAGCGCCACAAGTAAATGCACCGATTGCTATCACATCAATAGCATCTTGCGCACACTATATAAGCGCCAGAGGCCTAAAAGCCCCTAGCGTTACAGGCGATCAATTCTTGCCGAACTTGGCCTTGGCGGCACTGATGCAGCTGGTCTTGGCATCGCCGGCCAGCACATCGCACTTCTGTGCCGCGACGTCGTAATCGGCATCGTGCTTTTCAGCCGTTGCATCGGCCTTGGCGTCGCCTACCTTCTCGTTGGTACGCGCATCCGCCTTGGCCTTGACTTCGATGGCCTTTGCTTCCTTCACGCAGACCGATTTGTCGTTGCCGGCCTTGTCGTCGCACTTCTCCTTGGCGACGGCATAGTCGGTTTCGGCCTTGGTTTCCAGCGCGCTGGTACGGTCAGACAGCTTGCCGGTGTAGCTGTACTTCATATCTGCCAGGGCCACCTTGTACTTGGCCTTGGCTTCTTCCTGGCAGATGTCCTTGGCATTGCCCGCCAGCGAATCGCATGCGGCCTTGGCGGTCTTGTACTCGGCGCCCACGCGGGCCTTGCCGCTGGCGTATTCGTCCTTGCTGATGTTCGCCGCCTGGGCCAGAGGCAAGGCCAGCAGAGCGGCAACGGCGAGTGAAGCTTTGAGATTGAAAAGTGAATGCATGGAAGTCCTCCGTGAACAGGCAAAAGTGCTACGGTCAGTGTGACTCCCTACCGGTCATGCATACAGCGGACTGGGTGTCGAATGCATGTAGTAGATGTCCTACCGCGCGCTACGTGCTGGCCTCGTGGGCACCCCATTACTACGTTATTCATAGCTGCATGCGTAGATTGCGCCTGCGCTAGTGGGCTGCAGGGCTGTGTAGTTTTTTTGCCTGCCGTACGCACACGGCGGCGGGTGGTAGCCCAGGCGCAGCCTGCGGCGTACGCCCAATAGGCCACGGGGCACAACAGCAAACCCGCAGCTATTTATTTGATAGCTGCCTGCGTAGACTTTATATGCGCCAGAGGCCTAAAAAGCCCCAAACCATATAGCCGGCATGTAAAGCAAACGCGGTACAGTGCGGGGCTGAAAATCTATTCAGAGTTCTTTTTTTGGGGATTGCAAAAGACTCTGAACAGGCTCTAAAAAGCTTTGCAGGAGACCGACCGATGAACCGCTTGATCCGCGCCGCCATACTGGCTGCCCCGCTGCTGTGCCAACCGCTGTGGGCTGCCACGGCCAACGCGCCCAGCACCCCATTTGCGGCCGAGGCCCAAGTGCTGGGCACGCCGCTACTGCTCAACGGCGCAGGCACCCGCTACCGTGCGGTGTTCAAGGTCTATGACATGGCTTTGTACACGCCGCACAAGGTGTCCAGCGCCGAAGAGCTGCGGGCTCTGCCCGGTCCCAAGCTGCTGAGCTTCACTGCCTTGCGCGAACTCTCCGGCACCGACCTGGGCCTGGCGTTCATCAAAGGCCTGTCGGCCAATTCGCCCAAGGAGCTGGTGCTCAAACACACCACCTCGGCGAACCGATTGATCGAAATCTTCTCCGGTCGCAGCAAGCTGGCGGTGGGCGACAGCTTTGCGATGCAGTTCATTCCCGGCCAAGGTACGTTGTTCTTCATCGCCGGCCAGCCCCAGGGCACGCCGGTGGGTGACGCCGAATTCTTCGGCATGGTGCTGAACATCTGGGTCGGCGACAGCCCGGCCGACTATGGCCTGAAAGCCGCGCTGCTGGGCCAGGACGCCACAACGAAAAAGGGCTACTAGACCGCGCGCACCAAGGCCAGGCCCAGCGCCGTCAGCGCCGCCACATCCTGCTCGGTCGTGCCGGGCTCGACCACCAGGCCGGTGGCTGCCTTGCAAGCGGCAATCACATACGGAGAGGCCGCATGCAGCTTCTCGGCCGAGGCCAGCACCCAGGTTTCGGCCGCCTGGGCCATCAGCGCGCGCTTCACATGGGCCTCTTCCATGTCGCCGGTGCTCAGGCCGGCGGTGGCGCTGATGCCGGTCACGCCCATGAAATACAGGTCGGCCCGCACCTGGCGAATCGCCTCGATGGCTGCCGCGCCCACCGCCACCACCGAGTGCTTGAACAGGTGGCCGCCAATCAGTTGCACGTCCACCAGCGGGTGCTCCACCAGGGCCAGGGCGATGGTCGGGCTGTGCGTGACCACCGTAGCGCGCAGGGTGGGCGGCAGGCGCTGCGCCAGTTGTTGGCAGGTGGTGCCACCGTCGATGAACACCACCTGGCCGGGCTGAACCATGGCCGCCGCCGCCTTGGCGATGGCCTGCTTGCCCGGCATCTGCAGCTGGCTGCGCGCGGCGAAATTGCCCACTGCGGGCGATGCCGGCAAGGCGCCGCCGTGCACGCGCTGCAGCAGGCCTTGGGCTGCCAGGGCCCGCAGGTCGCGGCGGATGGTGTCTTCCGACAGGCCCAGGCTGGCGCTGAGGTCGGCGGCGACGATGCGGCCGTCGCGGCGCAGGGTGTCCAGGATCAGTTGTTTGCGTTGCTGGGTCAGCATGTATGGTTAATCTGCACGAAGTTGCTTGTTTTGCACGATTCTGCACGATTTGCTAGACTGTTGGCAAATCTACCGCCTGGAGCCCGCATGCAAGCCTTGGAAAACCTGCCAAACCTGCCGAACTTGCGCGTTGTCGAAGAAAAAGTCCTGTCGCACGACTGGTATCTGCTGAAAAAGACCAGCTTCGAGCTGCGCCGGCGTGACGGCAGCTGGCAACGCCAGAGCCGCGAGACCTATGACCGGGGCAACGGCGCCACCATCCTGCTATACAACCCGGCCCAGGGCACGGTGGTGCTGACGCGGCAGTTCCGCTTCCCTACCTATGTGAATGGCAATGCCGATGGCATGCTGATCGAGACCTGCGCCGGCCTGCTGGACCAGGACGACCCCGCCACCTGCATACGCCGCGAGACGGAGGAGGAAACCGGCTTCCGCATCCAGCAGGTGCGCAAGGTGTTCGAAGCCTATATGAGCCCCGGCTCGGTCACGGAAAAGGTGTTTTTCTTCGTCGGCGAATACAGCGCGGCAGACAAGGTGTCCGACGGCGGAGGGGAACACCACGAAGGCGAAGACATCCAGGTGCTGGAGCTGCCCCTGGCGGAGGCCGTGCAGATGGTGGCCGATGGCCGCATCTGCGACGGCAAGACCATCCTGCTGCTGCAGTACGCGCAGCTGCAGGGTTTGGTGAATGGCCCGATTTAAGCGCGCGGCTCGCCCTGGCGGTTCACCGTGATGGTGGGGCCAGGCTGGGTCGTCATCTGCACGCGGTGCTCCTGGCCCCGGAAGTTGTAGCTCACGTCCCAGTAGGCGGGGCGTGCCGAGGCCGGCACGCTGCTGCAGCGCTGCACATCTTGCGTCTGCGGGGCGCCATAGCCACCACCCACGCCATACCCTACCGCCGCACCGGCCACGGCGCCGCCGGCGGTGGCAATGTCCTTGCCCCGGCCGCCGCCCACCTGGTGGCCCAACACCCCGCCGATCAGTGCGCCCACCAAGGCGCCGGGGATATTCGCCCCGCCGCCCTGGTCCACCTGCTGACGCTCGGTCCAGCAGCGCTGCTGTGGTGTGCCCATGATGGCGCGCACCGAAGTCACAGGAACCTGGAATAGGCGCTCGTTGTCTCGGCGGCGGTTGTCGTAAGCGGGCTGGGGTACGGGGGCGTAACGGTAGTCACCGGTGCGCTCATTGCCGCGCAGGGGCCGCTCGGAGGAGATGCGGTCGTTCAGGCCCATGGCCGCCAGCGAAGGGTATTGGCCGGGCAACAAAACCACGCAGCGGCCGCCATAACCCGCGTCCTCGCACACTTCGCGGCGCTCGCCCAGCACCACCACCGACGAGGCCCGGTCATTGAAACCCAGGCTGCGAAAGTCGTCCACCGGCTGTTCCACAGTAAAGGCCCGACCCTGGAAGCCCTCATGTTCGTAAAAAGTCACCTGGGCGGCGACATGGCCGGCCACCACAAGGGTAGCTAGGGTAAAACCGGTTTTGAAGAATGTGTGCATGCTTGCCTCTTTAGATGGAAGATGTGCGGATGGGAATCCGCCACTCCTCCAGTTTCCTGCAAGCCAGATGGCCGAACCAGCAGACGGCAGCTTGGCCGGAGGTAGTAGAAATCCTACAAACAGATAACAGCTCTGACCGCTGCGTAGGAAAGGTCTTACAAGTAGCTGCGCGTATGCCCGATGGTGGCACCAACTGGGCAAAAGGCATACTTCAGCCACACTTTTTGCATACCATCGACTGTGAGCTGTGGACACCACTTCGCCACCTATGCGCTCTTACAGAGCCACGGCGCAGATTCTGGAGCCAAAGAAAGTAATGCCATCGCCATGCCACCGCTCAAAACCTATATCGTCGAAGACAGCCCTGTCATACGGGAAAGCCTGATCGCCACGCTGGAGGAGCTCGTCCCCGTGCAGGTCATAGGCACGGCAGAAGACGAAAGCACGGCGGTACAGTGGCTGAGCGATGCCAGCCACGAGGTCGACCTGGTGATCGTGGATATTTTTCTGAAATCAGGCTCGGGCCTGGGGGTGTTGCGGGCCTTGCATACACCCAGGCTACACCACAAGCTGGTAGTACTGAGCAACTACGCCACGCAGGACATGCGGCGCAAATGCCTGGACCTGGGTGCCGACCGGGTGTTTGACAAATCCAACGATATTGACGCGCTGATCACCTACTGCGACCACCTAGCCAGTGGTGGCACTGTCCCTGGCGTGCTGGCATGAACCCGCGCAAGCGGCTTACTGGATCAGGCCGTTCTTTAGAGCGTAGTAGGTCAGGTCGCTGTTCGACTCCAGCTGCATCTTTTCCATCACCCGGGTACGGTAGGTGCTGACAGTCTTCACGCTGAGTGACATGCTGACAGCCATATTACCAATGGTTTCACCCTTGGCCAGGCGCAAAAACACCTGCAACTCACGCTCGGACAATTGCTCATGCAAGGGCTTGTCGGCGTCGCCACCCAGGCCGTCGGCCAGGCGCTCGGCAACCGCGGCGGTAATGTACTTGCGGCCACGGTGCACGGTGCGTATGGCCTTCACGATCTCTTCGGGGTCGCAGTCCTTGTTCAGGTATCCGCTGGCGCCCTGGCGCAACAGGGTGGTGGCGTAATGGGCTTCGGCAAAACCACTGAGTATGAGCACCGGCAGATCCGGCTCGCGGGCCTTGATGGCGACCAGGGCGTCCACACCGCTGTGGTCGGGCATGGAAATATCCATCACGATCACATCGACATCTCCCCTGCGAACAATGTCCAGCGCCTCGCGGCCATTGGTCGCCTCAGCTACAACGGCGAAGTCGATCTGGTCCGCGAAAAACTGGCGCAGTCCAGCACGCACCATGGCGTGGTCATCAACAATAGCAATTCGGATCATGGTATGGGGCAGTACTTTCTGCTGCATGATCCCACATTTTCGACAAAAGGATGGAGATGAGATTCCTCACAGTGGTCAAACGCAACCGCATCGTGTTTGCGCTGGCTTGCTCCGTGGCCCTGTCCATGGTGTTGATCAGTGAGGGTTCCTACTTCCAGTCAGTGGACCGCCTGGACACGCTGACAACCATGTCGCTGGCACGGACAAACATCCAGATCCTGTCCCAAAGCCTGGTGGATGCAGAAACCGGGCAACGCGGCTACCTGTTGACAGGGCGCAAGGAGTACCTGGCGCCTTACAACAGCGCACTAAAGAAAATCAAAACCTCGTTTGATTTTCTGGACCAGTATTACCGCGACAACGCCACGCCCGAGGCGCTGATGGCCCAGCTGCATGCGGTCTCGGAAACCAAGCTGTCCGAGCTGTCGCTGACCATGCATCTGTATGAGACCGACAAGCTGGAATCGGTCAAAGAGGTGATGCTGAGCGGTATTGGCAAAGAGCAGATGGACGCATTCCGCCTGCTCTGCGCAAAGCTGCAAGACTACGAGCTGAACAACATCACGCAAAGCCGTAAAAGCATCTACACCACGCTGATGTTCAACCGTCTGGGGGTGGCCGCGCTGACGCTGCTCAGCCTGGGGGCCCTGTTCATGTACCTGCGCCAGATCTTCCTATTCAGCCGACAGCAGCAAGAGTTGCGGCGCATGGTGCAGGTAGAGCGCGACCGGCTGGAGGTCGAAGTGGTGCAGCGCACAGCGCAACTCACCGAGCTGACCCACCACTTGCAAAGTGCCCGTGAAGACGAGCGCAACCGGCTGGCGCGCAATCTGCATGACGATCTGGGCTCGCTGCTGACCTCGGCCAAGCTGGATGCAGCCCGTATCAAGTCGCGCATCAGCGTCACCTCGCCAGAAGCACTGGACCTGCTGGCCCACCTGGTATCCACCATCAACAGCTGCATCTCACTGGGTCGGCGCATCATCGAAGACCTGCGCCCGTCTGCCCTGAGCAACTTGGGCCTGGTGGCCACTCTGGACATTCTGACCAAGGAGTTTGCCGAGCACTCCGACGTGGCGGTGCACTGCACGCTGGATGCTGTGCAACTGACCAAGTCCGCCGAGCTGGTGGTCTACCGTCTGGTGCAGGAGGCCATCACCAACATCACCAAATACGCCAACGCCAAGAACATCTGGATCTCCCTCACCGCCCGGCAAGGCCGGGTAGAGATTTCGGTACGCGACGATGGCGTGGGCTTCGACACCAGCATCAAACCCATCTCCGCCTACGGACTGATGGGCATGCGCTTCCGGGTGGAGGCCGAAGGCGGCGTGCTGACGCTGAGCTCCGCCCCGGGCCTGGGCACGCGCATCCACGTCACGCTGCCCGAGTCGAAAGTCCTGGCGACTTAGAACCCGCTCAAGGCACAACAGCTTTCAGTCCAGGAACCCGTGGAACCGGCTTTGCCCGGCCTCCAGGTTCGCCCTCTGCAAGAGGAATGCAAAAACGCGCAGCGTGCGGCCTGGGGGTGAGCCCTCACCCTGTCAGCAACGTCCTACGCGGGCAACCGCCCTCTCCCGACATGGCTGCGGCAACGCCGCCTATGGGCCGTAAACGCCCCCAGGTTCACACTCAAGGCATCGCAACGTGACAGGCTGCGACAACCTTGAAACCCGGGGCTTTAACACCCCATTGCCAGGAACCAAGCCATGTTGCATTACGCCGTTGTCTTCTTTGTTATTGCCTTGATTGCAGCCCTGTTCGGCTTCACCGGCATCGCTGCCAGTGCCGTGGGCATTGCCAAGATTTTGTTCGTCGTCTTTGCCGTCATGGCAGTCGCCAGCTTCTTGTTCAGCCTGATCAAGTCGGGCTAAGCGCTCATACGTCGCACACAGTCGTCCAAGACAACCACAACGTTTTATCCACTCTGCAAAGGAAAACCCATGTTTAACAACAAACTCTCCGACCACGCCAGCACCCTGGCCGACGAAGCGGCAATGTCTGCAGAAAAAGCCATCCAATCCACTCGACGCGCTGCCAACCGCGCCCTGGATGGCGTAGCCGACACCGTGGACGACCTGCACGGCCATAGCACCCAAGCATTCGACCGTGCTGCGGCCAAGGCCAGCGCCCTGCTGCAATCCAGCTCGGCAGCATTGCATGACAGCTCGGAGAAATTGCGCGTCCAAGCACGTCGAGCCACCGACCACACCATCGACTACATCAGGGAGCAGCCGGTCAAGTCGGTTGCCATCGCAGTAGCCGCAGGTGCCCTGCTGACCGTCTTTGCCGGTCTGGCGCGCCGCTCCAGTCAGCGCAACTAAGCACATGCCGGAGCACACCATGCGCACCACCAACTCCCGCCCCATCCTTAGCAGCTACATCTACTTTGGCGCAGCCACACTGATGGCGGTGACGGCGGCCACCGCGCAGGTGAGCATAGATGCTTCGGGAGACTACAAACAGGAGGTCTTGGCTTGCAACAACGGGAAAACCCAGCAAGACAAGGCAACCTGCCTGACCGAGGCACGCAGTGCCCATGCGGTCCCGAAGCAAAGCCTGAGCACCGCCGCGCAGGCCGATCTTCAAGCCAATGCCTTGCAGCGCTGCGAAGCCCTGAATGGTGCCGATAAGGCTGCCTGTCGGGCTCGCATCGAAGGCCAGGGAACGGCCTCTGGCAGCGTAGCCGGCGGCGGCATTCTGCGTGAAATGCACGAGGTGGAAATCATGGCACCCGCATCTTCTACCGGCAAGCCCTGAGTATCAGCCTCACCAAGCCCACCATCCTGGCGTAGCAACGCCACAAATCCGGATGACGGGGAAGCCAGGCTCTGCGCTAGGTTTGTACCGACCCCACTTGTTTTTACCAGGAGATGACCATGGGCCTAGGCACCATTTTATTGATCGTTGTGATTCTGATGCTGGTTGGCGTTTTGCCCACTTGGCCGCATAGTTCAGGCTGGGGCTATGGTCCCAGCGGTGGGCTGGGCTTGGTGCTGATCGTGCTGATCGTGCTGCTGCTAACCGGTCGGCTGTAGCGTCTTGCGAAACAGCGGCAACGAATGATCAGCGACTGTATTTGCAGCTGCTAGTGTTCGTTCAGTAGCGCAGAAGAAGCCGCGTTTCCCGTGGCCAATGGCTACGAGGAACGGCCTGTACGCGTACCCGGCAAGGTGTGCTGCAGCAGTTTCAACGCTTCCACACACTCATACACACACGCACGCACCGACGCATCGACACGCTCCGAGGCGACCGCGGTACATAGCTGCTCCAGTACGGCACAAAACAAGACATCCCAGTCCTCTGCGGACACAACCGCTTCTGGCGCAAGCTGGGGCGCGTTATCTGGTGAGTAAGATACTTGCATGTAAGCGGAATAGAAGACCAAAACTGCAATGTAGGTGTGCTGCTGCGCAAGCAATATGTCATAAGACATAACCGCGCGCCAAACATGCCGACCACGAGACCCCCATGAGTGAAACCCGTTGCAGCGCCTGCCCTTTGCGGCAGCTTCCCTTGTTCATTGCCCATAGCGGGGATGAGCTAGACCTGGTGCAGTCCCTGAAGCGGCGCGAGGTTCAGCTGGCCGCGGGTGAAACGCTGATCCATGAAGGCCAGACCGATGCACCGCTATACACCTTGCTGACGGGTTGGGCCTTTCGCTTCAAAACCTTGAGTGATGGGCGGCGCCAGATCCTGTCCTTTCTGCTGGCCGGTGACTTTGTGGGCGTGCAGCAGAAGATGGGCGACGCATCGGCCCACGGCGTGCAGACACTGACCGACACCTCACTATGCGTGTTCCAGCGCGATGCGCTCTGGGAACTACACCGACGCTCGCCCACCATGGGCTTCAACATCACCTGGCTAACGGCCCACGAAGAATCGCTGGTGGACGACACCCTGCTGTCGGTCGGGCGGCGCAGCGCCGAAGAGCGCATCGCCATGCTGCTGATACTGCTGTTCAAGCGGGCCGCCGCCTTGCAGCCCGATGGTGGCGCGAGCGGCGTGCTATTCCCCCTGACGCAGCAGCATGTGGCCGACGGACTCGGCCTGTCGCTGGTACACACCAACAAGACCCTGCGCAAGCTGGAAAAACGCGGCCTGCACCGCATCGACAACGGGCGCCTGTACCTGCGCGACGTCAAGGCCTTGACCCGGCTAGCCGATCTATATGGCGACGGCAAGCCGCCCCCCAGGCCACTGGTGTAACCCTATTTCACCGGCTTCTTCGCCAGTGCCGCAGCGCGCTGGCGCAAGCCCTGGCAACCGGCGGCCCCCTGCTGGGCCTTGTCACTGTCACCCAGGTCCATCAAGGGGATCAGGGCCGCAAATGGGTTGATCAGTCCCAGCAGCACGGCCCCGGCGGCCTTCAGGCCCAAGGGGCCTTTTTCCAGCGACACATCGGGCTGGCTGAAGCTGCCACTTACCCGGATGGGCGTGCGCAGGGCCAGGGGGCTGAAATCCTTGGGGCTGACCACCAGGCGCAGATCCATGGTCTCGCTGGCCAGGGAGAGTGAGCCCTCCGTCCACACGGTGGAATTGTCTGTATCCACCACCATCACCTTGGGGCGGAACACGCCGCCCGCGGCGGCCAAGTCCGCCACCGCACAAGACACGGGCAGTGCATCGTCCCCCTTGATCCAGACCCCCAGGCTGCGCGCCAGGTCCAGCCCCAGCAACTCCACTCCCAGGTGCGACACCGCGCCATTGCGCAAGTCCATGCGCAACTGCCCCTGCAAGCTGGCCAAAATCTCGGCGGTAGAGCGTCCCTTGCCTTGCAATTGGGCCTGGCCCTGCAGCTGGCCGCTGATGTAGGGGGGCTGCCCCTTGTCGCGCGTCTGGCGCAGCCAGTGGTCCAGCTGCACGCCGCTCCAATGCAGATCGGTCTTCCAAAGAGCCTCATCCGCCCGCCCGTCCAATGAAAGATCCCCCTGCACCTGGCCCTGGGCGGTACGCGCCACCATGTTCTGCAAAGTCAGCAAGCCGGCCTGAAGCTGCAAATGACCACTCAGCGGCTGCAGTGGCTGCAGCAGGCGGGAATTCAGGTCCACCTGTTGAATGTCGATCAGCACATTTGCATCCATGACCCGCATAGCCGCTAGGTCGAACGGACGGTTCGGCAACACACGGCCCTTGGCGCGTGTTGCCGGTACGGACACACTGGCATCCTCGCTGGCTGCCATGGTGGCCGGCGTGGTCCCGACCACCGGTCCCAGGTCGGCCAACTGCAGACGTTTACCACCCAGGCGGCCGGCCAGCAGCGGCACAGGGCGGGCAGTCTCATAAGTAAAAGCGCCATTCAGGCTGCTGGAGCCTACGGTGGCATCGCTCACCACCACACTCCAGGTTGGCCCCTTGCGGGCGATGGCGCCGGTGGTACGGAACGCCGATGTGGTCGGCAGCGTCACGCCCAACGGGTCGCCCACGGCGGCCAGCGAAGGGCCCTGGACGTTGAAGCTTCCCTGGAAGTCGCGAGGTTGCAGCGCATCGGCTGCTCGGCCCTTGAAATGGATCTTGGCGCGACCCACGCTGAGGTCCAGCACCAAGCTGACCGGCAACGTGGGCGCAGCGCCCAGCTCGGACGGCAACACCCCCGAGGACTGCACTTCCAACTTCAGGGGCAAATTACGGTAGCGGCCGTTGCCCTGCAGTTGCAGCACGCTGGCCGCCGGTCCATCCGCTTGCGCAGCCTGGCCAGGGGCCAGAGAAAGCTGGGCAGTCAACGCCAGCCCCAAGGGTACATCGTTGACTCGCACGGCGCCCTGGTCTACCTGCAGATGGCCGAACAAGGGCAGCTGAGCCGGCGATTTGGACGGCTCAGCTGCGGGATGGTCCGGTCCGAATTGCCAGCTGGCCCGGCCATCGGCCAGACGCTCCAAATCACTGTCCAACGTGCGCGCCTGCAAGCTGTGGATACGCAGAGGCTGGCCCTGGTAGGTGCGCCATAGGTCCAGGTAGCGCAGCTCCAGGGCCACATCCTGCGCCAACAGCATATGCGGCCTCTTGCTCCAGTCGGGCGCGGCCACCTCCAGCAAGGGGGTCTGCAGCCGCAGCCCTCCCACGAATCGGATCTGAAAGCCCTGTGGAGCAAGCACCACGCGCCGCTGCATGGAGTCCCCCAGCATCCGCTGCAGTGGCGCCGCAAGAAACGGCCAACCCCACCATTCGCCCAGCGCAACGCCCGCCAACAATGCGCAAACGATCGCAGCAGACCATAGCCGCCAAGGAAAAAACGCCTTACGCGAAACCGCAGGACGCGCCGAAGGTTCAGAAGGAGCGCTAGTGGGCATGCGTGTAACAACCTTTTCCATGAAACAAAAACAGAGATGCGTGAAGAAAATTCGGCTGCACCACCAGTGTATCGGTGGTACCGAACACGGCAGCATCGCACTGGCCTCCACACAGGCAACATGGACATACACCGCGTGTTGTCTTACAAGACACAGCCTGCTCTCCGACATACAGCCGCCCTCAAGCGGCCTACATTGAGGTTGCCGCTTGGTTACACGTGGCCCGCACCGCGGGCCCGCCAAGGCGTTCCCCCTGAAGCACATGCGCCACACGTGCCCCGAAGGGCCGAGCGCTTGGCATAAGGAACGCCCATGAGCTGCCAGACCATTCTTACCTCGCGCTGGAGCACATCTTCTTTTGGTGCCACAGCAGATACCTCCCCCATGGAACTCGCCGCCCTGGGCGAGCACCTGGACCATTGCCGAGCGGCACCAGGCGGCCTGTCTGTGCTGCAGTACTGCGCGGAGAGACTCCACGGCTTCGTAGCCGCACGTTTTGTGACGACCCTGTTCATCGTGACACTGCTGATGGGTGGCTGTTTGCTGGCCTTGTAACGCCATGTCTATCGCAGAGCTGCAGCAACTGGTACCCGATGCACCATCGGGGGTGTGCCAGATGCTGGACAAGGCGCGTGGGCCGGTGCTGGCTCCCATCCGCTCGGAAATCTTCGGTCTGCAGCGCTTCGCGCAGCACGGCCACAGCCTGGGTGCCACCCACCGCGCCAGCCGACCCAGCCTGCGGGCCGGCAATTTCTTCCCCCGCCTGCGCGACAACATCCACACGCTGCAGGAAGCCCACCGCTACATCGGCGCACAGGCCGCCACGGGGTATGACATCAGTCCCGCTGCCGAGTGGCTGCTGGACAACTTTCACCTGATCGAGGCCCAGCTAGAAGAAATCCGCACGGGTCTGCCGCGCAGCTACTTCCGCACGCTGCCCATTCTGGAAGATGAGCCGCTGGCGGGCCTGCCGCGGATCTACGGCGTGGCCTGGGCCTTCGTTGCCCACACCGATGGGGCATTCAATGAAGCCCTGCTGCAGCAGTACCTCACTGCCTACCAGGAGAGCCGCGAACTGTATCTGGCCGAAATCTGGGCCCTGCCCACCACCTTGCGTGTGGTGCTGGTGGAAAACCTGCGCCGTCTGGCCGAGCGCGTTGCCACCAACAAGGCAGCACGTGAAGTGGCCAATCTGTGCTGCGACAAGCTCGAGCGCTACACCCCGCAGACCCTGGACAGCTTGCTGCACTTGCTGAACCAACGGGGTGTTGGCCGCGTATTTCTGGCCCAGATGGCACTGCGCATACAGGAGCGCCAAGGCAGTGACGACGGGGCGTGCACCAGCTGGCTGGAGCATGCGCTGCCGGATGCCGCAGCGGCCCACACCCAGCACAATGCCGACCAGGCCGCCGACAACCTGAGTGTCAGCAACGCCGTCAAGTCGTTGCGTGCGATTGGCGATGCCGACTGGCCGGACATCATCGCCCAGGCCAGCGTGCTGATGCAAATCATGCTGACTTCTGCCGCCTTCGAAGCCGAGCACACCAGCACGCGCGACCAGACACTGCACGGCATCGAGCGCCTGGCACGGCACAGCGGCCGCAGTGAAGCTGCCGTGGCCCAAACCCTGCTGGGCCTGATGCGCAAGTCAGCAGACCCGCACGCCACCAGCACGGTCGCCAGCTACTGGATGCGTGGTGCTGGCCGCCCCACACTGTCCCAAGCTCTGGGCCTGGGCCTGCAGGAGCAGGCATCGGAACTCTGGCGCAAGCTGCGGCAGCGCTCGGCCTTGCCGGTATATCTGCTGTCGCTGCTGCTAGGCAGTGCCGGCGTCGTAGCCTGGCTGCTGCAACGGCCGCATGTAGCCGCGCTCAGCACCCACAACATTGGTGGCTGGATGTGGCTGGCAGCCGCATTGATGGTCTGGCCTGCGTCCGAGGCCATCGTGGCGGTCATCAACCGCCTGGTCAGCGAGTCCGCGCACCCCAGGCCGCTACCGCGCATGGGCCTGGTGGACGGAATTCCAGCAGAGCACCGCGTGTTGGTGGTCATCCCGGCACTGCTGACCGATGCCGCCTCCGTGATGGCCCTGGTACGCAGGCTGCATTTGCACCATATCGCCAACCCGGAAGCCCAGGCGCAGTTCGCGTTGTTAAGCGACTACGCCGATGCAGACGCCGAACACCTGCCGTCCGACAACGCATTGGTACAGCTGGCAATAGAGCAGCTGGCCATGCTCAACCTGCGCTACCCCGTCACAGCGGGAGAAGCACCCCGCTTCATTCTTCTGCACCGGGAACGCAGCTTCAGTGAAACCGAGCAACGCTGGATAGGCTGGGAACGCAAACGCGGCAAGCTGGAGTTGCTGGTAGAAGCCATGGCCACTGGCGAGCGCCAGGCCTTCATCGAATGGGGCGAGGCATCGCGCATTGCAGCCGATACACCCTACATCCTCACGTTGGACAGCGACACCCAGCTCCCCCCGGGCCGCCTGCGCGACCTGGTCGGCGTGGCCGCCCACCCCTACAACCAGCCGCAGCTGGATGCCACCGGCCGGCGTATCGCCAGTGGCTATGGCATCTTGCAGCCGCGGGTGTCCACGCCGCTGCCCGCCACCAAGGACTTCACGCTCTACCACTGGCTGTTTGCCGGGCAATGCGGCATCGACCCCTACAGCGCGGCCTCGTCCGAGATCTACCAGGATGTGTTTGCCGAAGGCACGTTCACCGGCAAAGGCCTGCTGGTGGTGCGCGCCCTGCATGCCGTGCTGGCCCGTCGCCTGCCCGAGGGCGCCGTGCTCAGCCACGACCTGCTCGAAGGCTCGATGGTGCGCTGCGCGACCGTCAGCGATATCACGCTGATCGAAGACGCACCCTTCCACGCCGACGTGGCCGCCTCCCGCGTGCACCGCTGGATGCGGGGCGACTGGCAACTGCTGCCGTTTCTGCTGCGGCCACGGCAGTTCCACCTGCGCCCCATCCACCTGTGGAAGATGTTCGACAACCTGCGCCGTTCACTGGTGGCTCCCATGTCGCTGGGCCTGCTGCTACTGGCCCTGGCCACCGGCAGCATACCGCCCGGGTGGACGCTGGCACTGGTCATCGCTGCGTTTGCTGCTGGCCCGCTGATGGGAGCCATTGCCGGGCTATCGCCCAGCCGTGACGACCTGGCCAAACAACACTTTTACCGCCATGCCGGCGCGGACCTGGCGCGCGCCTGCTGGGGTGGGCTGTGGCATCTGGCCCAACTGCTGGCGCAAGCCATGCTGAATCTGGACGCCATCGCGCGGGCGCTGTACCGCATGGTCTTCAGCCGCCGCCATTTACTGCAATGGACCACGGCCGCCACCGCACAGTCACTGGCCAGTACCGATCTGCCGGGCTTGCTGCGCACCCACTGGCGCGTCCCCGCATTGGCCGCGTTGCTGGCCGGTGCGCTGTTAGCCATTGGCACGCCTTATCCGGTGTTGAGCCTGTGCCTGTGCGCACTCTGGGCGGCCTCCCCAATATGGACCTGGTGGGCCAGCACGCCACACCCGCCACGCCGCGATGCGGTGCTGCCCACCAAAGACCGCGCCATTCTGGAAAGCACTGCGCGCGCCACCTGGCGCTTCTTCGAGCGCTGTGTCGGGCCGGAGGACAACTTCCTGCCACCGGATAATCTGCAGGTGCTGCCCCACGACATGGTGGCCCACCGCACCTCGCCCACCAACATCGGCCTGTACCTGCTCAGCGTGGCCTGCGCACGCCAGTTCGGCTGGATCGGCACCCAGGACCTGCTGGAGCGCATGGAGGCCACGCTGGCCACCCTGCAACGCCTGCCACGCCATCGCGGCCACTTCCTGAACTGGTACGACACGCAAAACTGCGCGGCCCTGCTGCCAACCTATATCTCCACCGTGGACAGCGGCAACCTGAGCGGCCATCTGCTGGCAGTCGCCCAAGCCTGCCAGGAACTGGCAACCGCCCCCTACGACGCCAGTGCGGCTCAGGCCGCCCTGCAGCAATTACGCCAGCGCCTGATGCCCTTGCTGACCGCACGCACCACCCTGTCACCGGCGCTGCGCCAACAGCTGCAATGGCAGTTGGCCGACCACCGGGCCGCACGCATGTCGGCCGCACGGGACACACAGGCCGAAGCCAGCAGCCACCCTGCAGCCCATCGTCTGCAGGCGCTGGCACTGGCCTTCGAGGCGCTAGCCTGGGCGCCGGACTACCGCTTTCTGTACCACCGCAGGCGGCATTTGCTGCACATCGGCTACCGGGTCGCCGAGCAGCAGCTGGACGCCGGCTTCTACGATCTACTGGCGTCCGAATCCCGGTTGACCAGCCTGTTGGCCATTGCCAAGGGTGATGTGCCGGTGCGCCACTGGGCCTCGCTGGGCCGGCCGTTCTTCGCCGTGGGCACGGACACCTGTCTGCGTTCCTGGTCCGGCTCCATGTTCGAGTACCTAATGCCCACCCTGGTGCTGAACGAGCCCCCGGGCAGTGTGCTGCAAGAGGCCTGCCACGGCGCGCTGCACGAGCAAATCGCCTTCGCCAAGAGCCGCAAAGTGCCCTGGGGCATCTCCGAGTCGGCCTATGCCGGACGCGACTACACCCTGGCCTACCAGTACGCACCGCAGGGCGTGCCACGCTTGGCGCTGCGCCGCACGCCACCCGACGAGCTGGTCATCGCACCCTATGCCAGCGCCTTGGCTGCACAGATTTCACCCCACCGATCCGCTATCAATTTAAAAGCACTCGACACAATCAAGGCGAGCGGCCGCTATGGTTTTATCGAGGCACTTGACTACACGCCAGAACGGCAGTCTGACAATGCAGTGTTCGCCCCCGTGGCAACCTTCATGGCCCACCACCAGGGCATGACGATCGTGGCCCTGGCCAATGTACTGCTGGACGGTCCGGCGCAACGCTGGGGCATGGCGAATGTGCATATCGAAGCCGTTGCGTCTCTGCTGCACGAAAGCCCGCCGCGCGAAGTAGCACTGCTGCATACCCCGCCCGCACGCCCTGCCGCAACGGACATGCAGAATCGCCACCCCAACCTGCTGCGCGAACTCATACCCGGTGCCACGGCACTGGAGCCCACCCACTTGCTATCCAACGGGCACTACCACGTGGCACTACGGGCGAATGGCGCTGGCTGGAGCCGCTGGCGCACCACCGGCATCACCCGCTGGCGCGACGACGCGCTGCGTGACGCCTTTGGCCATTTCTTCTACCTGCGCTGGAGCGGGCAAGCCCAGCCGGTGTCCATCACCCAGCATCCAGCGCCCGACCCGGCAGCGCACTACCAAAGCACCTTCCACGCCGACCGGGTCTGCTTCGACGCCAGTTGGCCCGGGCTGCAGACCCACACCACAGTATGGGTCAGCCCCGAGGACGACATCGAATTCCGCCAGGTCGAAGTGCGCAACCTGGGCGAACGTCCGCTGGAGATCGAGCTGCTGTCAGCCTTCGAAGTCACCTTGAGTGATGCACGCGCAGACGAAGCCCACCCCGCATTCGCCAACCTGTTCGTACAGGCGCAATGGGAAGACGAAGACCAGGCGCTGCTGTTCCAGCGCACACCACGCCTGCCCACGGAGCAGGCGCTGCAGGCGGCCCACTTTCTAGTCGATACCGATCCCCAGGTAATAGACATACGCATCCAGACCGACCGGCAGCAGTGGCGGGGCCGTAACCAGGACGCCAGCCAACCCCGTGCAGCCATGGACGCGCGACCCACGGCCTCCGGCCCACTGCACACCGGGCTGGACCCGGTCAGCGCGCTGGCTGTGCGCCTGCGTATCACCCCGCAGGGCAAGGCGCGCATCACCTTTGCCACCGCTGCCTCGGACTCAGGAGCCACCCTGGGGGCGGTGATAGACAAATACCGCCAGCACAGCAATGTGCAACGGGCTTCGCTGATGTCGGACACCCTGACCGGCATCCGCCTGCGCATGCTGGGTCTGTCGCCTGACAACCTGGCCGCGATCCAGACCATGACCACCCCGCTGCTGCTCAACCTGACACGCATGGGGCGCAGCACCACCCGGGCACCCAGCCTGGGCGTATGCGACAAGCGCCTGCTGTGGCGCCTGGACATTTCGGGAGACCGGCCGATCCTGCTGGTCACCGCCGGCGCTGCAGAAGGCCTGGGCCTGCTACGGGCACTGGCCCAGGCCTTGCGGGTCTGGTCCTGGGGCGGCCTGGGATGTGACCTGGTGGTGGTGAATACCGAGCCCGCGTCCTACCAGATGGAGCTGCACCGCGAGATCGGCATGCTGCATGACCGCCACCTGGCCGACAGCAGCGCAGAATCCACCCCCACTGGTTTTTACCTGCTGCGTTCGGAAGAACTCTCGGCTGACGAACTCAACACCTTGCATGCGCTGGCCCGCCTGCATTTGCGCGCCGATGGCCGCCCCCTGGTACACCATGTGCAGGCATGGGCGGCACTGCATGAGGCTGCACTGGAGGACAGGCAAAACACCGCCACCGTGGCCATTCCGGTCGCCACCAGCCCGGGCACTACGCCTGCAGCCCCCACAGGTCGCTTCGATGCGGACTCTGGAGATTTTCACTTCGATGTCAGCCCCCAAAAGCGTCCGATAAGACCCTGGACCAATCTGCTGGCCAACCCGACATTTGGCTGCCAACTGACAGAAGCCGGAGGCGGCACCACCTGGGCACGCAATAGCCGTATGAACCAGCTCACTGCCTGGTCCAACGACCCGGTGGCCGATCCGCCCGCAGAATGGTTTCTGTTGCAGGACTGCAAGACCCAGGAAATCTGGAATGTGGCCCCGCACGGCTGCGGCGGAGCCGATGTCGGTTACCAAATATCCCACGGGCAAGGCCACAGCAGCATCCGACACCGCCACGGCGATATCGATGTCACCACCAGCTGGTGCGTGGACATCCACAGCTCGGTCAAGCAGATACGGTTGCATATCCGCAATCGGGGCCTGCGCACCGCCCAGCTGCGTGTGATAGGTGTGGCGGAATGGATGATGGGTGCCAACCGCAGCGACCGCAGCAGTACCCACACGCTGCACGCGCATATTCCTTTGGCCGATCAACAGCAGAGTGTGACGGCCCTGCTGTGCACCCAGGCCGAGCGTTCTGCCGGCTTTGGCAACGGAACCGCCTTCCTGGCCCTGGCTGGTACCGATGGAGATGCCGACGACTGGACTTGCGACCGGCGCGAATGCTTCGATGCCCGGGGCCGCCTGGTCATACCAGACCATTTCAACCAACGCAGCGGTGGCGGGCTGGACCCCTGCGCCGCCATGGCCAGCATGCTTGAGCTGCCTGCGGGCGAGGCCGACGAACGGGTATTCCTGCTGGGCTATGCGGACAGCCCGGAAGCCGCGCAGCAGCTGGCCACCAGTGCCGCGGGCCTGCCTGCACAGCAACGCCTGGCAGAAGCCAAGCAGCACTGGGACCGCCTGCTGGGAACCACCACGGTAAGCACACCCGACCCGCTGTTCGACGCCATGGTGAACCGCTGGCTGCTGTACCAGACCGTGGCCTGTCGCATGTGGGCCAAGGCCGCCTTCTACCAGGCCGGTGGCGCCACCGGGTTCCGCGACCAGCTGCAGGACGCCATGGCCCTGGCCTGGGCCGCACCCAAGATGCTACGCGCGCAGATCATCGAGTGCGCGGCGCGCCAGTTCCCGCAGGGGGACGTGCAGCATTGGTGGCACAACCCTGGCGGTGCAGGCGTGCGCACCCATTTCTCGGACGACCTGCTGTGGCTGCCCCACGCCTGCCTGCACTACCTGCGGGCCACGGGTGACGCCAGCCTGCTGGAACACAGCCTGCCCTTCCTGGAAGGCGCGGCCATCCCCGAAGGCGCGGAAGATGCCTACTACACCCCCACCATCGGCAAGGACAGCGCCACGGTGTACGAGCATGCAGCACGCACCATCGACCGCAGTCTGGCCGTGGGCATCCACGGTTTGCCACTGATGGGCAGTGGCGACTGGAACGACGGCATGAACCGCGTCGGCATTGCGGGCCAGGGCGAATCGGTATGGCTGGGCTGGTTTCTGTGCCAAGTGGTCGCAGGCTTCGCACCGATTGCCGCCCAACGCGGAGACAGCGCCAGAGCCCAACGCTGGACGCAGGCTGCCGAGGGCTGGAAAACGGCGCTCAGCGGCCCCGCCTGGGATGGACGCTGGTTCAAACGCGCCTTTTTCGACAATGGCGAACCCCTGGGCTCCGACGCCAATCCCGAAGCGAAGATCGACCTGATTGCCCAGGCCTGGGCGGTACTGTCCGGCGCCGCCGCACCCGCTCTGCAACGCATGGCCCTGGCTGCGGTGGAACAGCATCTGGTGGACTCGGCAGCAGGGCTCGTCCGCCTGCTGGACCCGCCCCTGGCCCATGCGGTGCCAAGCGCCGGCTACATCCAGGCCTACCCGCCGGGTGTACGTGAAAACGGCGGGCAGTACTCCCACGCTGGCGCGTGGGCGGTGATGGCCCAGGCAGCCTATGCCACGCAACAAGCCCAGGGCAAGGCCGCCGATGGAGACACCGCTTACCGCTATTTCTGCTATCTGAACCCGGCACACCGGGCAAGCAAGCCGGCACAAAATGCCGTCTATGGCATCGAGCCCTATGTGATGGCCGGTGACGTCTACACCCATGCGCCCTATGTGGGGCGTGGCGGCTGGAGCTGGTACACCGGGTCAGCCGCCTGGATGCACCGCGCCGCAATCGAGTCGATTTTCGGCCTGCAGCAAGGGGCCCATAGCCTGTGCTTCCAGCCCTGCCTGCCCACGCACTGGCCCCGGGCCGAACTGCTGCTGCGCCGGGAAACGCTGGAGATGCGCTTCATCCTGGTCCGCGCACCAGTGGATACCGCGCTGGCCAGCGCGGGGCGTGCGGATGCGCGTTTACTGCTACCCGGTGAGGCACTGCCATGGAGCACCCTGGCAGGAGCCCCCTGCTTTGTCATTCCCCTGGAGGCACCCCATGAAAACACCTGACTCTACCTCCCCCAAGCGGCCCCGCCAGCCCAGCCAGGCCAAGGACCTGCAAGCCGAAAAGGTTGCACGCCACATCGCTGAACACAAGCACATCGCCCGCAACACGGCCATCGACCTGGACGAAGACGCCTCTCTAGGCGCAAGAGCGGCCGATGCAGTGGCCCGCTTTGGCGGGTCCTGGGCCTTCATTGGCCTATTTGGGGCCGTGCTGGTGGTGTGGGTTGTGATGAATACCTTGCTGTTGACCCACTACAACGCGGTATTCGACCCCTATCCGTTCATCTTGTTGAACCTGGTGCTGTCCATGCTGGCCTCCATACAGGCACCGATCATCCTGATGTCGCAAAACCGGCAAGCCGTGAAGGACCGTCTGCATGCCGAGCACGACTACGAGGTGAATCTGAAGGCTGAACTGGAAATCATGCTGCTGCATGAAAAGATAGACCTGTTGCGCCAAGGCCAGTGGGGTGAACTGTTGGCCATCCAGAAGCAGCAACTGGAACTGCTGACGCACCTGATCGAGAAGAACCCCGAAGCTGCCGCCGCCCTGGCCCCGCCACCAAGCGCCCCTCGGTCTAAATAACCGTTTGTCCTAGCCCGCCCTCGGACTGCAGCACACGACCTCGACCCTGGCGCTTGGCCTCGTAGAGCGCGGCATCGGCGCGGGCCAGCAGACCGGTCAACGTGCCATCGCCCTCCTTCAGCACGGCCACGCCGCCGCTGAAGTCCAGGGGAAAGCCCAACTCCTGCTCGGCCCGCAGGACCAGCACGCTGCGCAGACGCTGCTCAAAGCCGATGCTGGCAGATTTATGGGTATTGGCCAGCACGATGCAAAACTCTTCACCACCCAGCCGGCCCACCAAATCACCGGTGCGCCGGCTTTCACGCAACAGGCGTGCAAACAGCTTCAAGGCCAGGTCGCCCACCTCATGGCCATGGGTGTCGTTGATGCGCTTGAAATGGTCTATGTCCAGCATCATCAGGGTCAGTGGCTGCTGGTAGCGCTGGGCGTTGGCGAACATGCTTTCAGCGCGCTCCTGCCAGCCCCGGCGGTTCAGCAGGCCGGTCAGGCCGTCGGTCATGGCCAGACTACGCAAACGGGCCTTGGCCTCGTCTCGCCAGGCCGCCAACAGGGCCAGAGTAGCCACCAAGGACACCACATTCACGGCCAGTGCCAGCAGCAGGTTGAACAACTGCAGCACCTGCTCGGCCAGGAGCTCACCCGCCGCCGCGCGCGCCAGCAACAGCATAGCCATGCCCATCAGGCAGGCACACAGCAGCCAACGCCAATCCCGCCCCGCAGCGCGCAGAGGGAACAGGGTGGCACGCGCCACCACCAGCAGCATGGCCGCCAGGCCTACGTGCGACCAGCCCATTTGGAAACGCGGGTTGTCCCAGCCCAAGGCATAACCCACAGGTACGGCCAGCACCAGCACCAGCATGCAGCGGGTGGCCCAACGGTAGCTCAGCCAGTCTTGTGGGCCACGCCGGCGCGGCCGCCTGCGGGTCGGGCTGAGCCGTGCGCGGTGCCCCAGCCAGCCGCCCAGCGCCCGGTGCAGTAGCCACTGTCCGCAGCCGAACACGGCAATCGCCAAGGTGCCCCATACGGTCTGCCAGCTGTATGACGCCGCAATCGCCAACACCCCGCCCAGCATATGCGTCGCAACCGCCATCTGCGCGCAGCGCGTGGGCGGCGTGGTATGCCGGCCCATCAAGGCCAGCAAGGCCAGGGACAGCACAAACA
Organism: Rhodoferax sp. GW821-FHT10B06; assembly: GCF_059415605.1. Classification (NCBI taxonomy): domain Bacteria; kingdom Pseudomonadati; phylum Pseudomonadota; class Betaproteobacteria; order Burkholderiales; family Comamonadaceae; genus Rhodoferax; species Rhodoferax sp. GW821-FHT10B06. The sequence goes on along the minus strand of NZ_JBWKNO010000018.1, from coordinate 79,268 downwards.
GGTTGACGGTGGCCAGCACCAGCAGAGTGGGTATGTCTAACTGCATCGCGTTACGAATAGAGTGGTAAGTAGCCGGGCCACTGCAGCGCGCCTACTGGAACGCCACCTCGGCGAAGCTGCGCAGCTTGCGGCTGTGCAACTGCTCCAGCCCCTGGGCGCGCAGCAGCTCGATGGCGCGGATGCCGATGCGCAGATGCTGGTCCACCCGTTCGCGATAGAAATGGTTGGCCATGCCGGGCAGCTTGATCTCGCCGTGCAAAGGCTTGTCGCTCACGCACAGCAAGGTGCCGTAGGGCACGCGGAAGCGGAAGCCATTGGCGGCGATGGTGGCGCTTTCCATGTCCAGCGCCACGGCGCGGCTCTGGCTGAAGCGGCGCTGCGGCTGGTTGTTCGGCAGCAGCTCCCAGTTGCGGTTGTCGGTGCTGGCCACGGTGCCGGTGCGCATGATGTTCTTCAGCGCCACGCCTTGCACCTGGGTGACGTCGGCCACGGCCTGTTCCAGCGCCTGCTGGATTTCGGCCAGCGCCGGGATCGGCACCCACAGCGGCAGTTCTTCGTCCAGCACATGGTCTTCGCGCACATAGCCGTGGGCCAGCACGTAGTCGCCCAGCTGCTGGCTGTTGCGCAAGCCGGCGCAGTGGCCGACCATGATCCAGGCATGGGGACGCAGCACGGCGATGTGGTCGGTAATGTTCTTGGCATTCGCCGGGCCGACGCCGATGTTCACCATGGTGATGCCCGCGTTGTCCGAGCGCACCAAGTGGTAGGCCGGCATCTGCGGCAGGCGCGGCGGCGCGGCGCCCAGTGCATCCACGGCCTCGGCCGCCAGGCCCACGCGGCGCGTGATCACGTTGCCGGGCTCGACAAAGGCGCAATACTCGCTGTTCGGGTCGGCCATGGCCGCATGGCCCATGCGCACGAATTCGTCAATGTAGAACTGGTAGTTGGTGAACAGCACGAAGTTCTGGAAATGCTCGGGCCCGGTGCCGGTGTAGTGGCGCAGGCGGTGCAGCGAATAATCCACGCGCGGCGCGGTGAACAGCGATAGCGGCAGCGGGTCGCCAGCCTTGGGCTCGTAGGTGCCGTTGGCAATGCCGTCGTCCATGGCGGCCAGATCGGGCAGGTCGAACACATCACGCATCAGCATGCGGCGTGCAGCGTCCATATGACCTTCCACATGGTCATGCTCGGCAAACGAGAAATGCACCGGAATTGGCAAGGCACTGGTACCGATCTCCAGCTCGACGCGGTGGTTTTGCAGCAGCAGGCGGAACTGCTCCAGGTAATAGCTGCGGTACAGGTCGGGGCGCGTCAACGTGGTCTCGAAGCGGCCCGGGCCGGCCACGAAGCCGTAGCTCAGATGGGCGCTTTCCAGCACATGGGCGCGCGCCACGGTCTCGGTGTGCAGACGCACAAACGGGTAGCAGGCCCGCACATGGCCGGGCAGTGTCTCGCCCGCCACAAAGCGCTGCATGGCCTGGCGCAGATGGTCGATCTGCTGGTCATAAATCCGCTGGACCTGCGCCAGTGCAGCATCCGGGTCGGTGAAACGGGTCGGGGCGATGAAAGGGGGCAGATAGGGCATGGGGCTATTGTGCAACGCAACAAGGTCAAGAAGAAAGGGCGATAACAGGCTCACGCATGGTGACAAACTCTTCAGCGGCGGTGGGGTGGATGCCGATGGTGCTGTCGAACACAGCCTTGGTCGCACCGGCCTTCATGGCCACGGCAAAGCCCTGCACCACTTCGCCTGCGTCCGCGCCCACCATGTGCAAGCCCACCACGCGGTCGGTCGCATCGTCCACCACCAGCTTCATCAGCGTGCGCTCGGTGCTGCCGCTCAGCGTGTGCTTGAGCGCCTTGAACTCGCTGCGGTAGATGCTGACCCGGCCGAACTTCTTGCGCGCGTCGGCCTCCGTCAGGCCCACGGTGCCGATGTTGGGGTGGGTGAACACGGCAGTGGGAATCAAGTCGTAGTCCATCTGCCGCGCAGCCTTGCCGGCCTTGGGGCCGAGCAAATGGTCTACCAGTGCCATGGCCTCGCCCAGCGCCACCGGCGTGAGCTGCACGCGCGCCGTCACGTCGCCCAGCGCGTAGATCGACGGAACCGAGGTCTGGTAACGCGCATCCACCAGCACTGCACCGTCAGGTGCCTGCGCCACGCCCACAACCTCCAGGCCCATGTTCTGCACATTCGGCACCCGGCCTATGGCGTACAGCACCTGGTCCACCGTCAGCGTGTCGCCATTCCCCAGGCGCACTTCCAGGCCTGCGGCGGTGCGCAGAATGCTGGCCACCTCTGTCCCCAGGCGCAGATCCACACCGGCCTTGCGCACCTCCTGCGCCAGGAATGCACGCACATCGTCATCAAAACCGCGTAGCGGCTGCTGGCCTCGGTACACCTGGGTCACCTGTGCACCCAGGCCGTTGAAGATGGAAGCAAACTCACAAGCGATGTAGCCCCCGCCGACCACCAGCAGGCGCTGCGGGAACGGGTCCAGGTCGAACATCGCGTCCGACACCACGGCGTGCTCGGCGCCCGGCACCGAGGGCACGGTAGGTGTGCCGCCAGTCGCCAGCAGGATGTTCTGGGCGCTGTAGCGCTGGTCGCCGACCTGCACGGTATGCGCGTCCACCAGCGTGGCCCAGCCGGTCAACAGCGTCACGCCCGCACCCACCAGCAGCTGGCGGTACACGCCATTCAGGCGGCTGATTTCTGCTGCGCGCCGGCTCTTCAACAGACCCCAATCGAAACTTGGCCGCTCTACCTGCCAGCCAAAGCCGGCAGCCTCTTCAAAGGACTCTGCATAGTGGGCCGCATAGCTGTAGAGTTTTTTGGGAATGCAGCCCACGTTGACGCAGGTACCGCCCAAGGCCCCGGCCTCCACCAACGCCACCCGCGCACCGCGCTGGGCCGCCATGCGCGCGGCCCGTACACCGCCGCTGCCACCGCCCACCACCAATAGATCAAATGCGAATGCAGACATTCCAGAGACTCCTGTTGCTGCGGTGTGTAAAGCCGCATTTTGCTATAAAAAAAATAGCTTCCGAAACAAGCGCTTACTACGCCATTACCTTTTTTAATGAAACATGGCGACCCGGCCACGCATAAATCGCAATAATGGCAGCCTCTACGCTCTACCCAAAGGTTATCTGTGAAATTCCCCCTGTGTACCGCCGCCTTCTGCCTGCTGGTCAGCAGCACTTTCAGCGCCATGGCAACAGACGCCGCCGATGCTGCCAAAGAGCCCGGCGCCGTCGTCACATCCAGTGGCCTGGTGTTCCGCTCGCTCAAGGACGGCACCGGCGCCAGCCCCACGGCCAGTGACAAGGTCAAGGTCCATTACCGTGGCACCTTCCTGGACGGCAAGGAATTCGACAGCTCCTATAAACGCGGCGAACCCATCGAATTCCCGCTCAATGGCGTCATCAAATGCTGGACCGAAGGCGTGCAGCGCATCAAGGTCGGCGGCAAGGCCAAACTGACCTGCCCGGCCAGCATCGCCTACGGTGAACGTGGCGCCGGCGGCGTCATTCCGCCCAACGCCACGCTGCAATTTGAAGTCGAGCTGCTGGCCATCAACGGCAAGTAAATTTCTCTCTGGATTTTTGGACCCACCATGGCACCCTCCCTGGCCACGCAAGACACAACCTCCACCTCCGACCCCCGTGGCAGCACCGCTGCGCATGAGCACATCGCCTTCATTGGCGGCGGCAACATGGCCAGCGCCATCATCGGCGGGCTGATCAAAAAAGGCGTGCCGGCGAACCACATCGTGGTCGTCGAGCCCTGGGAGGAAGCCCGCAACAAACTGCTGGCCGACTTCGCCGTGGTGGCCCATGAAATGCCCGGCCCCGCACTGGCCAGCGCCCGCACCGTGGTCTGGGCCGTCAAACCCCAGGTGTTCAAGGACGCTGCCCTGCAAGCCCGCTTCCACACCAAGCAGGCCCTGCACCTCAGCGTGGCCGCCGGCATCCGCAGCAGCAGCATCGCCCGCTGGCTGGACAGCGAACGCATCGTGCGTGCCATGCCCAATACGCCCGCGCTGATCGGCAAGGGCATGACCGCCCTGTTCGCCCGAGACGCCGTGACCGACAGCGACCGCCATGTCATCGAAAAAGTGCTGGCCGCCACCGGTGAAAGCCTGTGGGTGGGCGACGAAACCCAGCTGGACGCGGTCACCGCCCTGTCTGGCTCCGGCCCGGCCTATGTGTTCTATTTCATCGAAGCCATGATCCAGGCTGGCGCCGACATGGGTCTGAGCCGCGCCCAGGCCCACAAGCTGGCCGTGGGCACCTTCTATGGCGCGTCGGCCCTGGCCCATGCGTCCAACGAGCCGCCCGAAATCCTGCGCCAGCGCGTCACCTCCAAGGGCGGCACCACTTTTGCTGCCACCACCTCCATGGACCAGAGCGAGGTGAAAGCGCACTTCATCCGCGCCATGCAGGCCGCGCAACACCGCGCCCACGAGTTGGGCGACGAGTTCGGCGAGTAAACCAGCCCACCGCGCCATGGCCACGCAGCAAAGCACGATCGACTTCCTGCTGGACCAGCTGACCACTGCGGGCCCCGTCACGGCCCGCAAGATGTTCGGCGAGTACTGCATCTACCTGGCCGGCAAACCGGTGGGCTTTGTCTGCGACGACCAGCTCTTCCTCAAGCCCACCCCAGAGGGCCGTGGCCTGATTCCCGCGCCCACCGAAGGCTTCCCCTACCCTGGCGCCAAGCCCTACCTGCTGATCACGCCCGACGCCTGGGACGAACGCGAATGGCTGTGCCAGCTGGTGCGCACCACGGCCGATGCGCTGCCCGAACCCAAGCCAGCCAAGCCGCGTAAGCCCAAGGCCTGAAACCGATTGCTACATAAAAAATAGCTGCTAGCGTAGGTAGTACCTGCGCTAGCAGCCTATTTCACCCCAACCTCACAAACCGACTCAAGCCGCCATGCGCAGCTGCTGGTGCGGGTCTATCACAAACTTCTTGGGCGCACCCGCGTCGAACTCGGCGTAGCCTTTGGGCGCGTCGTCCAGCGAGATGACCTGCACGCCAACGATGTCGGCGATGTGGATGCGGTCCCACAGGATGGCTTGCATCAGCGCGCGGTTGTACTTCATCACCGGGGTCTGGCCGGTGTGGAAGCTGTGCGACTTGGCCCAGCCCAGGCCGAAGCGCAGGCTGAGGGCGCCGCTCTTGGCGGCCTTGTCGACACCGCCCGGATCGTCCGTCACGTACAGGCCGGGGATGCCGATTTTTCCGGCCGCGCGGGTGATCTCCATCAGCGAATTCAGCACGGTGGCGGGCGCTTCGCCTTGCGATCCGGCGTGGCCGTGGCCGCGGGCTTCGAAGCCGACGGCATCCACAGCGCTGTCCACCTCGGGCGTGCCCAGGATGGCGGCGATCTGGTCGGCCAGGCTCACGTCCTGCGACAAATCGACGGTTTCAAAACCGACCTTGCGCGCATGCACCAGGCGGGCCGGGTTCACGTCTCCGACGATGACCACGGCAGCACCCAGCAGGCGTGCAGATGCGGCAGCAGCCAGGCCGACCGGGCCGGCACCGGCCACATAAACCGTGCTGCCCGGGCCCACGCCGGCGGTCACCGCGCCGTGGTAGCCGGTGGGCAGGATGTCGGACAGACAGGTCAGGTCCCGGATCTTGGCCAGGGCGCGATCGCGGTCAGGGAACTTCAGCAGGTTGAAGTCGGCGTAGGGCACCATGACGTACTCGGCCTGGCCGCCGATCCAGCCACCCATGTCCACATAGCCGTAAGCACCACCGGCGCGCGAGGGGTTCACGCTGAGGCAGACGCCGGTGTGCTGCTCCTTGCAAGTGCGGCAGCGGCCGCAGGCCACGTTGAAGGGCACGGACACCAGGTCGCCCTTCTTGAGGGTCTCCACGTCGCGGCCCACCTCCAGCACTTCCCCGGTGATTTCATGGCCCAGCACCAGGCCGGACATGGCAGTGGTGCGGCCGCGCACCATATGCTGGTCGGAGCCGCAGATATTGGTGGACAGCACTTTCAAAATCACCCCGTGCTCGGCCTTCTGGCCCAACGGGTTGATGAGCTTGGGGAAGGGTATGGATTGCACCTCGACCTGGTTTTGCCCCAGGTACACAACACCTCGGTTATCTGACATAGCGTTTGTCTCCTTTGTTCTTCATACACACGTGAATATGGATACGCCATCTGCCCTGCGGACAGACGCGTGCCCCATCGTAGTGCGGAGGAATGGTGGCTCTGGCCAAATTGCGACACCAATCGGCCAGTTAGGTCCATGCGCCGGTAAGTTTTCGTAAGAACGTGTTCACGTTCTTAGCGCGAGGCCTTACCAGCTGGGCCCGCGGCGGATGGCATCGATCCGGCCTTCCAGCTTCTGCAGGCTGGCCGCGCCCGTGGCCTTGCCCGACAGCACCTCGTGCGTGGCGCTCCAGAACGCGGCCGAGACTTCGTTGTACTTGGCCGGCAGGTCCTTGCGGTAGAACATCACGCCGGCATCGGTCAGCCAGGGTAGGGCCAGCAGCTTGCCGTTGACCGTGTTGTTGGCCACCATGGAGGGGAAGCAGTTCTTTTCCACGCCGTTGGTATAGGGCCCGAGGTCAAGCAATTGGTCTTTCAGAATGCCGGGCCAAACCACATCGATCTGCAGCGCATCGAGCTTGTCAGCCTTGGCCGCAAACATCTGGCGAAACAGGCCCAGGATGTCGCTGGACGACTGGGGAATGCTCCGCAGCTGCAACGTGTTGCCGGTCTTGGCGCCCCAATCGGCGGCCATTTTTTTGCAGTACTGGAAGTCCTGCTCGCTCGAATTGCAGGTCACGGCCCACGCGCTGCCCGAACCCAAGCCAAAACCACAGCCCAAAGCGAAACCGAAGAAGAAGGCTCAGCCGAAAGCGTAGCTGCCGCCGGCCACGCCGACAAACACCGCAAACCCGACCCAGTGGTTCAGGCGGAAGGCCTTGAAGCAGCCATCGCGCTGGCGGCTGCGGACCAGGGTCCAGTGCCATAGCGCCTGCAGCGCCGCCACCCCGATTGCTAGGTAAAAAATAGCACCTTGCACATACGGTTCAAGCGCCAGCAGCCAAATCAGCAAGTAAATTGCGTAAAAGGCCATGACGCCCGCCACGTCGAAGCGGCCCAGGGTGATGGCCGATGTCTTCATGCCGATCTTCAGGTCGTCGTCGCGGTCGACCATGGCGTATTCGGTGTCGTAGGCCAGCACCCAGAACAGGTTGCCCAGCAACAAGACCCAGGCCAGCGGCGGCACGCTCTGCCACCAGGCCGCCAGGCTGAAGCCGGCCCAGCCGGCGGCGCTGAACACCTGCCAGGCCGGCCCGCCCCGCACGGCAGAAAACGCCATCGGGATACCGAAGCTGAAAGCCACGCCCAGGACGGCCTGCGGCATGGACACATAGCGCTTGGCATACGGATAGACCAGGGCCACGGCCAGCGCGGCAAACGACCAGACCACCGTGACCGCATTGGTGGTCAGCACCAGCGCAAACGCGGCGATGGCCAGCAGCGCGCCAAAGCGCAGCGCAGCCCCCACCGACAGCGCGCCACTGGTCACCGGCCGCTGGGCCGTGCGCTTCACGTGCTTGTCGAACTCGCGGTCGGCCACGTCGTTGACGCAGCAGCCCGCGCTGCGCATCAGGATGGTGCCCAGGGTGAACACCGCCAGCAGATGCCAGCCCGGGAAGCCCCCCGCCGCCACCCACAGCGCGCTGAGGGTGGGCCAGAGCAAGAGCAGCCAGCCGGCGGGACGGTCCCAGCGGATCAGTTGCAGGTAAAGACGCACAGATTTCATAGCCAAACAGGCTGCCAGCGCAGGTAAATACTGTGCTGGCAGCTACGATTTATGTAGTAAACAGACTTACAAGCCCAGCTGCCGCAGGTCCAGCTTGCCCTGTAGCACCGGCGGGCACCACAGGTAGGCACCGGAAACCGGTTTGGAGTAGCTGAAGGTGGCATCGACCACGCCGTCCTCCTGCCCGGCCATGCGGCGCATCTGGGCTTCGAACGCATCCAGCGTGGCGCCGAAGGCCACGAAGAACAGGCCGCACTGGTGGCCCACAGCCCAGGGCATGGAGCGGCGCAGCACAAAGGCTTCGGGGCTGAAGCTTTCTTGCGCTGTGCGCTTCACGTGGGCGGAAATCGGCGCGTCGTCCAGCTCCTCGTTGTCGGACATGCGCCGGCCCATGGCCTTGTCTTGCCCGTCCGTGCCGAGTGCGTCGAAGGCGTCCAGGTTGTGCACCCATTGCTGCACGGCGACAAAGCTGGAGCCGTCCTCTTGCAGCGCGGCGGCCACGGCCTCGGCGCCCTCGGGGTTTTCGGTGCCGTCTTCAAAGCCGGTCAGGTCGCGGCCATGCTCGGCAGCCGGGTCGCCGTGGCGGAAGCCGTCGAGCACGCGGTCCAGGTGGAAGGCCGGGGCCAGGGCTTTTTCGATGGCGCGGGCCTGCAGCACCAGCTCGCCTTGCGCTGCGCCACGCAGCCAGCACCACAACGCCACGGGCGTGCTGGGCACCTGCACGCCGTGGCCAGACATGTCGGGCATGGGCCGCAGGCCGGGTACCTCAGCCCCCAGGGCCTGCACCAGCGTGGCACCCAGGCCGGCGACAACGCGGCGGCCATCGACCTGGTCCACCAGGCGCTGCAGCGCGGCACGCAGGGCGTCTGCACTGGTTTGGGCCGGGATGGAGAAAAACAGGTAACGCCCATGGGCGGGTACGGCTTGCAAGATGCCGGCTTGTGCAAATTCCACAAAGTGCTCCACAAAGATCAGGATAAGCGTTTCACGCCCGGCAGTTCGCAGGCATAAATGGCGTTGCGCAAGGCGGCAATCGCCTCGTAACGGGTGAAGCTGCGGCGCCAGGCCAGCACCACACGGCGCATGGGCGGCTCGCCGTCGAACGGCAGGTAGCGCACATAGGGGTCCTCGTCGCGGCCACGGCGCGGCTTGGCGGCCAGGGCGGCCTTGGGCACGCTCAGACGCGGCACCAGGGTGATGCCCATGCCAGCGGCCACCATGTGCTTGATGGTCTCCAGCGACGAGCCCTCGAAGCTCTTGCGTATGCCCTCGGCACCGCTGGAAAAGCGAGCGAACTCGGGGCACACCTCCAGCACGTGGTCGCGGAAGCAATGGCCGTTACCCAGCAGCAGCATGGTCTCGGCCTTGAGCTGGTCGGAGGTGACGCCGGGCAGCAGCGCCAGCGGGTGGCTGGTGGGCACGGCGACCATGAAGGGCTCGTCGTACAGCGACGCCACGGCTAGGCCGGTGTCGGGGAAAGGCTCGGCCATGATGGCGCAGTCAATCTCGCCCATGCGCAGCATTTCCAGCAGCTTGACGGTGAAGTTTTCCTGCAGCATCAACGGCATTTGCGGCGTGCGGCTGATGACCTGCCGGACCAGGTCGGGCAGCAGATACGGGGCAATGGTGTAGATGATGCCCAGGCGCAGCGCGCCGCCCAGGGGGTCTTTGCCGCGCTGGGCGATTTCCTTGATGTTGGCGGCCTGCTCCAGCACGCTTTGCGCCTGGCGCACGATCTCTTCACCGAGCGGGGTGATGGTGACCTCGTTGGCGCTGCGCTCGAAGAGCTTCACGTCCAGTTCTTCTTCCAGCTTCTTGATCGCCACCGACAGCGTAGGCTGCGACACGAAGCAGGCATCGGCCGCCTTGCCAAAGTGCTTCTCGCGGGCCACGGCCACGATGTATTTGAGTTCGGTGAGGGTCATGGGCTGTATTGTCTACCGGTCCAAGGCTCTGTGCACCCCCTTTGCCAGGGCGATACAGGCGAAGCTAATCAGGAATCACGGCGTCAATCACCGCGCCAGTGGCTTTCACGCCGGTCTTGACGATGACGGCGCCGGTGGTCACCACGGCGTCGGCCACGGCCACCACGGCACAGCCACTGCACGCCATCGCCATGGCCACCACCCACATCCATCGCCGCATACACGCCCCACTTATTGAAAAAACAGGCCGCATCATAAAACCTGTACCCTCACGCCCGATTTAGACTGTGTACCATTTCGTACACAGGTACTGAAATCGGCCCGAAGCCCGAAAAAATACGTTCAAAATAGGCCCCCGCATACCCACTGGGTGGGGTCACGATTTCATCTGGCGACCGGCAACAGACTGCCAATAACATGTATTTGGAGGCGTATCGATGAGACTTATTCCGAACACGATCAGCGGACGGTTGGCCTGCGGTTTTGCTGCGCTATTAGTCTTTATGGCCCTGAACATCGGAGTGGCCTGGGTGCAAATGAACCGCTTGGGCGCCACCTCGGACCACCTCATCGACAACCTGGCAGCCCGCGAGCGCGAGGCCCGGCAATGGCAAACACTGCTGGGGCGCAACGCCTTGACGGCCAACGGCGTGCTCGTCACCAGCGACCCGGAAAAGCTCAAGCCCCTGGTGGAGGAGCTCAATAGCGGCACGGCCCGCATCACGGCGCTGTACGCCGCCTATGCCAAGCGCGACGACGCGCAGGCCCCCATCAGCAAAGCGCATACAAACTTTACTGCTGCCACCAAGGACTTCATGGACGCGGTGGCCTCGGGCTCCAGCGACTTCATGCGCTCGGAGTTCTACGACAAGTTCGCCCCTGCCGTGCGCACCTACCAGGACCTGCTGGAAACGTTGGCACAACACCAGCAGGAACAGATGGACCAAGGCCGCGCCGCCGCCGATGTGGAACGCGCCAACGGCATCCGCGCCATGCTGCTGCTGGGCATACTGGCCTGCGCCGTGGGCGGTGTGGTGGCCTGGCGCCTGTCCAGCGGCATCCGCCGCGCGCTGATGGAAGCCGTGCGCATGGCCCATGCCGTAGCCCAGGGTGACCTGACGGCACGCAGCACGGTCAAGGTACAGGGTGAGCTGGAGCAGTTGTTTGGCGCCCAGGAAAGCATGTGCGAGCGCCTGCGTACCACGCTGTCCAGCATCCAGACCTCGGCCGAGGCCGTGCAACTGGGCTCGGGCGAAATCGCCTCCGCCAACAATGACCTCAGCGTGCGCACCGAGCAACAGGCCGGCACCCTGCAAAAGACCGCCTCCACCATGGAGCAGATGACCTCGGCCGTGCACAACAACGCCCACAACGCCACCCAGGCCAGCCAGCTGGCCAAGAGCGCCAGTGCCAACGCCGTGCAGCGCAGCGCGCAAATGAATGAGCTCGTAGCCAGCATGCAGCAAATGGCCTCCAGCAGTAGCAAGATCGCCGAGATCACCGCCGTGATCGACAGCATCGCCTTCCAGACCAATATCCTGGCGCTGAACGCGGCCGTGGAAGCCGCACGCGCCGGCGAGAACGGCCGCGGTTTTGCCGTGGTGGCCAACGAAGTGCGCACCCTGGCGCAGCGTAGTGCCACCGCTGCACAAGAGATTCGCGGCCTGATCGCCAACAGCGTACAGAACGTGAATGCCGGCGTGACCCTGGCCACCGCCGCCGGCGGCTCCATCGGTGACCTGGTGCAAAGCGTGCAGGCCGTGGCCGGTCTGCTGCAGGAGGTTGCGGACTCCACCGAACGGCAAAGCCAGGAGCTGTCGCACATCAACCATTCGGTCGCCGAGCTGGACCATATGACGCAGCAGAACGCGGCCATGGTGGAAGAAAGCGCCGCAGCCGCCAGCAGCCTGAAGGAGCAGGCCGACCATCTGAAAGACGCCGTGGCGGTGTTCCGCTTCGGTTAGGCATTTACTAGAGCGTGTCGACGTTCTAAGCAAGCTCCCCCAGGCGGCCCATGCTGAAGCGCATACCCGTCCAGCAGCTGCGCCTGGGTATGCACATCGACGGTTTTTGCGCGCCGTGGATGGACCACCCTTTCTGGCGCAACCATTTCGTGCTGGCGGACCCGGCCGATATCGCACGCATCCACGCCAGCAAGGTCGCAGAGGTATGGATAGACCCCAGCAAGGGCCTGGATGTGGAGGCCGGTCCGGCCCCCTCAGCCGCCACTCCACGCCCCCCAGCCGCGCCCATCGCGCAGGAGCCCGCAACACCACCGCAGCGCGACACCGCCCCCACCGCCACCGCGGTGGAATATGCACGCGCCGCGCAGATCTGCAGCAAGGCCAAACAGGTGGTGGCCGCCATCTTCCAGGAGGCCCGGATGGGCCATGCGGTGGATACCGAACTGGCACAGGCGCTGGTGCAAGACATCACCGATTCGGTCTTGCGCAACCCAGACGCCATGGTCAGCCTGGCCCGGCTGAAGACCGCCGACGACTACACCTATATGCATTCGGTAGCGGTCTGCGCGCTGATTGTGGCGCTGTCGGGCCAGCTGGAGCTGGACGAGTCGCAGACCCGCTCCATGGGCCTGGCCGGCCTGCTGCACGACATGGGCAAGGCCGTGATGCCCACCGACGTACTCAACAAGCCCAACAAGCTGACCGACGCCGAATACGCCACCATCCAGGCCCACCCCAAGGAGGGCTACCGGATCCTGATGGATTGCCTGGCCGCCGACCCGATGGCGCTGGACGTGGTGCTGCACCACCATGAAAAAATGGATGGCACGGGCTACCCGGACGGTCTAACAGGCGAAGCCATCAGCCTATCGGCCCGCATGGGCGCCATCTGCGATGTCTATGACGCCGTGACTTCGACCCGCCCTTACAACAAGGGCTGGGACCCGTCTCTGGCGCTGCAGCGCATGGCCGAATGGACCAAGGGCCACTTGGACCCGCGCATCTTCCAGGCCTTTGTGAAACGCATGGGCATCTACCCGGTGGGCGCGCTGGTGCGGCTCAGCTCGGGGCGCATAGGCGTGGTGACCGAGCAAAGCCCGGGCACTCTGCTGAAGCCGGTGGTGAAGGTGTTCTTCTCCACCAAGTCAGACATGCGCATACGCCCCGAACTGGTGAACCTGGCCGCAGCGGGCTGCACCGAGAAAATCGCCGCCCGCGAAGACCCCGACTACTGGCGCTTCCCGGACCAGGAGTCACTCTGGTCCGGGTTCATCTAGCGGCCTCCGCAGCAATCTCAGGAGTTGATGCGTAGCTGCAAACCGTTGACGCTGTAGACCGGCGTGACGCTATGGCCATCCACCGTGATACTGGCGAAACGGCCATGCAAGGCGGCACCGCTGCTGGACAGCACGGTCACCAGGTCACCCACCACAGGCTGGTAGCCAAAACTGACCGCCAGGTTGCCACCCAGGGTGATGTCGCTGGCCACGGCCAGCGTGCCCTGGCTAGCCGTGGCCAACACCAGCTGCAAAGTACCACCGGTCTGGGTGAAGCGCTTGCCCAATGCCAAAGGGCTGGCCGCCGTGACGCGCAACACGCCACCGCTCTGGTACACATCGCCGCTGCCCAGGGCCTTGGCGGAGCTAGCCACCAGGGTGCCGGCGTTCAGCACAGTGCCGCCGCTGTAGCTGTTGTTGCCACTCAGGCCCAGCGTGCCGCTGCCGAGCTTGGTCAGCAGGCCCGCGCCGCTGATGTCGTTGCGCCAGGTGTCGGCCGCGTTGAAGCCGCCCAGGCTGGCGTCCATGGTGACGCTGACGTCGCCATTGAAGGCACCAAAGCCGTCGGCTGCAGCCACCAGGTTCAGGCGGCCATAGCCTTCGGCATCGTCCATCGCAGGGTAGCCCGCGCTGAGGGCCGTGGTCTTGAGCACCACGCGGCGCTGGTCGGCGCTGAGGTAGGGCAAACGCGTTTCCAGCAGCACTTCCGCACCCTTGGGCACGTTCGCCACGGCGGTAGTGGCAGCAATTGGGGAGAAGCCAAAGGTCAGGCGCGTCAGGGCGGCGGCCTTGGTGGCGGCGCTGTCGGCAAAGCGGTCGTTGCTGCCGGAGTGGGCATAGCTGTAGAAGCTGGTCAGGTCGCTGGTGCCGGCTGCGGACATCAGCACGCTGTGGGCCTGGTCATACGCCGCCTTGCGGGTACTGGCGCTCGCAGCGTACAAGTTGCCAACCGCCGAGGCCTGGCCCAGGATGCGACCACCGATCACGTCCAGCGGCGAATGCATACCCGCCAGGATGCGGTTATTGCCCAGCTCCAGCGCACGGGCCACCATCTCCTGGAATCGCTCGGGCATCACATAGGCCATGGCCAGCGCATCACGTACGCCTTCGGCCGTGTGGCCGCTGGGGTAGCCGCCATCGGTAGCGGCTGGGGAGCCCTTGGCCGGCACCAGTGCGGGCACCACCACCACGCTGCTGCTCCAGCGCCAGGGGCGCGCGTATTTGTAGAAGCGCTTGGCCGGCTCGGTGGATGCGTTCGTGCCCATCAGGCCGACAAAGTCCACCACGCTACCAAAGCTGGTGTTGCTGGAGCCGCCCACGCCGGTGTTGTTGCCACCATCGGTGTACAACACGGTGGTGGCGTCGGCCGGCACGCTGGTGATGGTGGTGGTTTGCTGCGCGGCTGTGCGCCAGGCGGCGGTGAGCGGGCCCAGGCCACCGGTCACGCTATAGCCCTTGCCACGGCGGTCATCAAAATAGGCGGCGGAGGCCTGGTCGGCGGTACGCGCGGTGGTCACGTCAATGGCGTACTGCACGTTGGCGTTCAATACGGTGGCGTTCTTCACCGTGCCGTCCATGCCAGTGCCGGTATAGGCAGTGATGGCGGGGCAGCTGCCAGTGGCTGCCACGGTCACGCCAGCATCCACCAGCAGCGTGGCCGGGGTCCACAGATCCAAAAAGCCGCTGAGCACGCGCACGCCCGCATTGGTATCCAGCGTGGCATGGCAGCCGTCGCCACGCACATTGGTGGCGGCATAGTCCACAAACGGCAGCACCGTGGTCTCGTTGGCCACCGCTGCGGTGTCCACCGTGCCCAAGCCGGTGGGCGCGGCTGGCGTGGTCCACGGCGTATCGCCGCCGCCGCAACCGGCCAACAAAAAGCCCACGGCCATGGCGGCGCACAAGGTACGGGGCAGGAATCGGAAAGGGGTCTGCATGGGGAAGGGTCCAAAGCGTCAAAAAGCGCCGGCGGCCCGAGAGGCCCGGCATCGGAAAGCAGCTGCAAAGGCATGCCAACCCAGGACAATAAAAGCGCTTCGTGACGCAGGCATGACGCATGCCCGCCCCAGCAAGACCATCAAAAAATATAGCAACTTACGCAGGCATTACCTGCGCAAACCGCGATTTTCTCCACAAAGCACAGGAACTTCAGCGCGGCTTGAACACGGTAAATCGCCCATCCTGCGCCATACTTGCCAGCGCAGGCGTGTACCGGGAGGCGCCTGCGGGTCCGCCGCCCTTTTGTTACGTGCTACCAAGAACCATGCTCAAACGAATCCACGTTCAACACCTTATTCTGGGGATGCACATCGATGGTTTTTGTGCCCCCTGGATGGAGCACCCGTTCTGGCGCAACCACTTCGTGCTGAGCGACCCCAAGGACCTGGAGCGCGTACGCAACAGCAATGTGCAAGAGGTCTGGATAGATACCAGCAAAGGCCTGGACGTAGCCCCCGAGCCCGAAACCGCGGAGGCCCGCATAGCGCCCTCCCCCACCCTGCCCACCCCCTTGCCGGCACCGGTACGTGACACCCGCCCCACGCCCGCCGCCGTGGAATATGTCCGCGCCGCCGAGATCTGCAACAAGTCCCGCCAGGCCATGGTGGACATCTTCCAGGACGCCCAATTGGGCAAAAAGGTGGACTCCACCCTGGCCCGACAGGTGGTACAGGAGATATCCGACTCCATCGCCCGCAATTCGGACGCCATGGTCAGCCTGACCCGGCTGAAAACGGCCGACAACTACACCTATATGCATTCAGTCGCCGTGTGCGCCTTGATGGTGGCATTGGCGCTGCAGCTGCAGCTGAACGATGAGCAAACCCGCTGCGCGGGCATGGGCGGCCTGCTGCATGACCTGGGCAAGGCCGCCATGCCGTTGGATGTGCTGAACAAACCCGGCAAGCTGACCGACGCCGAGTTCGCCGTCATCAAGGCCCACCCGGTAGAGGGCCACAAAATGCTGCTGAACGACCCCAGCGTGGACGCCATGGTGTTGGACATCGTGCTGCACCACCACGAAAAGGCCGACGGCAGCGGCTACCCCGATGGACTGAAAGGCGACGAAATCAGCCTGCTGGCCAGGATGGGCGCCATCTGCGACGTGTACGACGCCATCACCTCCGACCGGCCCTACAAAAAGGGCTGGGACCCATCCGAGGCGCTACGCAAGATGGCCAGCTGGACCAACGGCCATTTGGACGGCCGGATGTTCCAGGCCTTTGTGAAAAGCCGGGGTATCTACCCCACGGGCTCGCTGGTGCGGCTCACCTCCGGGCGCATCGGCGTGGTCACCGCGCAAAGCGAAGGCGCGCTGCTAAAGCCGGTGGTGAAGGTGTTTTTCTCCACCAGATCCAACCTGCGTTTGCCGCCCTTTTTAATCGACCTGACCGCGCCCGATTGCAAGGAAAAAATCATCGCCCGCGAAGACCCGCAGCAATGGCAGTTCCCGGACCTGAACCCGCTGTGGTCGGGCTTTGAACCCGCGTCACTCTGAGAGCTTGTCCTTCTGCGCCTGCCGCCACAGCTGCGGTGTGGTGCCAGTCACACGGCGAAATTCACGCTGAAAGTTCGACTTGGTCTGGAAGCCGCTGGCCAACATGGCATCGGTCACGGTCTGCTCGGTAGTCAAGAGCAAGCGGCAGGCATGCTGAACCCGGAAGTCGTTGACGTACTGGGACACGTTCTTGCCCTCCACCTGGTTGATGGCCGCTGAAATCTGGCGCGCAGGGATGCCGCTTTTGCGCGCCAGGCGCAACAGGTTCAGGTCGGGCTCCAGGTACAGCGGCTGTTGCTGTAGCAGCGCATTGAGCGTATCGCGGATGCGGGGGCCGTCCTCCAGCGGCTCGGCCACAGGCGCCGGCGTGTCTGCCACGGGCTCAGGCTTGTTCTCGGTCTCCGGCAGGCTGTCTGCCGCCACCGCGGCCGCGTAGCCACATAGCAATAGCATCAGCAACTGGCCCGCCCCCACCAGGGCTGCGCTGTGGCTGCCGGCGTTGTGCCGTATATCCCAGGCAATGAACACATCGGCCAGCGCCGACATCAGCAACAGCACGGCCGTAGCCCACAGCGCACGGTGCGCCAGCAAGGCTTCGTCCAGCCGGGCCAGGCCCAGCGCATCCGGCCCGCGCCGCGCCAGCCGTAGCAAGGCCAGGCCGTAGCCCAAATAGGCCAGCACCACGACCGCATCCACTCCATCGGGCCAGGCCGCAAACAACAGCACGACCAGCACCGCAGGCACACCGTGCAGCCACTGCCAGCGGGGGGCCGGGACTGCAGCCAGACTCTGGTAACAGCACCAGGCCCAGGCCGCCAGCGTGACGGCCAGGGTCGCCTGCAGCGGCAGCAGCGTCTTCACGCCATAGCCCCAGCGCAGGCCTATCAGCATGGATAGCAAGGCATAGCCGCCCAGCAGCAAACGAAAGCGCCGGTTCGCCAGCACCACGGTGCCCTGGCGCCAGGTCATCTGCGCCAGCAAATACACCAGCACCAAGGCCACAACAAACGGAAGAGGAACAAAGAACATGGATGGAATCGGTAAATCAGTCAATCGAAAGGCCTGGATCGCGTTCCAGGTCGGCCTCTATCCGCTTGCAGGGCGCCAAAACGGGGGGCAAACGCCATTCTTGGTCGGCTGCCGGCAAGCCGCCGGCGCGCCCACTCTACCTGAGGAAACACCATGACTCTGATCTTCTCCCGCTGGCGGTATCTGCTGCTCTGCCTGGTCTGCATCGCGCCCTGCGTCTGGTCGCAAGACGCCCCCGGCCTGCAACGCTTGTATCTACCAGCCCCGGCCCGTGAGCGCCCGCTGGAAGTGCTGCTGTGGTACCCCGCAGCACCGGGCGGCCAGACCCTGCCGGTGGGCGAAAACCGCTTGTTCAAAGGCACACCGGCGCGCCAGGATGCCCCCGTGGCGCCAGGCCGCTACCCGCTATTGCTGCTGTCGCACGGCTCCGGTGGGAATGCGGCCAGTATGGGCTGGCTGGCCGGGCCGCTGGCCCAGCAAGGCTACATCGT
The DNA here is from genome assembly GCF_059415605.1 of Rhodoferax sp. GW821-FHT10B06. NCBI lineage: Bacteria > Pseudomonadati > Pseudomonadota > Betaproteobacteria > Burkholderiales > Comamonadaceae > Rhodoferax > Rhodoferax sp. GW821-FHT10B06. Next base: position 61,280 of record NZ_JBWKNO010000018.1, on the reverse strand, counting down.
GGCCGCGACCAACCACCCCGGCACCACGACGGGGAACTCCACGCCGGAAGCCACCATGCGCATCTGGGAGAGGCCGGCCGACATCTCGGCCGTGCTCACAGCCCTGCTGGCCCAGCCGGACTGGCAGGCTCGCATCCAGCCAGACCGGGTAGCCGTGCTGGGCTTCTCACTGGGCGGCCACACCGCACTGGCGCTGGCCGGCGCCCGGGTGAATCTGGATCGCTATGCCCGCTACTGCGAGGACCCGGCGGCCATGACCGTGCGCCTGGGCGAATGCCGCTGGCTGGCCGGCAGCCCGGTGGGCCTGCGGCAGTTGGACGCCACGCGCTTCGGCCAGTCCTTCAAAGACCCGCGCATCCAGCAGGCCATCGCCATCGACCCCGGTCTGGCCCAGGCCTTTGAAGTGGACAGCCTACGCAACATTACGGTACCGGTGCACATCATCAACCTGGGCCGGCCCGGCACCCATCCCCGGGCCGTTGCGGCCGCACCCCTGGCGCAGGCCATTCCCGGGTCGGGCTACACCACGGTGCCAGACGCCATCCACTTCAGCTTTCTGGGCGAATGCCAGGCCAATGGCCGGGCCATCCTGGCCGAAGAGGGCGACCCCGACCCGCTGTGCGACGACGGCGGCAGTCGCACGCGGGCGGACATCCATGCCGAGCTGCTGCGGCTGGTGTCCAGGGCCTTGCTCAGCCCTTGATCAAGCCTTGAGGTATTCGGCCTTGCTGCCCAGCCAGCGCTGCACATGCTGCTCGGCCAGCGCCGGGTAGCGGTCCAGCATGGTGGGGGCCAGGGCGCGAGCCCAGTCCAGCAGCTCGCGGTCGGTCTCCAGGTCGGCGAAGCGCAACAGCGCGGCACCCGACTGGCGGGCGCCCAGGAACTCGCCGGGGCCGCGGATTTCCAGATCGCGCCGGGCGATCTCGAAGCCGTCGTTGGTCTCGGCCATGGCTTTCAGGCGGGCGCGGGCCACCTCGCCCAGGCGCGGCGCGTCGCCGGTGGAGTACAGCAGCACGCAGGCCGATGCGGCGGCGCCCCGCCCCACCCGGCCGCGCAGTTGGTGCAGCTGGCTCAGGCCGAAGCGCTCGGCATGTTCGATCACCATCAGCGAGGCGTTCGGCACGTCCACGCCGACTTCGATCACGGTGGTGCTGACCAGCACACCCATCAGGCCTTCGTTGAACATATCCATCACCGCCTTCTTCTCGGCCACCGCCATACGTGAGTGCAGCAAACCGACCAGCACGCCCGGCAAGGCATCGCTCAGGTCGGCATGGGTCTGCGTGGCGTTGACCAGGTCCAGCGCCTCGCTTTCCTCGATCAACGGGCACACCCAGTAGACCTGGCGGCCCTGGTCGATCTGGGCGCGGATGCGCTCTATCACCTCGTCGCGCCGGGCGTCGTTCACCAGCTTGGTGACGATGGGGGTGCGGCCGGGTGGCAGCTCGTCGATGGTGGACACCTCCAGGTCGGCGTAGTAGCTCATGGCCAGGGTGCGGGGAATGGGGGTGGCGGTCATCATCAGCAGGTGTGGCTCCAGGCCGTCTTCCTGCAGCTTGCTGCGCAGCGCCAGGCGCTGAGCCACGCCAAAGCGGTGCTGCTCGTCGATCAGCGCCAGCGCCAGGTTCTTGAATTCCACCTTGTCCTGGATCACGGCGTGGGTGCCGACCACCAGCGCGGCCTCGCCGCTGGCTATTCTTGCCAGCATCTCACGGCGGGCCTTGGTCTTCTGGCTACCGGTGAGCCAGGCCACGCATTTGCCCAAGGGCGTGAGCAATGGCTCCAGCCAGCCCACCAGCTTGCGGAAATGCTGGTCGGCCAGGATTTCGGTGGGCGCCATCAGCGCGCACTGCCAGCCGGCATCCATGGCAATGCAGGCGGCCAGCGCAGCCACCACGGTCTTGCCCGAACCCACGTCGCCCTGCAGCAGGCGGTGCATGGGTACCGGCAAAGCCAGGTCGGCGGCGATCTCCACGCCCACACGCTGCTGCGCACCGGTCAGCCCAAACGGCAGCGCGGCCAGCAGATCTTGCTGCAGCCGGGCGCCGGGCAGCGGGTGCAGCGGCGGCGCGCGCAGGCGGTCGCGTTCGCGCTTGGCCTGCAGCTGCGAGAGCTGCTGGGCCAGCAGTTCCTCCGCCTTCAGGCGCTGCCAGGCCGGGTGGCTACGGTCTTCCAGCGCGGCCAGCGATACATCGGGCGTGGGGTGGTGCAAAAAAGATAGCGCCTCGCGCAGGTTCCATATGCGCTGGCGGCCGATTTTTCTTAAATCCGCATCCGCAGCGCCGGGCGGCAGGGTTTCGGACAAAGGCGCGCGCTTCAGGCCACCCAGCACGGCACGCCGCAAATAGGCCTGCGGCAGCCCGGCGGTACTCGGATACACCGGTGTGAGCGCATCGGGCAGCTCGCCACCGGCCAGCTTGAACACCGGGTGCAGCATCTGCCGGCCGATAAAGCCGCCCTTGAGCTCACCACGTACGCGCAGCCGCGCGCCCACGGACAGGGTCTTCTGGTGCGAGGGGTAGAAGCTGAAGAAGCGCAGCTGGCAGGTGTCGCTGCCGTCATCCACCGTCACCACCAGTTGGCGGCGACCGTGCAGCGTGACCTCGCTATGCGTGACCGTGGCCTCGATCTGCACCGTCTCGCCCTCGCGCGCATCGGCCAGGCGGGTGATGCGGGTTTCATCCTCATAGCGCAGCGGCAGGTGCAGGGCCAGATCGATATCGCGGTGCAATCCGAGTTTGAGCAGGGCCTTCTGGGCAGGATTGAGCTTCGCGGGGGGGGCAACCATGGGGCTGGATTTTGCCTTGTTGTCCATGGCGCTCCGCGGCAAACTTTATGGTGATGGGCACAGCATCCTGGGCCATACTATGCGTGCCAGTCCGTGCTGCTGATGGGGGCACCACGTCATTCGCGAGTTTTTCTTGTCCTATGCTCAAACGAATCAAAGTTCAACAACTGACGCTAGGAATGCACATTGATGGCTTTTGCGGGCCCTGGATGGAGCACCCGTTCTGGCGCAACCATTTTGTGCTGACGGATCCCCAGGATCTGGCCCGCGCCCAGGCCAGCGCCATCCAGGAAGTGTGGATCGACACCCAAAAGGGGTTGGACATTGCCCCCGGCGAGGCCCCGGTGGCCGAGGCCGAGTCGATGATGGCCAGCTTGGAGGATGACGCAACCCTGGAGGATGGGCCTGTCCGCGATACCGCCCCCACCTCCGCCAGGACCGAACTCAAACGCGCCGCCAATATCTGCAACAAGGCCAAGGAGGCCGTGGTCGCCATGTTCCATGAAGCCCGGATGGGCAATGCCGTGGATACCGAGCTGGCGGGCCATCTGGTGCAGGAAATCTCCGACTCCGTGGCCCGCAACCCCGGCGCACTGATCAGCCTGGCTCGCCTGAAAACAGTGGACGACTACACCTATATGCACTCGGTAGCCGTCTGCGCGTTGATGATCGCGCTGGCCCGCCAGATGCACCTGAACGAAGAGCAGACCCGCTCCATGGGCCTGGCCGGCCTGCTACACGACCTGGGCAAGGCCATGATGCCCATGGAGGTGCTGAACAAACCCGGCAAGCTGACCGACGCCGAATTCGACATCATCAAGTCCCACCCCCTGAAAGGCTACAGCATGCTGGTCGAAGGCCAGGCGGTGGACAACACCGTACTCGACGTGGTGTTGCACCACCATGAACGCACCGACGGCACCGGCTACCCCGACCAGCAAAAGGGCGGCGCCATGAGCCTGTTCGCCCGCATGGGCGCGGTCTGCGATGTGTACGACGCCATCACCTCCAACCGCCCGTATAAAAAGGGCTGGGACCCAGCCGAGTCCATCAAGCGCATGGCCGAATGGACCTCGGGCCACCTGGACCCGATGGTGTTCCAGGCCTTTGTGAAGAGCCTGGGCATCTACCCCGTGGGCTCGCTGGTCAAGTTGGCGTCGGGCCGCCTGGGCGTGGTGACGGAACAAAACCCCAGCAGCCTGCTCAAACCGCTGGTTACGGTGTTCTACTCCACGAAATCCGATATGCGCATCTCCCCGGAAGTCGTGGACCTGGCCGCATCGACCACCAAAGAAAAGATCGTCGGCCGCGAAAACCCAGACTTCTGGAACTTCGCAGATCTGGACGAACTATGGGCCAGCGGTAGCTAACCCACCAGGCCCGACAGCCCCGCGTGGGAGAATCTAGGGTTTTCCCCTCAACTCTTGGTATGGGTTTGTCCAGCCCTCAAGTTCCATGCGCACCTATTCCCTCAGCGATTTCGACTTCATCCTGCCTGAGGCCCTGATCGCCCAGCACCCCGCCCCTGAACGTAGCAGCTCCCGCCTGCTGGACGGCACCGGCGCCACCGCCCAGGACCGCATCTTCCGCAACCTGCCCGGCTTGCTAAAGGCCGGCGACCTGCTGGTCTTCAACGACACCAAGGTGCTCAAGGCCCGTTTGTTCGGCGAAAAAGCCAGCGGCGGCAAGGTGGAGTTGCTGGTCGAGCGCGTACTCACCGGCAACCAGGTCGCCGCCCATATGCGGGTCAGCAAGAAGCCCGAGCCCGGCGCTACCATCAGCTTGGTAGGCGATGGCGGTTTCCGCGCCACCCTGCTGGGCCGCTGGCCCGATGCCGACGGCACGCTGTTCCGCTTCGTGCTCAGCAACGACGCAGGCGACGACCCCTACACATTGATGGAGCGCCACGGCCATGTGCCGCTGCCGCCCTACATCACGCACACCGATTCGGCCGAGGACGCGCAGCGCTACCAGACCGTGTTCGCCCGTGCACCCGGCGCCGTGGCCGCGCCCACCGCCGCCCTGCACTTTGACGACGCTTTGCTGGCCGAACTCGAAGCCCGTGGCATACAGCGCGCCAGCGTCACCCTGCACGTGGGCGCCGGCACCTTCCAGCCGGTGAAAACCGAGAACATCGCCGAGCACCAGATGCACAGCGAGTGGTACGAAGTGCCTAGCGCCACCCAGCAGGCGATTACGGCCTGCAAGGCCCGTGGCGGCCGGGTGGTCGCTGTCGGCACCACCACCGTGCGCACGCTCGAATCCTGGGCCCAGTCCGGCCTGGCCAGCGGCGACACCCGTATCTTCATCACGCCGGGCTTTGTATTCCAGCATGTGGACCTGCTGGTGACCAACTTCCATTTGCCCAAGTCCAGCCTGATGATGCTGGTGAGCGCGTTTGCCGGCTACGAGCACATCATGGACCTGTACCGCCACGCCATCGCCAACCAATACCGTTTCTTCAGCTATGGCGACGCCATGCTGCTCCAGCGAAAGACCGCCTGACCATGTTGAAATTTGACCTACTCGCCACCGATGTCCCTTCTGCCGACGGCAGCTACGCTGGCAGCCATGCGCGCCGCGGCACGCTGACGCTGAACCACGGCGTGGTGCAAACCCCGATCTTCATGCCCGTGGGCACCTACGGCACCGTCAAGGGCGTGATGCCACGCAGCCTGGAAGAAATGGGCGCGCAGATCATCCTGGGCAACACCTTCCACCTGTGGATGCGCCCGGGCCTGGACGTGATGGCGCAGTTCGGCGGCCTGCACCAGTTTGAAAAGTGGAACAAGCCCATACTCACCGACAGCGGCGGCTTCCAGGTCTGGAGCCTGGGCGAGATGCGCAAGATCAGCGAAGAAGGCGTGAAGTTCTCCTCGCCGGTGAATGGCGACAAGCTATTCCTTACGCCCGAGATCAGCATGCAAATCCAGACCACGCTGAACTCCGACATCGTGATGCAGTTCGACGAATGCACGCCCTACGACACCAAGGGCCACATCACCACCGAGCGCGAAGCCCGCAACTCCATGGAACTCAGCCTGCGCTGGGCCAAGCGCTGCCAGGCCGAATTCGCCCGGCTGGAAAACCCGAACGCGCTGTTCGGCATCGTGCAGGGCGGCATGTTCGAGAACCTGCGGCAAGAGTCGCTGGACCAGTTGGTCGAGATGGACTTCCCCGGCTACGCGGTCGGTGGCGTCAGCGTGGGTGAGCCCAAGGACGAGATGCTGCGCATCATGGCGCATACGCCGCACAAGCTGCCAGCCCACAAGCCGCGCTACCTGATGGGCGTGGGCACGCCCGAGGATCTGGTGCAAGGCGTGGCCGAAGGCGTGGACATGTTCGACTGCGTGATGCCGACCCGCAATGCGCGCAACGGCACGCTGTTCACCCGCTATGGCGACCTGAAGATCCGCAACGCCCGCCACAAGACCGACGAGCAGCCGCTGGACGTGACCTGCACCTGCCACGCCTGCGCCGGCACCTCGGGCGTGTCCTACGCCAATGGCGGCCGCGACGGCTTCAGCCGCGCCTACCTGCACCACCTGGACCGCTGCGCCGAAATGCTCGGCCCCATGCTGGCCAGCATCCACAACCTGCATTACTTCCTGAACCTGATGCGCGAAATCCGCGAGGCGCTGGACGCGGGTACGTTCGGTGCATTCCGCGCGCAATTCAAGGCGGACCGGGCGCGCGGGGTCTGAACCACGACGTGGTTTACCTTGCAAATCAGGGAATGCCGTTCCCGATTTGCAAGGTTGCAGTTCGTGCAGAAACCAGCAGTTGCTATATTTTCAATAGCTTCTATCGCTGATATCAGCTGCATCAGAGTCACTTTTTTCAAAAATTCATCGGCTAATATTTTGTCGATGTATTGACATGCAGTGCGTTCTATTCTTTAATTTCTGTAACGACAGAAATTAAAGAAATCACATGGAACTCAGCCCTACCACCCAAAAATTTGTTCTCCACTGGGGCGAAATGGGCACCCGATGGGGCGTCAATCGCACGGTCGCCCAGATCCATGCGCTGCTGTTCTGCAGCAACCAGCCACTCAATGCCGAAGACATTGCCGACACGTTGAACGTGGCCCGTTCGAATGTCAGTAACAGCCTGAAAGAACTGCAGGGCTGGGGCCTGGTCCGCGTGACCCACGCGGTGGCGGACCGCCGCGACCACTTCGTAGCCCACCAGGACATCTGGGACATCTTCCGCGTGGTGATGGATGAGCGCAAAAAGCGCGAACTCGATCCCACACTGGCACTGCTGCGCGAATGCGCCGATGGTGCCAAAGACGACCCCGCACTGGATGCCGCCACCCACGCCAAGATGGCCGCGATGCTGGAGTTCATGGAAATGCTGATGCGCGCCTATGACGACTTCAAGCACCTACCACCCGCCACGCTGAAGCGCCTGTTAAAAATGGGCGGTACGGTGGCGCAGTTCTTGGGTTCCGACAGCAAGGATGCCAAGCCATGAACGCACCTGCACTGCACCTGTACTTCGACGGACAATGCCCATTCTGCAAGGCAGAAATGGGGCGGCTGCGGCGCTGGGATAGGGCCGGCCGACTGGCATTCGTCGACATCGCAGAAGACGGCTTCGACCCCGCGCTGCTGGGCGTGGACCTGGCCGCACTCAACACCGAGCTGTACAGCCTGACAGCGGACGGGAAGGTGCTGGTCGGCATCGACAGCCTGCTGGCGGCCTACAGCCTGGTCGGGCGTGGCTGGCTGGTGTCGCCGCTGCGCATACGGGCACTACGGCCCATGCTGGCTTCGCTATACCGCGGTTTTGCCCGCAACCGCTACCGATTCTCCCGGCTGCTGGGCTACCAGGCAGTGCCCACCTGCGACGCCGGCGTGTGTCGCACAGGCAACCCATTTCTACCGCGCTGAACCCCATGGCTAACACCTCAATTTCTCTCCAGCGGACCTGGGTGGTGCGCTGGATGTACGTGGCAGCGCTGGTCCATCTTCTGGTTGGCGCGCTGCTGCCGTGGGTCGCCAACGCCGCGCTGTTCAACAGCTACCACCAGGGTATAGAGACCGCTTTCTGGGCTGGCCTGGCACCCGCGCCAGCGCGCGCCCAGCAGGTTTGGTGGCTGTCCCTGTTCGGCGCCACCGTGCAATGCCTGTCGCTGTGGATGTGGGCCTTGATCCGCATGGGCGATACGCAGAAGAACCCCAGCGCCTGGGGTTGGCTGATCGCCGGCCTGCTCATCTGGGCACCACAGGACATGCTGATTTCCCTGCAAGCCCAGGCCTGGCCACACGTGTGGGCAGATTGCGTTGCCCTGGTGGGCATGCTGCCGCCCCTGGTCTGGCTGTACCGCCACGACCGGACTATTGAGAAAGCGAAACATGCATGAAGCGCCTTATCTGCAATGGGCACTGAGCCTGTTGATCGCACAGGGCTTGATGGGCGGTTTTGACACCCTCTACCACCATGAGTTGACGGTCGATTTGCCCCATCGGCGCAGCGCCCGGCTGGAGCTATCGATCCATGCCATCCGGGCCGTGCTGTACGCCCTGCTGTTCGCCAGCATCGCCCACCTGGCGTTTCATGGCGCCTGGGCGCTACTGGTGGCAAGCGTGGTGGCGGTGGAAGTGCTGCTCACGCTGTGGGACTTTGTGGTCGAAGACCGCAGCCGCAAGCTGCCCGCCAGCGAGCGCGTGCTACACACGGTGCTGGCCATCAACGGCGGCGCATTGTTCGGCTTGTACGGCATGCAACTGGTGCAATGGTCGGCATTGCCAAGCGCCTTGGTGGCTATCGATTTCGGCTGGCGCGGCTGGGTGCTGACGCTATTTGCCGCCGGCGTCGCGGCCTCGGGCGTACGCGATGGTGTGGCGGCCTGGCGCATGGCACACCAGCCTGCGCCCAACAACCCTTTCAGCGGTTTGGCGCACCAGCGCGTGCTGGTTACCGGCGGCACCGGCTTCATCGGCGAAGCGCTGGTGGCCCAGTTGCTGGACGCAGGCCACAACGTAACCATCTGGGCGCGCGACCCCTTGCGGGCAGCCTATCTGTTCGACGGACGGGCACGCAGCATCCGGTCGCTGAACGCGTTGGACCCGGCCGAGGTGTTCAACTCCGTCATCAACCTGGCAGGCGCTCCGGTTGCCGGCCCTCGCTGGTCTGCGCAACGTCAGCAGCAGCTGTTGGCCAGCCGCATCGGCACCACCCAGGCGCTGGCAGATTGGCTGGCAAAGGCCCAGCACAAGCCCACGGTGTGGATACAGGCCTCGGCCATCGGCTACTACGGTGTGCGTGATGCCAGCGAAACCCTGACCGAGGAGAGCCCCAAAGGCCAAGGCTTCATGGCCGAGCTGTGCGCACGCTGGGAGGCCGCCGCCCAGTCCGCCGTTACGTGCGATATGCGCCAGGTGGTGCTGCGCCTAGGCGTGGTTTTTGGCCCCGGTGGCGCACTGGCGCCGCTGCTGATGCCCTACCGCCTGGGCTTTGGCGGACGTCTGGGAAGTGGCCAGCAAGCGATCAGTTGGATCCATCGCGACGACGTATTGGCACTGGTCGCCACTGCCCTAGGCAATCCCGCCATGCGCGGCACCTACAACGCTGTCGCCCCCGAGCCGGTCAGCCAATCCGCGTTTGCCGCCACGGCCGGGAAGATCCTGGGCCGGCCCGTGTGGTTCCACATTCCCGCAGCACCTATTCGCTGGCTGGCCGGAGAAATGGCCGAGCTGTTTGTGGATGGGCAACGTGTGGTCCCAGCCCGGCTGGCCGACGCCGCCTTTGCCTTCCGCTACCCCACACTGACTAGCGCACTGCGCGACCTTGCCTGATGCCACAACCTCTTTTGTATTTTCTCGCCGGCAACGGCGGTGCGGCCGACTGGTGGGATGACGCCCTACCCCACTTTCGGCACCACCGCGCAGTGCCTTTGGAGCTACCCGGCTTCGGCGACAACGCGCAACCGCCGTGCGCGGATTTGTCAGCTTATGCGCAAGTGCTGCTAGAGGCCACTATTCCCGGGCAAAGCATCCTGGCCGTGGGCGTCAACGCGCTGATCGTGCTGCATGCCTTGCAGCGCAAGCCGGGGCACTTTGCGCGCACTGTGCTGCTGGCGCCCGTCGGCGTGTTTCTGTGGCAACGCAGGTTGCCGGCATTGATGGCGCCGCTGCCGCTGCGCAAGCTCGTGCACCGCCTGCTATCGCACCGCCCCGCCTGGTTTGCCCGCAAGTTCTCTGCGCAGCGCTGGACATCCGCGCAGTACCAACGCATGGGCGATGGTTACCGCCGCTGCCGAGCCTTCATTCCTTACTGGGACCTGGTCAAGGCCGACACCGCCCTGCCTTTGCTGGAATGGATCACCGACCCGGTCGAGCTGGTGTGGGGCGGCCGCGACGCGGTGCTGGCCCAGGACCATGCGGCGGCCTGGTCTGCCGTGCTGGCGCGGGCGCAACTGACGGTCCATACCCAGCCGGACTGGGGCCACTATCCCTGGATCGATGACCCCAGCGCATTCACCGCATGGCTGGAGTCCCACGAACCCGGCTTTGTGGCGCACAGCAAAGGTGGGCGGCTGCGCCTCGCGGAGCTGGCGGGTCTGCCGGTGCCGCCAGGCATCACGGTGACCGAGCCTACCGATCCGCGTTTGCCAGCGCTGCTTGCCACCCCACCCGGCGCGCTCTGGGCCGTGCGCTCGTCCAGCGCTTACGAGGACCAGGCCGATGCCGCCAATGCCGGCCTGAGCACCACCTACCTCCGTCTGCCAGCCGCCGAGGTGCCGGCCCATATCGACACACTGCGTGCCCACGGCGTAGAAGAAGTGGTAGTGCAGCGCTACATCGCCCCCCAGGTCTCGGGCATCGCCTTTGTGCGCCATTTGGCGGTGGAGGTGGAATGGGTGGACGGCCATCTGGAATCCCTGGCAGACGGCCACGGCACACCCCAGCGGGCCACCATTTCGCGCATTGGCTCAGCTTGGGCCGATGGTGGATTCCAAACCACCCATGGTCTGACCGAACAGGTCCTGTGGACGTTTCTGCAGGCGGTGCTGCACAGTTTCCACTACGTACACGGCGACGTGGAATGGGCCTGGGACGGCCAACAGCTGTGGCTGCTGCAGTACCGTCCCATCAGCCACTACGGCTGGCGCAGGCATCTAACCGCCGCCAACATTGCCGAAATCCTGCCACCGCAACCCAGCCGCCTGGTGGAATACGCCCAGCGCCGCGCCGCCGCCAGCATCCCCGCCGTCCTGGCCCGCTGGGATGCGCGGGTGCTGCAGGACAACGAGCCCTTCACCGCCTTGTTTGGCGATGCCTCGTACATTAACAACGACCTGTTTTTAGCTCGGCTCGCCGACTGGGGGCTGCCCGCACACCGCTACTCCGGCGAAGTCGGCAGCTCCACACCGCACATACCGCTACGCCCGATGCGGCTACTGCGGTCGCTACCTCTGTTTGCCCGCATGCAAGCGCAAAGCCGGAAAAGCCTGCGGGCGCTGGAGCCAGGCCTGCGCCGTTTCGACCAGGAACTGAACCAGCTGGCGCTAACGGGCACGGATGGCCAATTGCTCGCCGACTGGTTTGTGCGCTTTTACGTGTTTGTTGTGCAGGGTAATTTATGCATTGCCACGGCCCTGGCCAGCAGCGGTGGCGACTGGTTCGGCCGGCCAGACACCGTGTACCAGGACCTGCGCCATGCGCCGCACCGCCTACCCTGGGAAACCGATCCGGCGACACCCCGCCCGCCCGATCTGGCGCTGCCATTGCAGCCGTTTCCCGAGTGGCCAACACACGTGCGCACCGTGCACCAGTTGGGCCTGCCTGGCATGCGCGGTTACTACGTGCAGGTGCGCGAGTGGTATCGGGATAACCTGATGCGCATCTTCTTCAGGCTGCACCATGCCATGCCCGCAGCCGACCAAGCCCACTGGTTTGCGCCCCACCCCCACGCCCGTACGCAAGACGGCAGCTTTTGGCAAGACGGCCATAGCGGCACCGAACAGGCGACCCACTTTGTGATCTATCCGGGCACGGTAGAAGGCATATTGGGCAAAGACATCCTATTGGAGGAAACACTGGACCCCGGCCGCTATGCGGACTACCAAATGGCCCGCGCCGTGATCGTACGCATGGGTGGCCGTTTGTCGCACGGCGCTACCTTGCTGCGAGAGTTGCGCAGACCCTCCGCCGTGGTACCCGATGTGGACACCCGATGGCGAGGTGAAAAGGTGCGCTACCAAGATGGCGTTCTCACACGGATTGCACCCTAACGGATGCTATTTATTCAATAGCTACTTGCGCAAGAAACACCTGCGCTACAGCCCTATTTCATCTAAATTCTCAGCGGAAAGGCCCGGGCTTCCAGCCCCAAACCTGCACCGGGCTGTGGCCCTTGATGGCCTGCGGGCCCAGGTCGCTGAAGATGTACGGCTGGGCCAGCTCGTCCACCACGGCCTGGGAGCAAACCAGCGGGTGGCCCAGGTCCTTGGTCAGGCCCTCGATGCGCGAAGCCACGTTGACTGCGTCGCCAATAGCCGAGTAGTCGTGCCGCGCCTGCGAGCCCAGGTGGCCTACGATGGCCTCGCCGACGTGCAGGCCTATGCCGATGGCGATGGGCGGCCGGCCCTCAGACTGCAGCTCGGCGTTCAGGCCCTGCAGCGCCTCCAGCATGGTGCGGGCGGCGGCGAAGGCGGCTACGCTGGGTTTGTCCATGCCTTGCGGCGCGCCAAAGATGGCCATGATGCCGTCACCCATGAAGCAGCTGATGGTGCCGCCCTGGTCATGGATGGCCTGGTTGACCTGCTCGAAATAGCGGTTCAGCAAGGCGATGACGGCCTGCGGCGCCAGGGTTTCGCTGAGCGTGGTGAAGCCGCGGATATCGGCAAACAGCATGCACACATGGCGCAGCTCGCCGCCCAGGCCGGCGTTGAGGCGGCGGGCCAGTATTTCCTGCATCACCGGCGGGCTGACGTAGCCCGCAAAGGCGGCGCGCAGGCGGCGCCGCTCGTCCATTTCCAGCAGTGCCGTCAGCAGCCAGCGCCCGGCCAATGCCAGTACGCCGACCAGCAGCGGCACCACCACCGGCAGGTACAGGCCCTGGTGCAGCAGCAGACTGGTGGCGCCCAGCAGACCCACAGCAAAAACCACGGCCAGCGCAAGCGCTACCTGCAGGCGTAGCTGTAAAAACCATAGCAAACTACACAACAGCGCCAGGGCTGCCACCCACGTTCCGCCCACCGGCACCACCAAACCGCCATTCAGCAGCGAACGCAGGATTTGCGCATGCACCAGCACGCCGGGCACGTTGCGGCTGTTATCCACCTCCCAGCCAGCCAGGTTCACCGGCTGGACCTGCCGGTCCTCAAAAGGCAGCACGCTGCCCAGCAGCACCGGCTTGCCGGCAAAGGCCTGGGCCAGCTGGGCCACATCGCCGGCCTCCACCCACTGGTTCACCTGCTGCAGCGGGATGTAGCGTGGGTAGTCGCCCAGGGCGTAGTTGATCAGGCCGAACTGCGGGAAGGCGCGCGGGTTGAGCTTGCGCAGCATCTGGCCGGCCAGCGAAGGGATGGGTTGGCCGTCCGCGCCCAGGTCTTCGTTGAAGCGACGCACCACATGGTCGGCATCCGGCGCCAGCAGCAACGAGCCGGTGCCGCCAGCGCCGGCCAGGGTGACGAAGGGCGCATGGATGGGCAGTGGCTGGCCGGCCTCATCGGCGGATGCACCCAGCACCACCGGCACCACCGGGCGCGCCGCCACCAGGCCGCCCAGCAGCTGGGCGTCGCTACCGGGCAGCACACTGTCAAACGAGCGGCTGGGCAGCACCACGTCCAGCCCCACCACCGAGGCCTTGGCCAGCGCCATGCCACGCAGAAACGTGCCGATATGGCCGTGCCACAGGGCAAAGGGTTCGGCGAACTGCTGCAGGCTGGCTTCATCGATGCCGACGATGACCACGTCCTTGCGCACCGGCCGGGGTGCGTAATGCAGCTGCAGCCGCTGCTGCACATCCAGCAGGCCCAGCTCCAGCGGGCGGACCAGCGGCGTGCCCAGCAACAGGGCTACCAGCGCCAGTACCAGGGCGTAACCAGCCCATACGGTGCGCATGGGAATGGTTGGTGGGTTGGCCGGCACTTATTTGTTGGCCAGGCTACGCAGCTCGGGCAGGTCGGGCCGCTCGTCGGCCAGCTGCTGCCAGAGCTTGCGGGAGTCGCTCAGAAACCGGCCCTGCTCCAGCAGCGATGCATAGATCAGCCGGTCGGAAAACGGTGCCTGCGGACCAGGCCGCAAGGCCTCCATGCGCTCACGCTCCTGCGGACTGCTGAGCGAAAAATACGAAGAGCGAACCAGGCTGTTGGCACCCAGCACCTCCAGCGTCAAGCTCCACACATAGTTCACACCGGCCTGCAACTGCACGCTGTCGTCCAGCACCAGCTGGCTGCCCGACACAGTGGTAGACAGCAGCTGCTTGTCGCTGCCCTCGTCGCGCAGTTCAAACTGCACGCGGGCATTACCGGGAGGCAGGGTCCAGGCGAATGTGGGGCGGACGCCGAGCACCTTGCCGGTAGGCTCCAGCAGTTTGAAGCGGTCCAGGCCTGGCCCACGCATCACCATGCCGCCCAACACCACGCGGCCATTGGTGGTCTGCAGCCGCGCGGTTTCGGCGGCCACCACTGACGAACGCAGAATGGCGCTGGCCCCGGCAACAGACTGCGGCCCGGTCGCTCCCAAGGTAATGCGCGCCGGCCCGCGCAGCTGGAATTCGGTGCCCGACTGCAGGTAGACAAAGCTCAGCGTAGCGCCCTTGTCCAGCTGGATGTCGGCGCCCGTGGCCAGCTCGGACAGCAGTGCCACCGGCTTGCCGCCGGAGGCGAACGCCACTGCGCCTTTGACATCGGTCACCACCGCTACCGCCTGCGCCTGGGCGCCCGCAGCCCACAGGCTGAGCGCCAGCAGCAAAAGCCAGGCGGTCCATCGGGCCGGTACGAAAGCGTGTGTGGGGGACATGGGATTCCTCGTGAAGGGGGTCAACGCACCGGGTCGCCAAACAGCGCGTACGGCGCCCAGTAAAACGGGTGGCTCCAGCGGCCGCCGCCCAGTGTGCCGTCCAGCATGGCCAGCTGGGCCTGGCGCAGGCTTTCGCCGCGCGAAACCGCCCCCTTGGCCTGGACTGCAAAAGTGGCGCTGGTCAGGGCCGTGGCCGATTCCGATTCCACCGCCCAATGGGTAGCCAGCACCGAGCGCGCGCCTGCAAAAAAGAAGCCGCGCACCAGGCCGGACATCGCCGCCCCGCCCTGCTCGCCCGCCGCCGTGTTGCAGGCCGATAACAGCACCCATTGCGCATTCAGGCGCAGGCCCAGCACGTCGTCCAACTCCAACAGCGGCGACTCGCGTTCATCACTGGTGGCAGCCATGGCCAGCGAGGGTTTGGAGATACCGGGCAGCTCACCGGGCAGCAGGCCGTGGGTGGCGAAGGCGACCACGCGGCGGTCCAGCAGATTCGCGTCCAGCACGGCGCGGCGCGTGGCCTGGGCGCCCAGCAGCAGGTCGGTCTTGGCATTCGCGCCGAGTGCGCTGGCCAGGGCCAGCAGCTCGGTGCGGGTATCGGGCAAGGCCGGCATGTCGGCGTAGCGAAAGCCCCATTCGGCGTCGTAGCGCGCGGCATCTGGCTGCAGCTGGGTGCTCACGCGCACGGCTTTACTGGCCTGGGCATTGAACAGTGGGTCGCCAAACCCCATCAAGGCCTTGGCCGCCACCGCAGGCTGGGCTACTCGGCGCAGCGCCAGCAAGGCCGAGGACGAAGGCAGCTGAGTCACCGCCATCTGCCGCACCAGCCAGGCCGGCGCCTGGTCGGGCTGCGGCGGCTGTGTGACCAGGGCCGCCAGCGGCAGGCTGGCCAGCGGACCCTCGGTGGCGATGAGCAGCGAACGCAGGTCGCGCAGGCTGGGTTCTATGGGGCCTAGCAGGTCTTTGTACAGCGCGTACAGCGGGGCGCCGGGCACCACCGGCTCGCGTCCGGCGGGGGCGCTGCCCAGGTCCAGCTGGCTACGCAGCTGGGCCACGCGCCGGACCAGGTCGGCACGCGGCACGGGCACGGCGCTGAAGGCCTTGCGTCCATCCGCACCCAACAGCCAGACCAGGGTAGCGCTGTCGGTGGGGTAGAGCACCAGCAGGGCCTCGCCGGGGGTCAGCAGCTGGCGCAGCTGGTCCGGCCGGGGCGTGCTGGGCGTGACCAGGTCGGCGTATGCGGGGAACTGCTTGGCGATCCGCTCGCGCTGGGTGGTCAGCGCGGTGCGCGCAGTGCTGACACCGGTTTGCTGGGTTTTGATGCTATCGCGCACGGCCTGCTGGCGCTCGGCAAAGGCTTTGCGGTCGGCCTCTGGCAGGGCCTTGAATTCGGCCGTCTGGGCCTGGCGGCGCAGGCTATCTTCCTCGCCCAGGCTGGTGTTGAGCGTGGCGACCAAAGCGGACACGGCCTGGCGCTGGGTCTGCTCCTGGTCCAGCAGGGCACGCAGGGCCGGTGTGCTGGCCAGCACGCGGGCCGTGCTGTCGGTGATGGCACGCTGGGTCACGCCCAGGCTGCTGCGGTCGGCCAGCTGCAGGGCGCGGTCGCTCATGGCCGGGTCCACCGCCTCACCTTTCAGCGCCTTGTCGGCCACGAAGCGCATGAACTCGTCGAAGGTAATGCCCAGCACATAGCCGCGCACACCGCGCAGGTCCAGGTCCAGCCAGCCGCCGGGGTTGTCCAGCGTGGCGGCGAACAGGGCTTCGTAGTCCACCATGGCCAGGCGCAGGTCGCCGCGCAGCAGGCGCACCAGGCCGCGCATGCCGGCCGCCTCCTGGGTTTGCGGGTGGTTGGCGCCGTACAGGCGGTTGCGGTAGCGCAGCGAGCGCTCAGTCAGCTCCAGCGCCTCTTCCATGCGCCCGTTCTTGACCGCCAGCAGGGCCAGCAGCCGCCAGTCGGATGCGCGGGTGCGGGCCAGAGTGTCGGGCGGCATGCTGGCCAGAAAGCCCCGGTAAGACGCATCGGCCTCGGGCCAGCGCTTCAGGCCGATCAGCGCGCGCACGATCTCCTGGCGTGCCAGCCAGCCGGTATGGCTGGCGGCGCTGACACCGGCGCGCTGCAGCATTTCGTCGGACAGCTGGGCTGCGGCCAGCGCCGGGGCGAATTGCTGGGTGGCGTTCAGGCTGGTGGCCAAGCGGTAGTTCCAGCGCGCGCCCAGGCCGTCGCTGATCTGGCCGGAGCGCCACAGCGCCAGGTTGGCCTGGGCCACATGGATGGCTTCCTGCGGCCGGCCATCGCGCACCAGGGCGTAGGTCAGCATGCCCATGGAGCCGTCAAGACGGCCATAGGCATCCAGCACATCCGGGTCGCGCGGCCCGGTGCTGTGGCTGCGCGCGGCCTGCACGGCACTGCGACTCAGGCCTATCGATTCGCGCAGCGTAGCCACCATTGCCTTGCCATTACCTTGCCAGCGCTCGATTTCGGCACGCACCTGCAGCCGATTGACGGGCAGACCGGCGGGCGCCACGCCCTGGCGCAGGGCCTGCGCCGCCAGGTCGTCGGCACGCGACCACAGCCGGGCCAGAATGGCGCGGTCATTACCCTGGGCGGCGAAATAGGTCTGGCGCAACGCAGCCAAGGCACGCTGGCCCAGCGGCAGGCTGGAATCCGTGACGAAAGCTTCGCTGACCTCCAATGCCTTGCCCGAACTGCCCCAGGTGAATTCAGCATCCAGGTAGGTGGTGATCCAGCTCTCCCCGCCGGGCCGGCCGCGCCCGGCGTCCACCAATTGGCGGGCAGTGGCGATCAGGCGGGCGCGCTCTTCCAGCAACAAGGCCGCACGGTACTGGCGTTGCAGCGCGGCGTAGCGGGCATCCGGGGTATCGGGCAGAGGCTGGGCCAGCAGGCGGGTGGCTTCGTCGCGGGTCAGGTTGCTGCCGCTGACGTCGCCTTCGTCCAGGCTGGACATGTTGCCCGCGTCGTCGGCATCACTTTGTGCGTGGGCCGCCAGCGGCAGGGCTAGGCACAGCGCCAACAGGCAAATGGCGAGCCCATAGTGGCCCCGGTGGTGTCGCTCGGACAGTGCATGCACAAACAGCCTCCCAGGCAACCCAAGTCGGCAAATCTTAGTTCTGGCCGGCGACGGGTGTCAATCGGGGAACGACCTCACATGCTATCTATTCAATAGCTTCCAGCGCAGATACCAGCTGCGCCAGCGGCATATTTGGCTTGAACTTCAATGCGCAAACATAGCAGCATCCCGCGCACTAGCCGTGCGGTGCAGGTACTTGCGGTCCTGCGCGCGGGGCAGAAAGAGATGGAACAGGGATTGCCCGCATCTTGCGGGCGGACCTTCCCCGCGCCGTGCTCGCCCCGATGAAGACCCTGGCCTAGCCTGGGGAACCTTGAGCCCCGGCCGCCGCGCCACAGCTATGGCAGAACTTGGCAAACGCGCTCTTGCGGGTGTTGCAGGGTTTGCAGTGGTCGAACAGACCAATGCCGCAGTGCGGGCAGAAGTCGATGCCAGCGTCCTTCAAGTCCACCTGGCGCTCGCAGCCCGGGCACACGCTCTTGGCCAGGCGGGCCAGGGCCACGTCGTAGCTGAGTTCCTCTCGCCGCTGGGCATCTGGCAAGGCCTCGGCCAGCTTCTGCTTTTCCAGATAGCGGTTCAAGCCCACGATGGCCTGGCGACCCACCAGCACGGTCAGCACGATGCCGACCACGTAGCGCACGTAGCCGCCGTAGCTGGGCAGGTAGGGCACCAGCTCGATGAAGAAAGCGAACAGCGCAAAGTAGATGAAGCCCCAGACGAACGGCCAGTAGGTGCTCTTGCGCTTCTTGGCAAACAGCCAGCCGGCCACCACCAGCAAGGGCAAGGTCAGCGCCAGCCGATAGCCGAACACGCGCAGCTCCTGCTTGCGCTGCTCGGCGTACAGCGCCTCTTGCGCGGTCTGCTCCAAGGTGGACAGCTTCTTTTGCGCGGCCTGCACCGACTGGCGGGCGTCCAAGGCACGTTGCTCCAGCTGTTCGATCTGGCTCTGGGCGTTGCGCTCTGCGGCCTTGAGCTTGTCCAGCGCCTTGGTGCGCGACAGCAGCTCGGGGTCCTGGTCGGCGCTGCCGGTGGCGTGGCGGGTGGCCAGCCAATTGTCAAAGGTTTCACGCGCGGCAGCGGCATCGGTCTGCGCCACCTGCAGCTTGAGCTGGGCCTGCTCCAGCGCGGTGTCGGCCTCGTGTTCGGCCTGCTCGCCGGTCTTCACGGCAGCACGCGCCTGGGCGGCGGCGGGCTTGTCGATGAAGTCCTCCTGGCTGAACTGGTGCTCCACCTGCGGCAAGTCGCCGACGATGCTGCCCCCCAGGCCGATCAGGAAACCGCCAAACACAAACGCCACCAGCCACAGGCCACGGCGGAACCACTTTTCAGACAAACGCAGTGCTTTGCTCATCGCAACTCCTTCACAGGGACAAACGGACCGGCGCCTTGCCCAGTTGGGCCCGCTGCAACCAGGCAAACACCGAGTCTACGGTGACTGTCTCGATGCGGTCGCTGAAACGCTTGGCATTCGGGTGGTCGTCAAACGCCACGTTCGCCTGCGTCGCACGCGCGCCCAGGCGCGTCAACGGACCAATGTGCAGCGCTGTGGGCTCGTAGCCCTGGCGCTGCAGCCAGGCCTGGGCGCGCAGCCGGCTGTCGGCGCCGGGCTCCATGGCCGAGGCCAGGGTTTCCAACGCCCATTGGTTGGACTGCTGGTAGCGCGTGCCCCAGGCGTAGCTGACCAGGCTGTAGGGCTTGGTGTGCATACGGGTGGCGCGGGCCGGGTCCTGCAGCAGGGCCAGCAGGCGGTCTTGCACCTCGGGCGTGGGCACGACCCAGGTGGCCTCGTAGCGCCACAGGTCGTCCATGAAGAACTCGCCCAGGCCCTGGCGGTAGATGGCGGCATCTGGTGTGCCGCACTGGTTGAGCTTGTGCAGCACGCGCCACACGTGGCCGCCCCGCCCGTCAGGCTGCTGGTAGGCAAAGCCGAGGTGGGAATAGCGCAGGCCGTACGCACTGAGGTCTTGCCCGGCGCGGGCCAGGACCACCACGCGCGCGCCGCTGGCATCCAGTGCCGCGAGGGTGCGCTCGGCCAGGGTCAGGCCGCGCTCTACCGTGGCGGCTTTGGGCGGCTGTTCGGCGTCGCAGTTGCGCCCCGCCAGTGCGGGCTGGGCCAGCCACAGGCCGGCGCAGAGCCAGAAAATGGAGAAGAAACGGGTCCGCATGGCCAACTAGCCCGTGACTTTTTCGTTGAACAGCAGGGCCCGGCCCAGGGCGTTGGGGATGAAGGCAATCGCCTCGCCCGCCGCCGACAGCACCACGCCGGCCCCGATGACGCTGACCGTCACCACGCTGCCCACCGCCAGCGCCGTGCCCGACACGGCCCGGGCGCCGATCTCCACGCTGGCCTGGGCGCCGTCCGAGGCGCGCTCCAGCAGGTACACCGTGCCACGGGCGGTGGACTGCACCGTCTTCACCACCAGCACCGCGCCAGCCGTCAGCAGCACCACCGGCAGAGCCACGACCGTGCTGGCCGCCGCCGTCGAGCCCACCACGACCGAGGCGATGGGCAGGGCCGACACAGCGCTCAGCGCAGAAGCCTCGCTTTGGGCTTTGGCATCAAATGGGGCTGTAGCGCAGAAGATACCTGCGCAAGCAGCTATCAAAATACTAGCAATTGGGTTTCGCATAAGGGTCTCCAGAAGTTATTCAGCGTCGGCGCGGTGCAGGCGGTTGCGCAGTTGGGCATCGGCCACGTCGGCCTCGTGCCTGTCGCGCAGGGTCTTGGCCAGGGTGAAGCTGCCGGTGATCAGGTAGAGCCAGCTCACGCCCAGAAAGGCCTTGTACGTGTCATTGACCTCCATGCGCACCAGGCCCCAGCCGGTCAGGCCCATGGCCAGAAAGAAGCCGCCCCAGACCACCAGCTTGAACATGGGGGTGTCGGCATTGCGCTGGTCGCCCTGGGTTTTCTCGTTGTCGCGCACAAACTTGGACAGCACGAACGCCGCCGTCAGGCAGAAGAAGTAGCCCATCACCATAAAGGCGCGGTCCAGGTCCTTGCCGGGCAGATAGGCCAGGCCCACGGCGCAGACAAAGACCGCCAGGGCAAACGAGACCCAGACCTGTAAGGACCAGGCTTTGGAGTCGCGGTGGATCAGAACTTGTTTGGTGATTTGCATGCTGCCCTCTGGGAAGTGGTTGAAGATGGCCGCGATTATCAAAAGCCACCCGGCCAGACCGGCCATATTTCAGGACCAGTGGCGATTGATCAGCTGCAAGGTATGAAAAAACGATACTTTCAGCCCACTGCCGGCTGCATGCACAATCGCCAGGATGAAACCACCACCCAGACTGCAAGCCTTGGTCGAAGAAGGCCTGATCGACACCGTGGTGCGCCAGCTGATGAGCGGCAAGGAAGCCATGGTCTACGTGGTGCGCAGCGGTGACCACACCCTGTGCGCCAAGATCTACAAGGAAGCGACGAACCGCAGCTTCCGCCAAGCGGTGGACTACACCGAGAACCGCAAGGTCAAGAACAGCCGCCAGGCCCGCGCCATGGCCAAGGGCAGCAAGTTCGGCCGCCAGGCGCAAGAGGCGGCCTGGCAGAGCGCCGAGGTCGATGCGCTGTACAAGATGGCCGATGCCGGCGTGCGCGTACCCAAGCCCTACAACTTCTTTGAAGGCGTGTTGTTGATGGAGCTGGTGACCGATGCCCACGGTGACGCCGCCCCGCGCCTGAACGACCTGGTGTTCAGCCCCGAAGACGCGCGCCGCCACCATGCCACGCTGCTGGCCGAGGTGGTGCGCATGCTCTGCGCGGGCACGGTACACGGTGATTTGTCGGAGTTCAACATCCTGCTGGGCAATGTGAACGGGGTGGACAGCCCCGTCATCATCGACCTACCCCAGGCGGTGGACGCCGCCGGCAACAACCACGCCCAGCGCATGCTGCTGCGCGACGTGGCCAATCTGCGCGACTTCTTCGGTCAGTTCGCCCCCGAGCTACGGCACACCGCCTATGGCCCCGAAATGTGGGAGCTGTACCAACGCGGCCTGCTGAGCACCGAGGTGGCACTCACCGGCCAGCACGCCAGCAAGGCCGGCGCGGTGGACATGGGCAGCGTGCTGCGCGAGATCGACGACGCCCGTGCCGAAGACGCGGCCCGGCGGCTACGCATGCAGCAACGTACCCAGGGTCAATAGGGGGCTGGACAACGGCCTGGGCACGCTAATATCTACCAGGCCCACACACTACATCAGTTACAGCCCATCCTAGAAAGTCCTTATGCGTTCACGGGCATCTGGCAAGGGGGTTTCTTTATCGACCAGGATCCGGTTACTGGTCATGGTCACAGTCCTGCCCGCTGTTTTGCTGGCGGTCTACCAGGCGCAGGCCACCCGCACGGCGGCCATCGACGCCACCCGGGAGCTGGCCGCATTGACGGTGTACTCCATCGCCAACAGCCAGCAAAAGCTGCTGGACGACACCCGCCAGTTCCTGCAGAACCTGGCCTATCTCCCCGTGGCCCAGCAACTGGATGCACCGGCATGCTCGCAGTACCTGGCCGAACTATTGGCGCTCAGCACAAGCTACGTGAATCTCGGCATGCCCCGGGTCGATGGTGCGCTGCTGTGCAATGCCAAGCCTTTGAGCGCCCCCGTGAACGTGGCGGACCGGCCTTACTTCCAACGCGCCATCAAACAGCGAGAGTTTGCGATGGGGGCCTTCCAGATGGACCGCGCGGCAGAGGTCTCCAGCGTGAACTTTGCGTTTCCCATCGTCCGGTCGGGCAGCCAGGAGGTACTGGGTGCCGCCGTCGCGGTGGTTTCGCTGGACTGGTGGGGCCGCCGCCTGGCCGATCTGGACCTGCCGGAGGGCGCCGTGGCCCGCATGACGAATCCGCGGGGCGTCGTCATCGTCCGCTACCCACCGGCTCCTGACGAGCTGGGTACGCGCTTGAGTGACGTGGACTCTTCCTCTTCACTCGTCCTGACCGAACCCGGCGTGCTGCAACGCCAGAATGGCCTGGGCGTGCGCGAACTGGTGGTGTTTCGCTCGCTGCTCGAATCCGGCGGCGACATCGTCGCCACCATCAGCCTGACCATACCGGTAGAAAAACTCTACGCGGTTGCCAACCGCCGCATGTGGACCGACATCGGCTTTCTGCTGGCCGGCTTGCTATTGTCTTTTGCGCTGGCCCACGAGGGCATACGCCGCGCTGTGGTGCGACCCGTGCGCCGGCTGCTGGATGCCACCGACCAGTTGGCGCAGGGCCAGTTTGTGTCCAGCATGCCAGCCACCGGCATCCCGGAATTGGCCGAGCTGGCACAGCGCTTCAACCATATGGCCTTGCGGCGCCAAAGCATGGAAGCCCAGCTGCGCCAAAGCGAGGAGGACCTGGCCATCACCTTGCACTCGATTGGCGACGCCGTGATTTCCACCGACACCGAAGGGCATATCAGCCGCATGAACGCGGTGGCCGAGCGGCTCACCGGCTGGCCTTTTGCCGAAGCCCAAGGTCTGCCCATGGCGCGGGTCTTGCGCCTGGTCAATACCGACACCCGCGCACCGGTGATGGACCAGGTGCAGCACGCCATCGCACGCGGCAACGTAGTGGGCCTGAGCGAGAACACGACCCTGCTGGCCCGCGACGGCAGCGAATACCAGATCGCCGACAGCGCTGCCCCCATACGCGACACCAGCGGTACCGTGGTGGGTGTGGTGATGGTGTTCAGCAATGTGTCAGAGGCTTACCGCACACGCCGCATCCTGCAGGACAACGAGGCCCGCTTCCGCACGCTCACCGCGCTCTCGTCCGACTGGTACTGGGAGCAGGACGCGCAGTTCCGCTTCGTCACACTGGACGGCAGCCTGGAGCAGAAATCCGATGCCCGCTACCCCACCCCCTTGGGTGCAACCCGCTGGGATTTGCCCTGCCTGAACATCAGCAAAGCCCAGTGGGAGGCGCACCGCGCGGTACTGCAACAGCACCTGGAGTTTCGCGACTTCGAGATCCAGCGCAGCAAACCGGATGGCAGCACCTACTGGATATCCGTCAGCGGCACGCCCGTCTTCGATGGCAAGGGAAGCTTCTGCGGCTACCGGGGCGTGGGCAAGGACATCACCAAACGCAAACACGCAGAAGACGAGCTGCGCATTGCCGCCATCGCCTTCGAATCCCAGGAAGGTGTGCTGGTCTCCGACTGCGACAACACGATTCTGCGCACCAACCGGGCATTCAGCAAGATCACCGGCTACAGCGCGGAAGAGGCCCTGGGCAAGACCCTGCGCCTGCTGGACTCTGGACGCCATGACGCTGCATTTTTTGCCGATATGACCCGCATCCTGAAGACCGCCCACGAATGGAAGGGCGAGATCTGGAACCGCTGCAAAAACGGTGATGTCTGCCTGTACTACATGACGGTTACCGCGGTAGCCGACGCCAACGGCCAGCCCAGCCACTATGTGTCCACGCTCGTGGACATCACGCAAAAGGCTGCTGCCGCCAAGGAGATCGAGCACCTGGCGTTTTACGACGCACTGACCCAGCTACCCAACCGCCGGCTGATGATGGACCGCATGCAGCAAGCCTTTGCCTCCAGCGCACGCACCGGCCGCCAGGGCGCCCTGCTGTGTCTGGACCTGGACCATTTCAAGAACCTGAACGACACCCTGGGGCACGATATGGGCGACGTGCTGCTGCAGCAGGTGGCGCAGAGGCTGAAGGCCTGTGTGCGCGAGGGCGACACCGTGGCCCGGTTTGGCGGCGACGAATTTCTGGTGCTGCTGGAAGACCTGAACCTGCATGCCAGCGACGCCGCGAAACAGACCCAGAGCGTGGGCGAGAAAATCATCTCCACATTGAACCAGCCCTATCTGCTGGCCTCCCACACCGTGCACAGCACGCCCAGCATCGGTGCCGTCCTGTTCAGCGGCCAGACGCAGTCGCTGGACGAACTGGTCAAGTACGCCGATCTGGCCATGTACGCCGCCAAGTCCGCTGGTCGCAACACCATCCGCTTCTTCGACCCCATGATGCAGGCCGCCGTCAGCGCACGCACCGCACTGGAAAACGATTTGCACAGCGCCCTGGCCGAGCAGCAGTTCCAGCTGTACTACCAGATACAGGTACAGCACGGGCAGCAGATCGTCGGCGCCGAGGCGCTGATACGCTGGCACCATCCCACGCGCGGGCTGGTGCCGCCCGCCCAATTCATCGCATTGGCAGAAGAAACAGGCTTGATACTGCCCGTCGGCCTGTGGGTGCTACAAACCGCCTGCGAACAGCTTTACCGCTGGCAGAGCGACCCGCGCACGGCCGACCTGCAGCTGGCGGTCAACGTCAGTGCACGCCAGTTCCGGCAGTCCAACTTCATGGAACAGGTCTGCGCGGTGCTACAGCAAACAGGCGCCCGACCCGATCGACTCAAGCTGGAGCTGACCGAAAGCCTGGCGCTGGACAACGTGGAGGACACCATCGCCAAGATGACCGCGTTGCGCAACCTGGGCCTGCACTTCTCCATGGACGACTTCGGCACCGGCCAGTCGTCGCTGTCCTACCTGACGCGCCTGCCCCTGGACCAGTTGAAGATCGACCAAAGCTTTGTGCGCAATATCGGCATCCAGCAAACCGATGCCCTGATCGTGCAGACCATCATCGGCATGGCGCACAGCCTGGGCATCAACGTGATTGCCGAAGGCGTGGAAACCGAAAAGCAACATGCCTTTTTGCAGCAGCATGGTTGCACCCTGTGCCAGGGCTATCTGTTCAGCCGACCGGTTCCGCTCGAAGAGTTCGAGCAGCTGTTGCGCCGCAATACAAAAATTTCAACACCGGTGTAATTGCATCGCCTGCTGCAGCACGCATCTGCCCACCGCAAGCCCACGCCAGCCTCCTACGGAGACAGCCGTTGAAGCTCGCAACTTATGGCAATGCATAACCTATACATCTCCTAAAATTCTGCGATTTCAATCGAATGGCGCCATGGCATCCACACCACGCTTTTATGTCTTCTTCCTCGTTCTACTTCTGGCCGGATGCGCTACTGGCATAAAAACGGACCAAGCCACCGGTACCCACTCCTTCGGATTCCAAGACCTTGCACTCAACCCAGCCAACGGCGGAATAGCGGTGGGGGTAGATGCTCTACGGCCTGGCGACATCATTCTCACGGCGGATAACGGACTGAACTCCTCCGGCATTCGTCTATTTACACTGTCACCCGTCAGCCATGCGGGAATGTACGTCGGCGATCAACAAATTGCGGAGGCCGTGGGCGAAGGCATACGCCGACGAACAATCGCTGAACTGCTGGCACAAGAAGCCACCGTCGTGGCCTTTCGGCATCCTGGAATCACACCGGAAAACGTTGCCAGAATGGGAAACTTCGTAGACCAGCACGTGGGTCAAAAATACAACTATATGGGGGTCATGCTCCAAGCTCCTTTTACGTTGGAGCGGCGTTTTTGCGAACTGCCCCTGGTGCCATCCACCATACGGGACTTCTGCATCCGCGGCGTGGCTGCCGTACAACTTGGACTGGGGCGCAACGACCAGTTCTTCTGCTCGCAATTCGTATTGGAGGCATATCGCAGCGCCGGGCTTCCACTAACAGATGCTGATCCGCGTCTGATTAACCCCGGCGACCTGCTGCATATGCGGGAAGGGGACATCCCGTCAGTGAGAACCCACCAGACTCTGCAATACGTGGGCCATCTCAAAGCACCTCCGCTGGCCATTGCGGCAACCCAGCCAGAAAATTAAGGCCGCGACCGAAGTACTCTCGCCATTGTGGAGTTGAACAAGGTCACGTCCTCAATCTGAGGAATGTGTCCCACGCCAGGCAAGACAGTAAGCTGCGCACCGGGTACCAGAGCCTGGAGCTGTTGCGCCTGGACGAGCGGCGTGATGCTGTCCTGCTCACCCCAAACCAATGACACGGGCATTTTGAGGCGGCGAAAATTTTCCGGCTCCACGCTGGCAGGCGATTCGCAGCCCATCGCAAATTGGTAAGCCCAATCTCCCAGACCTGCGCTGAAATCCTGGTTCTTGAAAGGCTGCTGGTAAATCGCCGTGCGCGCCGCCGTCACTACGTCTTTGCGTGCCACAAACCGGCGCAGCAAGAACTGGCTGAAAGCCGGCTCCGTCGCCACCGCCGCCACGATGCCAGTACGCAACATACGCCAGGAAAGCACCGCCTGCAACCACTCCGACGGGACACAGGCAGCTTGCGGCACGGCATGCAGACCAATGGCTGCATCCAGTAGTACCAGATGTCCGATACGACTGCCATCCAGCATCGCAGCTTCTACGGCCGGCCCGCCGCCAAATGAATGCCCCAACAAGGTTACAGGTTGCCGCCCCATTTGCTCGAGCACCGCCAGAATCCGCTTCGCCTGGGTATGGCGGCTGTAGTCCCCATTGGCTGGCAGCGTAGTGAATCCAAAGGGCGGCAGATCCAGCGCAACGACGTGGTAGCCCGCTGCCGCCAGGGCATCGGCGTTGCTCACCCAGGTGCCACTCCAGGCACCGGTTCCATGAACCAAAAGCAGAGGCTTGGCATTCTTAGCGCCCCATTCGCGCAGATGCACGTCCACATCTACGGCATGTACCCAGCGGTCACCAGTGGGGCCGCCTGTACCGCGCGGCAGCGTTTCCGTTGCGCTGATGCGAATTTGGGCGTAGACCAGCCAGCAGCCAACGACCAGCAACAACAAGACCCCGACGTAGCCCATACCTTTGGCAAAGCCAATGAGCAGACGAACCAATAAAGACCGTTCAGTAGTCAAAAATATGCTCCACCTGCACGCCCGCTGCAGCCCACTCACGCAGCGCGGCACCGAGCTGTGGCACGCTGGCGGTCGCCACAATGCGCTTACGCCCGGGCTGGGTGAGTATGGGTTGCTCAAAAAGCAACTTATCGACTCCCTGCGCAGGCCGCCAATCCGCAGCCCCCACCAGACTCACCAAAATGATGGACCGGTTACCCGCAATTTCGCGGAAATCGACACCCTGGGCTGCCAGCGCCTGGGCGTAAACCATAAACGCCTCATAGCGTGGGACGGTGGCCAATGCCGCACCATCGGGCAGCACCTTGAGTATCTTCAGGTCTGGCAGCACCGGATTGGATGAGGGTGCAGGCTGGGTCACGATGGCCGTGACCAACAACGGTGTGTCGTAAATCGACTTGGTCGCCAGCTTGATGAGCTGCCCGTAAATCGCCTTGATGCCATATTCGGTTGTCAACGCAAAGCGGCGCTCCCATTTACGCAGCATGTCCGGCCCCTTCCAGGGCACTACCGTCCACAAAGTCTTGAGCTGGCCCCAAAAATCGTACTCATACCAGGGTAAAACTCGGATGAAGTCCACATAGTCCTGGGCCACCCGCGCAGCGTGTTGGTCTTCTGGAGTACGCGTACCCGTGGTCGCTTGGCTCAAACGCCCAATCAGGCTTTCATAGACGGCTCGCAAGCTGTACTCGACCGACGTGCTGACGCCAATCACCATCACCATGAGATGGTAGCCAGGGTTCAAGGCATACCCTTGCGCCCGACTCTCATCAAACACCGCCTTGTAACCCTGCCAAAACTGAACCACATGGCCTAAAAAAGGAAACTGGTCCGGGGGCGACTGCTTGGCAAAGCTTGCATATTCGGCAGGACTGAACACTAAAAACCACTCTGGATACGTCAACAGAGTCTGCTCGACGCCGCGCACATGTTCGATCGGCGTCACCGCCCCGTCTGCAGGACGGGCATCCGGCACAGCACCACCGGCAACAGCAGCGAGGCCCAAGGCCAATGTCGCACAAATAACCCGCATGGATTTCACGCCAACTCCTTGCGAAAAGCCAGCAGTACGTTATCGGACGGATCGCGCGCCTGCAACAGATGAGGCCCCACATTCTGCAAGCCATGCTGGCCCAGGTACGCAACCCAGTCTGCGATCGGCCGGAAGTAGCGCAGCTCTGCCTTGTTCTGTGCCCAGGGCACACCCAGCCCCGCATTGAACACGGTGTGGGCAAGCGAGACAAAGGCATTCATCGCATCAGACTTCACGTCATGGTCCCGCAAAATAAAGGTGGCACCTGGCTTCAGCACACGCACGATAGACGCCACAAAGGCCGGCAATTTGTCCAAAGGGCAATGGTGCAGGCCTATGTAGCAGGTCACCAAATCAAACGTATTGTCTGGCAGCTGTGCAGACAGCGGAGCATAGTCGGCCAAAGGTACAAAGCTGCCGATTTTGCGCAGACCACCGCGCTCCACAATATCCACAGGTGACCAACCTGGCGCCAGGTCATTGACCAGCACCACCGGGCCACGTACATCCAATCGTTTACGCAATGTGCTGATGTAGCGTCCGGTACTGCCAATTTCCATATAGCCCTGGATCTGCCTCTGCGTCCCCAACAACTCCAGCGTCTGGCGGGTCATTTCATCCTTCTGTTTAAACAGCGATGGCAGCGCATACGTCAGATCCGCATGGAAAGGCTTGATGTGCGGTAACTGCTGCTGCAGATCACGATAAATCGCTTCGTCCGAATCGAACTGGGCGCAGCTGCGTTTGATCAGCGTATGAAAGCGATCTTCAGGGTACAACCGGTAGATGTTCTGCAAAAATTTATAGAAAGCATCATGCGAATGCACGTCGCCAAAAACGGCTTTAAATTCTGAGGCGGGTTGGACAAATTGCATCATGGCAAAGTAGGTGCGTAATAGGTGTCCCACAGGACGTTACGGAAGCGAAAGCTGGGGTCGAGTCGGCGTTTAAGTGCAAAAAGTTCTTGCGCGCGTGGGTAGGCCGCATGGAACTGCGCGGGCGTCGCATGCGGCTGGTAGGGCAGGTAATAGCTGCCGCCGACGCTGATAGCGGCGTCAATTAGCTCACGGGTCCAAACCGCGACGCGGTTCTTGGCGTTGTCCCGAGTGCGCTGCTTGTAGTACAGCACGAAGGCAAAAGTTTCTCCACGCGCCCAGGCCATCAAGGCCCCCGGGTCCGCCTGGGCGTGTCGTACCGATACGTTCAACGCATTGACGCGAAAGCGCTGCAATATCTCTGCCATCTTGGGCACAAACACATCAAACTGCTCCACTGGCACAAAATACTCCTGCAGAACATAGGTGGTGTGCTGACGAGATGCGGGCTCCAGTTCAGCCACGTCGTAACTGGCTTCAAAATTGCGCCAATGCACCTTGCGCCGCAGATACAGCAAAGGGTCAATCAGGAATTCGCGCCGCCATTTACCTAGCGGAGTCTCCGAGACGGCCCACACGAAGTACCGTTCCACCGCGTAGCCGATGCCCCCCTGGTGCAAGCGCCGTGGCTCCGTGACCGCATCTTCAGTTTGCACCCAGGTTACCGAGCGGGCTCGTTGGTAGTTCGGCGGGTACAGATCGGCATTGTGAAAAATCGCGTCAGGCGAATGGCGCACTTTGGCTTTAAAGTGCTCCAGATAATCCTTGACCGAAAGCTTTTTTGCCACACGCTTGATCCGCACGTTGTCAGCCAGCGACAACTCAACTTCCACGATCACACCCAAACCACTGTAGCCACCAATCACCCCATAGAACAGCTCGCTGTTACCCGCTGGCGTGACCTCCACCACGGATCCATCGGCCATGACCAGCTTGAACCATCGCACGCTCAAAATCACCGGCCCTAAACCCATGTATCGCCCGTGCACATTCACACTGAGCGAGCCGCCCACCGTGAAATTGGCATAGGTCTGCATGATCTTCACCGACAGGTCGTGCGGATCGATAAAACGCTGAATGTCACACCAGCGTATCCCTGCCTGTACGCGTATGGTCTTTGCCATTGGGGCAAACAGAATCACACGGTTCATCTCACGCATGTCCAAATGCAGGCTTCCAGGGCTGGCAGTTTGGCCACCCATGCTGAAGTGGCCCCCCCCCACAGACACGGGGCCGTCCGTCCGTGTCACTGCATCCACCACCTCCTCCACCGTAGTGGGTTTGCTGATCGCCCATACCGAGACCGGATTCAAACCCGTCACATCATTTACTACCAGATTCGCGTTCTGCATATTCACCGCACCACTAAAAAGTCCTGGGCATCACGCAAGTACGTATGTGCTGCAGAGCCAGCACCTTTGCGAACAAACTGCCACACCAACCACGCAGCCCCCACTACTGGCACCAAGCCAAACCACAACCAAACGGCCGAGTAACCACGGTCGTGCAATCGTTGTCCACCCGCGGCAACCAGCGCCCACAAAGCCAAAGGATTGAGCAAGTAAACCACCGAGGTACCCAGCAGCGGACGCAATACGCTGTCGGCCACCATAAAAACCAGCAGCAAAACGAGCACGCGAGCCCAAAATGCGCCACGCGCTAACAGGCCACGGCACCGGAAAAACTTTTGAAACAGCGACATATTCTTCCTCACATCAAAGCTCGCACACGCCCGTACAAGCTCTCCAGACTGACATCTGCAGCAACCATAGGCCGATCCACATTCAAACCAACACGGTTAAACATCCCGCGCCGGAACGGCCGGACCATCGCGCCGCCCGGCTCGACACGGCTGAAATACGAGCCCCACAAATTGGTCAAGGCCATGGGAATCACCGGCACCGGTGCGGCCTCCAGAATCTTCATGATGCCGCCCTTGAACTCCTGCAGCTGGCCGTCCTTGGTCAGCCCGCCTTCGGGGAAGATGCCCAGCAAATCACCATCTGCCAGCACCTTGGCGGCGGCGGCAAAGGCAGCCTCGTAAGCCTCCGGGTCTTCGGCGCGCGGCGCGATGGGGATGGCCTTGGCCAGGCGGAACAACCAGCCCAGCACCGGCACCTGGAAGATGCGGTGGTCCATCAAGAAGGTGATGGGGCGCGGGCTGGCTGCCATCAGCAGCACCGCGTCCACAAAGCTCACATGGTTGCAGGCCAGGATGGCCGCGCCGTGCACCGGGATGTGCTCGTCGCCCTGCACCTTGAAGCGGTACACGCAGTGCGACAACAGCCAGGCCACGAAGCGCAACAGGTACTCGGGCACCAGCATGAAGATGTAGAAAGCCACCACCGCATTCGCCAGGCCGGTGAACAGGAATATCTGCGGAATGGTGCAGCCCGCGCCCAGCAGCGCGCCGGCCAGCACCGAGCTGGCGATCATGAACAGCGCGTTCAAGATGTTGTTGGCAGCGATGATGCGCGCCCGGTGCGTGGGCTGGCTGCGCAGCTGAATCAACGCGTACATAGGCACGCTGTACAGCCCGGCAAACAGGCTCAGCAGCGCCAGGTCGGCCATCACCCGCCAATGCGCCGCCTGGGCCACGAAGGCACCCAGGCCCATCACTCCCGTATCGGGCAGGCCGCGCGATGCAAAGTACAGGTCCACCGCAAACACGCTCATGCCGATGGCACCCAGCGGCACCAGTCCGATCTCCACATGGCGGCGGCTCAGCACCTCGCACAGCAGCGAGCCGGTGCCGATGCCGATGGAGAACACCACCAGCAGCAGCGTGGCCACCTGCTCGTCGCCGTGCAGCACTTCCTTGGCAAAGCTGGGGAACTGGCTCAAGAACACCGCGCCAAAGAACCACATCCAGCTGATGCCCAGCAGCGAGCGGAACACCACCAAATTGCCGTGTGCCAGCTGCAGGTTGCGCCAGGTCTCGGTGAACGGGTTCCAGTTGATCTTCAGGCCCGGGTCGGTGGCCGGCAGTTGCGGAATCGCCTGCGCCACGCAACGCCCCACCAGCGCCAGACCCACGCAGCCAATGGCCACGGCCGTGTGGCCCACCTCGGGCACGGCCACCAGCAGGCCGCCCACGATGTCGCCCAGCAAGATGGCCACGAAGGTGCCCATCTCCACCATGCCGTTGCCGCCGGTCAGCTCGGCATCATTCAACACCTGCGGCAGATAGGCGAACTTGACCGGCCCGAACAGCGTGGAATGCAGGCCCATCAAAAACACGCAGGACAGCAGCACCGGCACCTGCACCGCCACATTGCTGGTGAAGAAGCCATAGGCCGCCAGCAGCATGATGGCGATCTCCAGGTTCTTCACCGCACGGATCATGGCCGTCTTGGGGAACTTGTCGGTCAGCTGGCCACTGGTGGCCGAGAACAGCAAAAACGGCAGGATGAACAATGCCCCGATCACCAGCCCGGCCATGGCCGGCGGCAGCCAGCTAACGCTGAGCTGGTAGGTCACCATCACCGTGAACGAGAACTTGAACAGGTTGTCGTTCGCCGCGCCGGAAAACTGGGTCCAGAAAAACGGCGCGAAGCGGCGCTGCTTCAACAGGGCGAACTGGTTCGGATGCGCAGCGGCGGCAGGAATATCGGCTGTCTGTGTCGTCATTTTTATAAACCCAATATGGCTGTAGCGCACATTCTATGTGCGGGTAAAGCTATTAAAAATATAGCTGCGTGGGAGTTCTGAAGCTGTGGCTCTGGCGGACTTTACACACTGTACTGGCTAGTCATGACGTGCGGTGCGATCGGCCCACGCTGCCGCGCCACGCAGCCCAACACCGGCCAGGCCACCATGGCGGCCACCACATGCTTCAGACTATGGCCAGACACCCAGCCTGCCGTCCAGGCAAACACGCTGTGGTCGCCCAACTCCAGCAGCTTGGCCAGGGCATACAGGGCGACTACGGCACCTAAAGGCAGCCCCCAGGCACCAGCGACCGGCCGGCACATCGCCAGCAGCACCATCAGCAACATGCCACCGCCTTGCAACACCGCCCAAGGCAGCAGATTGCCGGAAATCACCCACACGCCAACCGCATAGGGGCCACACACCAGCACTGCGGCCATGGTCGCTACCCCCGCCCTGTCGCTGACACGGTCGGCCACCGCCAGCCCCAACAGGCCCGCGAATGCCACCACCATACCCAGGCGGTCGACCGCCAGGCCGCCGTCCCCTGGCTGCCAGTGATAGGCGCTGGAGCAGAATGCCGTCACCACCAGACCCAGAAAGAACAAGGCCGACAAATCGCGTTGCACACTGCGCACCAGGCTGTAGCGCCACAGCTGCACCAGCCCCCAGGCACCGCCCACGGCAAAAGGCAGATTGCTCAGCACATCCATCGCATGCGGCACACCCCACCAGGCCCGCTGGTCGGCAAACGCATGGTAGTGGTCGTACTGCGCCACGGCAGGCCCGAGGCAGGCGAACAATAGGGCCGAGGCGCAGGCCCATAGCAGCCTGGTTTCAAGCGAGGACAAAGATGTTTTCACAGCGGCTTCTTTCAATCGATAAGAGGTGCGCCAGTGTCTTGTCGAGAGTCCGATTGGACATCCAATATTCGATACAGACTAGCTAATTGCACCTAAAAGTATCAATAATCAATACCCATGAGCACCACCGCCGACCTCGTCACCGCCCTGAAGAAGGAACTCAAAGCCGCGCACATGACCTATGCCGACCTGGCCGCGCAGCTGGGCGTGGCCGAGTCCAGCGTGAAGCGCATGCTGGCCAAGGGTGACATGCCGCTGTCGCGCGTGGACGCCATCTGCCGTGCGCTGAAGCTGGACTTTGCCGAGCTGGCCCGCCGCGTGGCCGATGCCCAGCCGCTGCTGGCCGGCCTGACGCAGGAGCAGGAGCGCGCCGTGGTGGCCGACAAGAAGCTGCTGCTGGTGGCGATCTGCGTGCTGAGCCAGTGGACGCTGGAGCAGATCGTGGCCAGCTACCGCCTGAGCGAGGCCGAGTGCATACGCTGCCTGGCCCAGCTGGACCGCATCGGCATCATCGAGCTGCGTCCGCTGAACCGCTACCGCCTGAAACTGGCCAAGACCTTCCGCTGGCTGCCGCACGGGCCGGTGATGCAGTTCTTCCGCGAGGATGTGCTGCTGGACTACTACAACGGCGGCTTCGACGGCCCTGGCGAGGGCCTGCTACTGGTGCACGGCAGCGTCAGCCGCAGCCTGGCGCCGCTGTTTCTGGAACGCTTGCAGCGCGTGGCGCAAGACTTTGCGCAGCAGCACCTGGCGGATCAAAAGCTGCCCGAAGCGGCACTGGAGGGCTACACCCTGCTGCTGGGCATGCGTCGCTGGGAGTTTGCGGCATTTACCGCATTGCGACGCTGAAACGCCACGGCTCAACGCCCACCAACCGTTCGCCCTGAGCTTGTCGAAGGGCCCTTCGACAAGCTCAGGGCGAACGAGTTGCTCATGCCGAAACGCTATCCGTAAACACCGTCAACACACCCGTATACCCATACAGGTTCTGCCGAGCGATCTCACCCGCGGCGAAGAAACCCACCAGGGGCACATCGCCCAGCGCGCGGCGCACGATTTGCAGCTCGGCGCTGGGGCCGCCAAAGTGGTCGCCGCCGCGGCCGGTGCAGCTCACATACACGGCACCGGCAATACGCCGAGCCGGGTGCGGGGCGGATTCGGCCTCGGGGGCGGCGAGTGCGGCGGCGATCTCTACCGACAGCTCCTCGGGCTCCAGCTCTTCGCGGATTTCGGCGCAGATGCGCACCAGGTCGGAACGCGCGGCCTGCATATTGCGCTGGCAGAAGGCCAGCCGGGTGCCGACCTCTACCGAGTCGGCAATGGCAATGCCTTCGCGGGCGGGGTCCAGGCCGATGATGTGGCGCACCACCACGTCGCTGCCGAAATGCGCGGTGCGCAGCACGGCATCGCCGGCGGGCGAGCGCGCCAGCCCGACCAGGGTGTTGCGCACCTTGGCCAGGGCCTCTTGCGGCTGGGCCAGGTTCACGCCCAGGTCGTACAGCAGCACCGTCAGCGCGGGCTGGCCGTCCAGCTCCAGCACCAGGTTGCCGTCCGAGGCGGTAACCGTGCGGTTGGCACTGATCGGCTGGCAGCCCTGGGTGATACGCGACACCAGGTGCACGCCCTCGGCAAAGGCCACGCCGCTGAGGCCGCCGCTGAACACGCCACCGGCCGCGCCATGGCCCTTGATATTGCCGTTGCCACCGACCGCGAACTGTACCGAACGGGTGCGGCTGGAGGCCAGGCCGCCGAACAGGTAGCCGGTGTCGGTGCGCAGGGCCATCTCGGCCACCAGCTCGGTCAGGTCGTGGGTATTCGCATCGGCATGGACCAGGGCGGTATGCGCCTCGAAACCCAGGCCCAGCGGCGCCACGCCGGAGAACACCCGGTACTGGTCGGCCGGCAGGTCACACAGCATGACGCTGAGCGCGGGTTCGTCAAAGTACTCCACATTGTTGGCGGCAATACCTATGCCCACGGTGCCAGACCAGTCTGTCACCTCGGGCAGCTCGCCACTCAGGTGGTCCAGGATGTCCTGCGCATCGCCGGCGTAGTGGTCGGTGATGTAGAGCAGGCCCAGGCTGGGCGCGTTGGCGTAGTCGGGCAAGGCCATCTGCGCGCGCAGCTGGGCCAGCACCAGGCCAGCCGCCATACGCCACTGCGGGTGCGTGGCATGGCCATGGGGAAAGAGTTTGAGGGCAGGCATAGGCCTCGGGTCCGAAGAAATAAAGCCTCAGCCTACGCGTTTTTTGGCAACAGCTTTTTTAGCAGGGGCTTTTTTGGCGGGTGCCTTCTTGGCGGCGGCCTTGGCCGGGGCAGACTGGGGCTCGGCCGCGGGCTTGGTTTTGGGGGTGGCGGCCTTGGCGAACTCGCCCACGCTTTTCAGGGCCTCGGCTGCGAAATTGCTGGCCAGGTCCTTGCTCTTTTCCAGCGCGGCCTGGGTGCCAGCGTCTTTCAGCGCGGCGCCGGCAATGTGCTGGAACTGCTCGGTCAGCGAGCCCCACCATTTCAGCGGGTCCACCACGCCGGGCAGCGGGGCTGCAGGCTCGGCTTGTGGCTCGGGCGCGGCGGCCTGGGGTGGAGGCGCGGGTTCTGGTTCCGGTTCGGGCTCGGGTGCCGCCTCGGGCGCGGGAGTGGGTTTGAGCTTGAAGGCATTCGCCAGGTCGGCCATGCTGAAGTTCATGCCCTTCAGCGTAGCCAGGGTCATTTTCTGCACCTCCAGCGCCTGGATGGTGGCTTTCAACGCCACCGCGTTCTGGTCCAGCCAGAACTGCACGGCCTTCAGCTCGGTGATGCGCTTTTCCAGCTCTTCCACATTGATGGTGGGCGCCACCCAGCCGCCGAGTGGCGACGCCGGCGCTGCACCAGCAGCCCCCTTGCCCAGGTTCTTCAGAAAATCAAAGCCGGGCACGAATTTGCTGAAATCAAAGGCGGGTGTATCGCTCATAAAGTCTCCTAGGGTGTTGCCGCACAGCTTACTCCAACAGACCCGCAGATCCCCCTACGCTAACCCCCATGGCGAACCAGACTGCCTGCACGCCAGGAACCCGTGGAACCGGCTCTGCCGGGCCACTGGGTTCCCCCCAAGCTCAGTGCTTGTGCTCAGCCATGCCGACTGGGGCCATGGTGGCCACGGGCAGCTTCAGGTCGAGCTTGCTTTCCACGCCCTTGGCGTCCTTAAAGGTCAGGGTCAAGGGGATGGTGCTGTCCTTGGGCAGGGCGGCTTTCAGGTCCATCAGCATGACGTGAAAGCCGCCGGGGCTCAGGGCCACGGGCTTGCCGGCGGGCAGGTCCAGGCCGCCCTGCACCGGGCGCATACGCATCACGTCGCCGTCCATCTTCATCTCGTGCACCTCGGCCAGGCCGGCCACGGGGGTGGACACGGCCACCAGCTTGGTGTTTTCCTTGGCGGTCAGGGTCATGAAGGCGCCGGAGGCCTTCTGGCCCTGCACGCTGGTGCGGGCCCAGGCGTCTGAGACTACTACGTTTTGAGCATACAAATGCCCGCTAGCGCAGAGAATAGCTGCGGCAATAGCTATGAATTTCATAGTAATCAAGGCCTTAATGTTGGTGGCCGCCGACGTGCTCGGACGGGATGATTTCCAGCATGGCTGCGGGCGCTTTCAGGTCGTGCGCAGATTTACCGGGGGCCGGAATCTCGGCCCAGTCGATGCTGCCTTGTTCGCACGCTTGCAGCACTTTGAACCACATCGCACCGGCCTCACCAGGCAGGCTGCCGCGCAGCACGAATTCGTCGAAGTAGGCATCGGGCAGCGCGTTGCCAGGGGATGCGGTCCAGGTGATGCTGGTCACACCGTCGGTAATCTGCTTGCCGTGGTCATCCAATGGCTTGTCCAGCTTGCCAACCACCGTGGACAGCACCCAGCCCGCCTTGGGCATGGGCTTGGCGTCTTTAAAGCCGGCCGGCACGGTGACGCGGATGGCCGTGGTGGCCGCGCCGTTGCAGCCGTGGCCCACGCGCAGGGCCGCGCTGTAGCCGGTATTGCCCAAGGCGGCGGGCTCGGCCAGAACAATATGGGCAAAAGTGCTGCTGGCGCTCACAGATACTGCGCAAGCAGCTACGAATTTAAGAGCAAAAGAAAAAGACATGGAACACCCTCTGGATCAAGACGAAACAAGCCTCCAGCGCAGATAAAACTTGCGCTAGCAGCTATACATTTGATAGTCAGAGGAAGGTCGGCGGCCCGCGTGCGGGCAGGGGCGCGGCGGTCAGCCAGGCCAGGCGCGCAGCGGGAATGCTGCGCAGCGCATAGACCAAGGGTTGGGCCGGTGCTACGCGCAGCTGTACCTCGGGCGGCGGCATGCCACCACCGGTGATGCACAGCGGGCAGTCGCCCATCTGGCTCACCACCTGGCTGCTGCCGTCGGCCGACTTGACCAGCAGCTTGACACTGCCCACGCTGGAGCACACCAGCTCCAGCGACTGGTGGTTAACCAGCGGCGCGGCGATCGCCACACCCAGCGACAACACAAAGCACAGCAGCGCCCAACGGGCAATGGCGTGTGTGTGGCGCAGGAAGAACATGCGCCGATTATCCATAGATAGTGCGATGGATCAGGCGCTGCACGGATTGCCCTGCGCCGCACAAGCCGCACAGAATCAGCCGCACCACCATGTCCGCGGCCCAACCGCCTCCACACCATGAAACGACTCATTCTTTCCAATGACGGCACCTGGAACTCCCCCGACCAGGAAGACAACGGCGTGTTGTCGCCGACGAATGTGGTCAAGCTGCACAACGCCCTGGCAGGGCATGGCAGCGACGGGGTGGAGCAGCTCGCCTACTACCACCCCGGCGTGGGCGCCAAGGGTCAGCTGCTGGACGCCATTGCCGGCGGGGCCGTGGGCGCGGGCATCAGCAACCACATCCGCAGTGCCTACCACTGGCTTGCCACGCACTATGTGCCGGGCGACGAGATCTACATCTTCGGCTTCAGCCGCGGCGCCTTTACCGCGCGCAGCCTGGGCGGGCTGCTGGGCCGGGGCCTGCTGGACCTGCGCAGCGCACCGCCCAAGGACGCCTGGGCCCGCGTGGACGCGGCCTACCAGGCCTACCAGAAGTACACAAAACGGTCGCTGGACGACCGCCAATGGGCCGCTGGCTGGAGCTTCTTCCACGGCCTGGACGCCACGCCGGTGCGCTTTATCGGCGTCTGGGACACGGTGGGTGCGCTGGGCGTGCCGGACGACCTGGAGCTGCTGAACCTGTTCGACAGGTCTGAAAAATGGCGCTTCCACGACACCAACCTGGGCGCCCACGTGCAAACCGCCCGCCACGCCATGGCGCTGGACGAAGTCCGCGCCAGCTTCACCGTGACACGCTGGGCCAATGCCGACCAGCACAAGGACGCCACCGAGCTGTGGTTCCCCGGCGTGCACTGCGACGTGGGCGGCGGCTATGCGCACAGCGACCTGTCCGACGGCGCGCTGTCATGGATGATGGAGCAGGCCAGCCTGGCGGGCCTGGCATTCCGCCCCGGCGTGCAGGCGGCGCTGCAACCCAACCCGCTGGGCGTGCTGCACAACTCCTACAAGGGTGCCTTCGCCAAGCTGCGTTCACGTCCGCGCAATATCGAGGCCATGGTGACCGCCAACGCCGCGAGCTTCCACCCTAGCGCCTTCGTACGGCAAACCATGTCGCCCATCGCCTATCCGGCCTACCACCCGAGCTACGCACTCGCCCCGGGTGAAAGCCGCACGGTAGACATCTACGCCGACACCCAGTGGAACCCTACCGGCGTGTATATGGACCAGGGCCAGAAATACATCTTCAGCGCCACCGGCGAATGGCTGGACAGCACCGACGCCTGCGACTGGCGCGGCACCGAAAACCACGACTACACCCTGGGCGACGTGGTACGCGCGGGCGGCACTGCGCTGGGCAAGGTCGAGGGCTGGATGAAGAAAGCCACCGGCAACGCGTCCACCGACTTCTGGCTGACCAAGCGGGTGGAGGGCTACCGCTGGTTCACCCTGGTGGGCGCGATTACCAACGACTCGGGCATAGGCTCCATCGTGCCCAACGACGGCAGCCCCAACCCACATGAATACCTGGACCTGCCGGTGCACGAGAAGCAGGCCTTCGTGGTGCAGCACCCGGGCTACCTGTTCTGCTTCCCCAACGATGTATGGGGCCTGTACAGCAACAACCACGGCAGCGTGCGGCTGACCATCACGCGCACCGAGTAAGCGTTCGGAGCGGCAGTGTCATGCAAATGACACAGCAATGCCGTGGAGCCGTCACATCAACGCGTGACACTGGCGGGACATCGCTTTGACAAGGAGCCGCCATGTCCTATTTGACGCCCATCCTGTGCCGCAGGAACGCCGATGCTGCAGCAGTTTGACGCAGGCCGCGCCGGCTCGGCGCCTTGGCTGGCGGCCCTGCAGCCCAAGCCTGGCAGCACAGAGCACGACCATGACGACGACATCGGCCATGGCCAGCGCTACCGCTGCATCTTCATCTCGGACCTGCACCTGGGCACGCCCGGCTGCCAGGCCGAGCCGCTGCTGCGCTTTTTGAAGACCCACCCCAGCGACTACCTGTACCTGGTAGGCGACATCATCGACGGCTGGCAGCTGCGCCGGCGCTGGTACTGGCCGCAGGCCCACAACGACGTGGTGCAAAAGCTGCTGCGCCGCGCCCGCAAAGGCTGCCGCGTGATCTTTGTGCCCGGCAACCACGACGAATTCGCGCGCGGCTTCGTGGGTCACCACTTTGGCGGCATCGAGGTGGTGCAAGAGGCCGTGCACGTCACCACCGATGGCCGCAGGCTGTGGGTGGTGCACGGTGACCACTTTGACGCCGTGGTGCAGTACGCCAAATGGCTGGCCTACCTGGGCGACAACCTGTACGAGCTGACGCTGAAGCTGAACCGGCACCTGAACAGCTTTCGCGCGCGCATGGGCCTGCCCTATTGGTCGCTGTCATCCTACCTGAAGGGCAAGGTGAAGACAGCGCTGAACTACGTAACCGACTTTGAAGACGCCGTAGCCGCCGAGGCCCGCAAGCGCGGCCACCACGGTGTGGTCTGCGGCCACATCCACCGCGCCGAAATGCGCACCATCAACGGTACGCTGTACTGCAACGACGGCGACTGGGTGGAAAGCCGCACCGCCCTGGTCGAACACATGGACGGGCGCCTGGAAGTGCTGCACTGGCAAGATCCTGTAGAAGCCACGCCCAGCGCCGCCATTGCCGCGCCACGCCCCAAGGCCGCAGCCGCCGTGGCCAGCCTGCCCGCCGAAGTTGCGCGCTAAGGCAGGCAGCACTTCATCACGCCGGATACGCGCCATGCACAGCACCGTACCCACCTGCGTCCGCAAGCAAATTCACCCGTCTGTCACACGGCCTGTCACCGTTTCGTCACCCCCTGTCACCCTCTTGTACCGTTCACATTGAAGGAGCCACCATGTCTGATTTTTTCGAGCAACTCAAGATCCAACGCTGGGACGACCACCGCTACTACCACCACAGCCGCATCAACCAGTCGCTGCACCTGGTCAGCGCGGTCAGCTTCGTCTGTGCCTACGCACTGCTGTTCAAGGACCCGGCGCTGGCCGCGCTGCTGGCCTGGCTGGTGTCCATGACGAGTCGCCAGGCCGGCCATTTCTTCTTCGAGCCCAAGGGCTATGACGTGGTGAACCAGGCCACGCATGAACACAAGGAAGACATCAAGGTCGGCTACAACCTGCGCCGCAAGGTGGTGCTGATGGCCATCTGGGTGGCATCACCGCTGCTGCTGGTGTGGCAGCCCAGCCTGTTTGGCCTGCTGGAGCCGCACACCGGCTGGGAAAGCTTCGCCCGCAACACCGGCCTGGTCTGGCTGGCGGTCGGCGTGGGCGGCCTGGTGTTCCGCACCGTGCACCTGTTCTTCATCAAGGACGTGGAGGCCGGCCTGGTGTGGATGACCAAGATCCTGACCGACCCCTTCCACGACATCACGCTGTACTACAAAGCCCCGCTGGCCTTGATGCGCGGTGAACTCATCGAACCACGCCAAGCCCACCACGCCTAAACCAACCGGCGCCCCTGCTTCGCGGCAGGGGCTTCGTCCCGTTTAAAACTTCTTCGCCAGCATCTCCTTCAGAACCCGGCGCTTGATGGACTTGTTGGTCAGCTCCGGGTTATGCCACCACCAGCCATCGGCCTGCATGGCCTGGGCGGCGCGCACAAAGCGCTGTGCCACGGCTTCAAAGTCCACATCGCTGTAGTTCAGGCTGAAGATGAAACGCCCCGTGCCCACCCAGCTCAAAGCCAGGCCTTCCAGCCGCAAATAATGTTGAAGCAAAAAGTTGTAGCAGGCCGGCTGGGTGTAGAGCACGGTCCAGATGGACGACATATTCGCCACCTGCACCGGCAGGCCGGCCGCCTGCAGGCGCTGGTTCAGGCTGGCAGCGCGCTGGTCCCAGCGCACGTCCTGCCCGGCGTACAGGGCCTGGATGGGCGCTGTGTTCAGGCTTTGCAAAAACACATTCATGGCGCCCATCACATAGGGGTGGGCGTTGAAGGTGCCGCGCGCAAAGCAGATGTCGGCCGGCGCCTCTTCACGGAAGCGTTTCATCCACGCGTGCTGGCCGCAGACCACGCCCACCGGCAGGCCGCCGCCCAGGGTCTTGCCGTAGGTAACCATATCGGCCTGCACGCCAAAGTATTGCTGCGCACCGCCGGGTGCCAGGCGGAAGCCAACGAACACCTCGTCGAAGATCAGCGCAATGTTTTTCTCGGTGCAGATCTCGCGCAGCTGTTGCAGCCAGCGGGTGTAGGCGGCGCGGTCGTAATGCGCCTGGCGCGAGCTGTCCAGCAGCGACGAATCGCCGGGCGCGCCGATGTTCGGGTGCAAGGCCTGCAGCGGGTTCACCAGTACGCAGGCAATGTCCTTGCGCTTGCGCAGCACGCGCAAGGTAGCCTCGCCCATGTCCTTCAGCGTGTAGGTATCGCGCTCGGTCACGGGGTTGCCGATGCCGGGCTGCACATCGCCCCACCAGCCGTGGTACGCGCCGCAAAAACGCAGCAGGTGCGTGCGCCCGGTGTGGTAGCGCGCCAGGCGCACGGCCTGCATCACCGCCTCGGTGCCGGACATATGGAAGCTCACCTCGTCCATGCCGGAGATGGCCTTGAGCCGCTGCGCGTTGTCGGCCACCACCGGGTGGTAGGAACCCAGCACCGGCCCCAGCTCGGCCACCAGGGCACTGCCCTGGGCGATGCTGTCCTTGTAGAAGTCGTTGCCGAACAGGTTGACGCCGTAGGAACCGGTCAGGTCGTAGAACACATTGCCGTCCATATCGGTCAGGGTCACGCCGCTGGTGGACTGCACAAAAGAGCCGGTCTTCAGCGCCTTGCCGAACAGCTCGCGGAACTGGTAGGGCAGCTTGTAGGCGGCAATGAATTGCATGTCCGAGATATCGCCCTCGGCCGCACGCGTCAGCGCCAGGCTTTTGGCATAGCGCTCGCCGAATTGCGCGGCGAGTCGGGCCAGCGCGGTCTTGCGCAGGCCCACCACTTCAGGCGGCGCACCGTCCAGACCAAAGGCCTGCGTTTCGTCGTAGCGGTAGCTGGGCAGCTGGGCCGCCATGCGGCGCGCCATGCGCGGGTGGCCGGTGAGCGAGCGGTGCTTGGCCAGCGACAGCTCCAGCCGGGTCTTCACACGTGTCGCACCGTACAGCAGGGCACCGCCAGCGGCGGCGTACAGAGCCAGAGTTTCATTCACAACATTTTTCCTTTCAAAAGAGATTGACCATGCAGATACGCCAGCACATCCAGCAACTGCTGAAGCAAGAGGACCTGAACTTTTTGCTGACCAACCGCCTGCCCCGGCGCTGGTTGACCCAGGCCATGGGCTGGTTCAGCCAGATTGAGCAGCCGCTGGTGCGCGACGCATCGATTGCGGTGTGGAAGTTCTTCTCCGACCTGGACCTGTCGGAGGCAAAGAAAACGCATTTCAAAAGCATGCACGACTGCTTTACCCGCGAGCTGAAAGACGGCCTGCGCCCGCTGGCCATGGACCCTGCAGTGATGAGCAGCCCCAGCGACGGCATCGTGGGCGCCAGCGGCTCCATCCAGGGCACGCAGGTGTTCCAGGCCAAGGGCTTTCCGTACACGCTGGAGGACCTGCTGGGCGATGAGGCGCACAGTGGCGAATG
Source organism: Rhodoferax sp. GW821-FHT10B06 (assembly GCF_059415605.1). Taxonomy (NCBI): domain Bacteria; kingdom Pseudomonadati; phylum Pseudomonadota; class Betaproteobacteria; order Burkholderiales; family Comamonadaceae; genus Rhodoferax; species Rhodoferax sp. GW821-FHT10B06. The sequence continues at coordinate 17,108 of NZ_JBWKNO010000018.1, read as the reverse complement.
GCGCGACGGCTACTTCGTCACGCTGCGGCTCACATCCAGCATGTACCACCGCTTCCACGCCCCGCAGGACTGCACGGTGGAGAAGGTGACCTACTTCTCGGGCGATACCTGGAACGTGAACCCGATTGCCTTGAAGCGGGTAGAGAAACTGTTTTGCAAGAACGAACGCGCCTTCCTCAAGACCCGCATCACCGGCGACGGCCCGGCCCAGGGCCAGCCGATTGCGCTGGTGCCGGTGGCGGCGATCCTGGTGGCCAGTATCCGCCTGCATTTTCTGGATGTGCTGCTGCACCTGAAGTACAAAGGTCCGACCACCCTGCCCTGCAATGCCAGCTTCCGCAAGGGGCAGGAGATGGGCTGGTTTCAGCACGGCTCCACCATCATCGTGCTGGCGCCCAGGGGCTTCACGCTGTGCGAAGGTCTGCGCGAAGGCTCGGCGGTCCGCATGGGCCAAGCCCTTATGCGCTGGGAACGCTAGTTGCGCTAGTAGCGCTGGGCAGAAGGTGCGGCGCCAGGCTGAAATGGCCGCCGTGGCACTGCACCACGGTGCGTAGCGTGCCCACAAAGCTGTCGTACACCGCCGCCCAGCCCAGGTGGGCCACGCTGGCCGCCGCCTGCTGGCGCATGGCCTGCAGCACGGGCCGGTCGCTGGCCAGGGCCACGGCCGCCTGCACAAACTGCATTTCTTCGCCCAGCGGCACCAGCATGCCATTGTGGCCAGGCCGCACCACATTGGCCGCTGCCGCATAGTCGTAGGCCAGCACCGGCACGCCGCTGGCCAGGGCCTCGGGCACCACATTGCCATAGGTTTCGGTGGTGCTGGGGAACAAGAACAGGTCGCCAGATGCGTAATGGGCAGCCAGGTCTTCGCCCTGGCGCAGGCCAGCGAAATGGGCGTGCGGGCAGTTGTCCTGCAGCAGCTTGCGCAGCGGGCCATCGCCCACCAGCACCAGCTTGGCATTCGGTACGCGGGCCTGGATGGCGGCAAAAGCCAGCACCACCGAACCCACATTCTTTTCCTTGGCCAGGCGGCCCACGTGCACCACTGCCAGATCGTCCTCGGCCACGCCCCAGCTGGCGCGTAGCGCGCTGGAGCGGCGGGCCGGGCTGAACTGCGACAGCTCGACCCCTCGCGACAGCACCGACACATTGCGGTAGCCGCGCGCCTGCAGCGCCGCCACCAGGGCCGGCGTGGGCACCAGGGTAGCCATGGTGCGGTTGTGCAGCTTGCGCAGGTACGCGTCTATGGGCGTCTTCAACAGGCCCAGTCCGTAATGGCCGGAGTAGTTGTGGAAATTGGTGTGGAACGAGCTGGTCACCGGCAGCTGCAGCTTGCGCGCGGCCGTTACGGCCGACCAGCCCAGCGGGCCTTCGGTGGCGACATGGACCACGTCGGGCCGCATCTGCTGCCACAGCTTGACCAGCCGGTTCTTGGACGGCAGGCCGAAGCGGAAGTTGCCGTAGCTGGGAATCGGTACGCCGGGGGACAGCACCTCGTCCAGCCCCTCGCGCGGGCTACTGGCCTCGGCGCCGGGCTGGCGCGGGCGCACGATCTGTACCGCATGGCCACGCTGCAACAGCCCCTCCACCAGGCGGCCCAGGGTCATGGCGACCCCGTTGACCTCGGGCGGGAAGGTCTCTGTCACCAGTGCAATCCGCAGACTGGACGGGTGGGCAGCGAACGATTCGACAATGATCTCTTCGGTGTTTTTCACACGCCCGAGGCTACGGGCTGCTAATTTCAGATTGATGATGCTTTTATGGCAGTTTCAAGACAAATGCATGCCCACGCCGCTCATCGCTTGCGCGTCACCAATGGCCCGCCCCGGCACCGCTGCGCACGGCTGTGGGCACGTCCGGCGACGGGCTGACTGCCAGCTGCGCTGCCTGCGCCATGCCCCGGCTGTCGTCCAGCACAGCCGCGTCTTGCTGCAGGCTGTTCGCAGGCCGTGCGCCAGATATGGCATTCGGCACGCAAGGGCGATGCAATGCAGCATCACAGGCCGCTGAGCTTGAATCCACGTCCGCCTGCAGCCCAAATACAGCACCGGGCTCCTTGTCGCGCAAACTGGGTACTGCCACTCTCTCGAAATAATTGCCCTCCATCAGCACATGGGTGTGCGGATCGTCCGCGTCCAGCGCATGCCAGGAGCCGTCCTGGAAATAGTTGTTCACCAGATGCACGAACACATCGGCCTGGATGCGGGGCCCGCGCCCGGCAAAGTCGTGCAACCAGTTGTAGGCCATGGTGACGTTGCCATTGCCGTACAGCAGCAGGTTCCAGTAATGCTTGCCATTGCACATGGCCGAGTAGGTGTTGCGGCCGTCGAACTCGTTCCACGAAACCACCAGGTCTGTCACCCGGCCCTGGTGGTCGCCGGTGCCGGTCACCAGCATCTGGCGACCGATGCGGCTGAAATAGTTGTGGTCTATCCACACCTGGCTGGCCTGGCTGATGGTGATGGCATCGCCGCCAAACACCAGACCCTGGTTGATGTCGGTAAAGGCCAGGTTGCGCACGATGATGTTGTGCACCCCGTTTTGCAACAACAGCCCCTTGCCCTTGATGGCGCCTGCCGCGCCCACGCCCAGCAGCGTCTTGTTGGAGCCGACCAGCATGCCGCGCACTGCCGCCTTGCGGTAAGTCACATCGAACAAGGGCTTGCCGTCACAGTGCGTGTCTTGCGGATGCATGACGAGCGTAGCCTCGGTTTGCAATGGCGCGGTACAAATGCTGGTGGCATGGCAGGCCTGGATGTGGCCGGTGGACTCCGTGTCGCTCAGGTCGATGGTGGACGCCACTTCGATGGTGCGCGGCGCGTCGTCGGTGCAGACACCGCCCACCGCGCTGTGGCACAGGGCGTACTTGAGTTCGTCCGGCGTGCTGACACGTACCGTCGGCCCTGCCCCGCCCCCGGTAATCCCCCGCGCCATGTCCAGCGTGGTGGAAGGCGCGGCCAAGGCCACAGCACTGCCAGCGACGAACACCATGCAACACCGAAAAATAAATCTTTGCAAAGACATGCAGGTCCACCTGTTTCATTCACAAGTGCGCAGCCTAGCCTGCCCAAGTTAAGGCAATGTATAGAGACGCTACGCAAACTCAGGACAAGGCCGCCAGCTCCGCACGGGCCCGGTGGTGGCGCAGCGTGATCAGACCCATGGTGACCGCCACCAGCAGGCCAAAGCACCACAGCAGCTGGTGCAACTCCAGCCGCAGCGCGGTGGCGGCCGCATACAGCGACAGCATCAGCAGGATGCCAGCGTTCTCGTTGAAGCCCTGCACAGCAATCGAGCGCCCGGCCGTCAGCAGTTGCTGGCCCCGGTGCTGCAGCAGGGCATTCATGGGCACCACGAAGAAGCCGGCCAGCCCACCCACCAGCATCAACAGGCCCGCCGCCCAGCCCAGTGAGTGCACGCCCACCATGCAGGGCACCAGCAAGCCCATGGCAATGCCCAGGGGCAGCACGCGGGTAGCTTGCTCCAGGCGCAGCATTTGGCTGGCCAGCGTGGCCCCGGCGATCACGCCCACTGCCGTCACTCCCTGCAGATAGGCCGCCTGGCTCAGCGCCAGGCCCAGCGCAGACTCGGCCCAGCGCAGCACCACCAGCTGCAAGGTGGCACCAATGCCCCAGAGCAGCGTGGTCACCGCCATGGATACACCGCCCAGCGGGTCGCGCCACAGCGTCAGGTTTTCTTGGAAGAAACGGCGCACCAGGTACACCGCGTGGAAGGAATGCCGGGGGTAACGCACGCCGCTGTCCGGCACGCTGGCGTTCAGCAGTGCAGCAAGCAGGTACAGCAGCAACAGGCCCAGCATACCGGCATGCAGCGAGGTGGGCGTGGCACCCACGGCCACCGCCAGCTCGGGCGGCAGCAGATTGCGCAGCTGCGGACTGACCAGCGCCCCGCCCAGCACCGTGCCCAGCAGGGCCGCGCAGACCGTGCTGCCTTCGATATAGCCGTTGGCCCGCACCAACTGGTCGGCGGGCAGCATTTCGGTGATCAGCCCGTACTTGGCCGGTGCGTAAACCGCCGCACCCAGTCCGGCCAGGGCCAAAGCCAGCATCGGGTCCGAGCCCGCCACCAGCAGCGCAGCAGCGAGGGCCTTCAGCAGATTCGCCACTACCATCACCCGGCCCTTGGGCCAGGCATCGGCCAGCGCGCCGACAAACGGCGCCAGGAACACATAGCACAGGGTGAAGCTGAGCTTCAGCAGCGGCACGGTCCAGGCCTCTGCCGCAAGCTCCAGCATGCGGGCGATGGCCACGATGAGCAGGGCGTTGTCGGCCAGTGCGGAGACAAACTGCACCGCAATAACCCGGTAGAAAGCTGGCATGGTGGAGGCACACAGGTAGGCGCCGCGCCACGGACGGTGCGGTCAGCCCGCGATTCCAACAAAACCCTGTGTAGCCTGTGTGACGCTATGGAGTATTTATGCCAAAACGGCCTGCAGCGCAGGTAATACTTGCGCAAGCAGCTATATAAACAATAGCAATCAACTTAACGAGGCCGGTCGTAGAACGGGAAGGTAAACGGCACGCTGACCGTCACCGCCTGGGCCTTACCCTGGCTGTAATAGGGGTTCAGACGCAGGCCCTGCACGGCGTCCAGCGCGGCCTTGTCCAGCAGCGGGTTTTCGCTGGACTGCGACACGCGCGAGCGCAGCACGCCGCCCGAGGCGTCGACCAGCATCTGCACCACCACCGTGCTGTTGTGCGAGCGGTCGCGCACCAGGTCTTTGTCCGGCGGCGGGACCTTGGCCTGTACCTCGGCCGTGATGCCCAGGTCTTGCAGCCTGGCCTCCTGGTCCGGCCAGACCGGCTCGGGGGTGGACGAGGCGCATGCCGACACCAGCAGCGCAGCCAACACAGCGGAGCACAGGCCCGCCAACGATTTATTACCCCATAAATTTCGCATCAAAATATCCTTTGAAAATTCTTCAGCGCAGCCAGGGCGCTAGTTCCTGGTCGATGGCGCCAAACAGGCTGTTGCCATCCTTGCCCATCATCTCGATGCGTACAGTGTCGCCGTACTGCAGATAGCCGGTGCCAGGCGTGCCACCGTCCTGTGCCTCCATGGCGCGCTTTTCCGCGATGCTGTGGTAGCCCTTGGGCCACTGCACCTGGGTCTTCTGCGCCACGCCGGCATTCGCCACCGGGCCGGTGCCAATGACGCTGCCGGCACGCACGGCGCGGGTGCTGCACACATGCGCCAAGAGCTGGCCGAAGTGGAACTGCATCTCCGGCCCCGCATCACACATGCCGACCTTACGACCGTTCCAACTGGTGTGCAGTGGCAGGTGCACGCGGCCCTTGTCCCAGCTGTCGCCCAGCTCATCCAGCGTAATGGCCACCGGGCTGAAGGCCACGGCTGGCGCGCTCTGCACCCAGCCCACGCCCTTGGCCTGTTCCGCCGGCTCCACGCTGCGCAGGCGCACGCTATTGGCCAGCAGCAGCAGGCGCACGCCGTCCAGCGCCTGTTCCGGGCTGGCGCCTTGGGGCACGTCGGCGGTGATGGCGGCCAGGCCGGCCGCGAAGTCCACGCCCAGGGCTTCGGAGCCGCAGCGCAGCGGCTCGCAGGCGCCCAGGAAATGGTCACCGCTGCCGGGGGCCAACGCCAAGCGGCTGTCGGCATCCGGCCCGCGCAGCAGGCTGGGGTAGGCCTGGGCCTCGGCCCATTGGTAAGCGCGCGGCAAAGGTGCCATGCACTGGCGCGCATCGAACGGGAAGCTGTGGCGGCCCCGGCCGTGGTTAAGTGCGTCGTACAGGTCTTGCAGCTGCGGGCTCATGAAGCCCCAATCGTCCAGCACCTGCTGCAGGCGGCTGGCAATGCCGGTCGCATAATGGGCTGTGGCCAGGTCGCGCGACACCACCACCAGCTGGCCGTCGCGCGAACCGTCTTGGTAGGTGGCTAATTTCATGGCGGTGTCCGCCGGGAGGGGATGGAGAAGCGTTGCATAGTCAAATGAGTTTAACGAAGCCGTCCGCCGCCCCCTCTTCCCTGCCGCTGCGCGGCCTGCTGGTGCTGGGTGGCGCCGTGGTGCTGGCCCACCTGGCCGTGCTGCAAACGCTGCCGGCCGTGCTGCAGGTGAATGCGCCCGGAGCCATGACGGTACACGCCCTGAACACGCGCAGCATCCCGGCGCCCGTGCCTGCGCCGGCAGCAGCCCCGGCGCCCGCACCGGTAGTGCGGCCCAAGCCGCGCCCCGTACCGCGTGCGCCCGCGCCAGAGCCGCCGGCCGACACCGTCGTCGCCGACGCCACGCCAACAGTACCCGTCCCCGAACCCGCCGCCTCCACCCCCGAGCCACCAGCCCCGGTCGCATCCGAGCCCGTAGCCGCCCCTGCTCCGCCGCCACCAGCGCCGCCGCCCGAGCCGGTGGCATCCGCTCCCGTTCCGCCAGCACCCGCCGTTCCCCAAGTTACCCAGGCCACGGCCTTCCGCTTTGCCGACCCAGTGCGGCTGCTGTACAACCTGACCGGCGCGTCCAAAGGCCTGCACTACAACGCACGCGGCGAACTACTGTGGCAACAAGACGGCCAGCAGTACAGCGCCCAGCTCAGCGCCAGCATGCTGTTCCTGGGCTCGCGCACGCGCACCAGCACGGGCGCCATCACCCCGGCCGGCCTGGCGCCGCAGCGCTTTTCAGACAAGTGGCGCAGCGAAGTCGCTGCGCATTTCGACTACGGCAAGGGCCGCGCCACCTTCAGCGCGAATACGCCGGACGTACCCCTGCTGCCCGCCGCGCAAGACCAGCTCAGCGTGGTGTTGCAAATCGCCAGCATGCTGGCCGCCGACCCGGCGCATTACCCGGTTGGCAGCAGCATCACGCTGCAGACCGTAGGCCCGCGCGATGCCGATATCTGGAAGTTCAACATAGAGGGGCCAGACAAGGCCTACGTGCCCTACGACACCCTGGACATCCTGAAACTCACCCGCGTACCGCTGAAGGAATTCGACAAAAAGGTCGAGCTGTGGCTGGGCCCCAGCATTTCATACCTGCCAGTGCGGCTGAAAATCACGGATCCGAACGGAGATTTCATCGACCAGCAGTTGCGCAGCGTGGAAAAGCCCTAAGCTGGCATGGCACGGAACTTGAATTCCCTGCTATCGCGACCATATAGCCCATAGTGATCGAGAAAAGGACTTCCACCATGAACACGCTATACGACTCCGAATCCTTTGCGGTGGTCCACATGCAGCCCGACGCCGCTAACAAGGCCCTGCTGGAGCCCGCCGACCCACCGCGCGCACCCACGCTGGAGCGCCACGGCTTTGAAATCGTCGATAAGCGCTCGGGCAAAGAGGTCTACCTGGACGGCTCCTGGGCCGAGCTGTTCCAGCAACATATTTCTGCCTGGCAGCTGAACACGCCGACCCAGGAAGAAGTGGAAGACACGCTGGAGCAGTACGCCGGCCTGGCACAAAACCCGGTGCTGGTGCACTGAACGTGCGGCCCAGCGCCGCTGCGCTGCTGGCTTGCTGTGCTGCCCTGCTGTGGGGCTGCGCCAGCGTACCCGCCATAGACCAGCGTGTGCAGGCCCTGCTGCCGGCCGACGCCATCCTGCTCGGCGAGCAGCATGACGCGCCGGAACACCAGCAGATCCACCGCCAGGTGATTGAAACCCTGGCCAGTCACGGCCAACTGGCCGCCTTGGCCCTGGAAATGGCCGAACAAGGCCACGACACCCGCTCCCTACCCCGCGATGCGTCCCCGGAACAAGTACAAACAGCACTCCAGTGGGACGACGCTGGCTGGCCTTGGGTCGCCTACGGCCCGGCGGTCATGGCCGCAGTCCACGCCGGCGTGCCGGTACTCGGCGCCAATCTGCCACGCGCCCAGATGCGCCCAGCCATGGCCAACACCGCCTTGGACATGCAGTTGCCCGGCCCCGCGCTCAAAGCCCAGCAGCAGTCCATCCGCATGGGCCACTGTGGCCTGCTGCCAGAAAGCCAGATCGGCCCCATGACGCGCATCCAGATCGCCCGCGACCAGGCCATGGCGCAGACCCTGCAGACTGCCGCCATCCCCGGCAAGACCGTGCTGCTGCTGACCGGCAGCGGCCATGCCGACCCCAGCCTGGGCGTGCCGCAGCACCTGCCCGAAGGTTTTTCATCAAAATCCGTTTTGCTGCAGGTCGAACCTGCGCAAGCAGCTACTAAAGATGTAGCAAACTTCAACCAAACCTGGGTCACGCCCAGCATCCCGCCCAAAGACTACTGCGCCGGGCTGCGACAATCCGGCTCGCCATGAACACTGCTTACATCCTCACACTGTCTTGCTCGGACCGCCCGGGCATCGTCCACGCCGTATCAGGCTTCCTGCTGGAGCGCGGCAGCAATATCGAAGAAGCCGCCCAGTACAACGACCACGACACCGGCCTGTTCTTCATGCGGGTGCAATTCGCCTGCGACCAGATCCCCGCCGACGCACTGCGCAGCGCACTGGCCAGCTTCGCCGAAGGTTTCCAGATGCGCTGGAGCCTGCACAACACCTCGGAACCGGTGCGCACGGTGCTGATGGTCAGCAAGGAAGGCCATTGCCTGAACGACCTGCTGTTCCGCTGGAAAAGCGGCCTGCTGCCGCTGGACATTCGCGCCATCATCAGCAACCACCGCGACTTCTATCAGCTGGCGGCCAGCTACAACGTGCCCTTCCACCACATCCCGGTGACCGCCGCCACCAAAGCCCAGGCCGAGGCGCGCGCTTACGAGGTGATAGAAAACGAAGGCGCGGAACTGGTGGTGCTGGCGCGCTACATGCAGATTCTGAGCAACGACCTATGCCAGAAGCTGAGTGGCCGGGCCATCAACATCCACCACAGCTTCCTGCCCAGCTTCAAGGGTGCCAAGCCCTATTACCAGGCGCATGACCGCGGCGTGAAGCTGATCGGCGCCACCGCCCACTATGTGACGGCGGACCTGGACGAAGGCCCGATCATCGAACAAGACGTGGCCCGCGTGGACCACAGCCGCACGGTAGAGCACTTCACCGCCCAAGGTCGGGATACCGAGAGCCAGGTGCTGGCCCGTGCCGTCAAGTGGCACAGCGAGCACCGCGTGCTGCTAAACGGCCACAAGACGGTGATTTTCAAATAGTGTTGGCCATCACTTCACCGAGGCGCACGCTTGCTGCGGGTGCCCAGGCGGGGTTGAAGCTCAGCGGACCTTGGGGGAACAGCATCACCACAGTGGAGCCCAGCAGAAAGCGCCCCATCTCCTCGCCCTGCTTCAGGACGATCTGCTGCTGGTCATAGCGCCATTCGCGCACCGGGCCGCGCGGCGGGTTGATCACGCCCTGCCAGACTGTCGCCATGCTGCCGACGATGGCGGCCCCCACCAACACCAGCACAAACGGGCCACGCTCCGAGTCAAACACGCATACCACCCGTTCGTTGCGCGCGAACAGGCCGGGCACGCCCTGGGCCGTCACCGGGTTCACCGAAAACAGGTCGCCCGGCACGTAGACCATGCGCGTCAGCCGCCCGTCGCAGGGCATATGAATGCGGTGGTAGTCCTTGGGGCTCAGGTAGATGTTGGCGAAATAGCCGTTCTCGAACTGCGCGCCCAGCACCGCGTCGCCGCCCACCAGCGCCGTGGTCGAATAGGTATGGCCCTTGGCCTGGAAGATTTGGTCGCGCTCGATGCGGCCAAACTGGCTGATCGCACCGTCCACCGGGCACACCAGGTCGGCCTGCGCAATCGGCCTTGCGCCGGGCTTCAGCGCGCGGGTGAAGAACTCATTGAAGCTGGCGTAGCTGCTGATATCGGGATTGGCCGCCTCGGCCATGTTCACCCCGTACTTGCCAACGAACCAGCGGATGATGCCGGTGGTGATGCTACCGGCGCGCGCCGTGGCAACATGCCAGCCAAAAGCGGTGATGGCGTGCTTGGGCAGCAGGTACTGCAGCCACACTTTGAAACGGTCAGACACGCGCAATCCCCTAGGCAAAAAGGGGGCCATTGTAACGAGCACCCCCTGGCGTAAGAGGGACAATGCCGGCATGAGTGCTACGCGTATACCCCCAATCCAGTGCCTGCTGACCTTCGAAGCTTTGGCCCGCTTGCGCAGCGTGACGCAGGCGGCCGAAGAGCTGTGCGTCACCCCCAGTGCGGTCAGCCACCGGGTCAAACAGCTGGAGCAGATCCTGGGCACCAAGCTGTTTGGCCGGGCCGACTTTTCGCTGACCACCGAGGGCAGCGAGTACCTGGCCCATGTGCGCGAAGGCCTGTCCATTCTGGAGCGCTTTCCCAGCACCGCATCGGCACCTGGCAAGCGCAAGCTGCGCCTGGCCGTGACGCCCACGTTTGCCCGCGCCATCCTGATTCCGCGGCTACGCCAGTTCACCGAGGCTTACCCCGAGATTGACCTGGCTTTGCATGTATCTATACCGCTGCTGGACGTGGTGGCCGAGGATGCTGACCTGGTGGTGCGCTTCGGCACAGGTCGCTATGCCGACGTGGAACACATCTGCCTGACCCGCGACGAAGTCACACCGTTGGCCTCACCCGCCTTTGTGCGCGAACACGGGCCGTTCGACAGCGTGGCCGACCTGGAAGGCGCGCGCCTGCTGCGCTCGCCCCTGGAGCCCTGGCGCACCTGGTTCGCCGCCCACCAGCTGGACTGGCCCGAGCCCGCCGACGGCTCGCAGTTCAACGACATCGGCCTGATGTGCGATGCCGCGGCCGCCGGCATGGGCATTGGCCTGGTGCGCCTGCGCCTGGGCGCACCCTGGTTGGACAGCGGCGCCCTGGTCAAACTATTCACCCGCAGCGTGCCCAGCCCGCACGCGCATTACCTGTGCTGGCAAACCGGCACCATGGACCGCTGGGAATGTGCCGCTTTCGCCGACTGGCTGAAGAAAGCCATGGCCTGAATACGCAACCTGAACTTATAAGCAAAAAGAGCTTCTGGCGCAGGCAGTACCTGCGCCAGAAGCTCTTTTATTGATAGCAAGCAGCTTACGCGGCTTTGGCTTGCGCCAGCAAGGTAGCTGCGTCGCTGACTTCAAACTTGCCAGCGGCTTCAACGTTCAAGGTGACAACGACGCCGTTCTTCACCAGCATGGAATAGCGGTTGCTACGCAGACCCAGGCCCTTGGCCGTCAGGTCCAGCGTCAAGCCCGTAGCCTTGGCGAAGTCGGCACTGCCGTCGCCCAGCATACGGACCTTGCCGGCGGTCTTCTGGTCGCGCGCCCAGGCGCCCATGACGAAAGCGTCGTTCACGCTGACACACCAAATTTCATCCACACCGGCTGCCTTGAAGGCTTCGGCGCTGGCCAGGTAACCCGGCACATGCTGGGCCGAGCAGGTGGGCGTAAACGCGCCTGGCAGGGCAAACAGGGCAATCGTCTTGCCGGCCGTGGCCTTGGCAACATCCACGGCGTTCGGGCCGATGCTGCAGCCTTCACCTTCTACTTCGGAGTACTCAAACAATGTGCTGGAAGGAAGTGTGTCGCCGACTTTGATCATGGAGTGCTCCTGGGAATGAAGAAATAAAAAAGGGGCCACGTCTCCGTCGCCCCACAAACAAAAACGGTCCACATTGTGGACCGTTTTTTAAGCAACTTGCAGCTTTAGACCGCAATAGCCTTTTGCACCAAGCGGGTAGCAACCCAGTTCTTGGTCTTCGAGATCGGACGGCTTTCCGTGATCTCAATGGTGTCGCCCAGCTTGAACTCGCCCTTTTCGTCATGGGCGTGGTACTTGCTCGACTTACCAACGATCTTGCCGTAGAGCTCGTGCTTCACACGGCGCTCGATCAGCACGGTCACAGTCTTTGCACGTTTGTCGCTGACCACCTTGCCAATCAAGGTGCGCTTGAGGGATGTTTTAGCTTCCGTCATGTTTTCGCTCCTTACTTAGCGGCTTTGTCAGCGGCTTGCTTCTCGACAAGAATGGTCTTGGCGCGGGCAATATCACGACGCGCAGTGCGGATCGTGGCTGTGTTGTTGAGTTGTTGCGTGGCTTTTTGCATACGCAGGCCGAAATGGGCGCGTTGCAGCGCTTTCACTTCGTCCTTCAGGCCGGCGACGTCTTTGGTGCGCAGTTCAGTAGATTTGGTCATATCAGTCTCCTGCTTACTGGCCAATCATGCGGGCAACGAAGGTGGTGCGCAACGGCAGTTTGGCAGCAGCCAAACGGAACGCTTCACGGGCCAGTTCTTCAGGAACGCCGACGATTTCAAAAACAATCTTACCCGGCTGAATTTCAGCCACGTAATACTCAGGGTTACCCTTACCGTTACCCATACGCACTTCAGCAGGCTTTTGGGAAATTGGCTTGTCAGGGAACACGCGGATCCAGATACGGCCGCCACGCTTCACGTGACGGGAAATCGCACGGCGTGCGGCTTCAATCTGGCGGGCCGTCAGACGGCCACGGTCCGTGCACTTCAGACCGAAGTCACCGAACGCAACCGAGCTACCCCGGGTTGCGATGCCGGTGTTACGGCCTTTTTGCTCTTTGCGGTACTTGCGACGCGCTGGTTGCAACATGTTTATTCTCCTTTACCGTCAGCTGCAGCAGGTGCAGCAGGCGCGGCTACTTTACGGACGCGCTGAACGGTAGATTTCGGTGCAGCTGCACCTGTGGCTTCAACAGGCTTGTCGCTGCCATCCGCAGGAGCCGCATTGGCACCTGCTGGACGACGGGGACCACGTGCTGGAGGACGGTCGTTACCACCGGGACGGCCACCGCGATCATCGCGACGGGGGCCACGGGGGCGACGCTCTTCTTCATTGCGCGGCTCTTGCACTGCAGGCAGATCGTTACGACCCAGGGTGTCACCCTTGTAGACCCAAACCTTCACGCCAATAATGCCGTAAGTGGTTTTGGCTTCAGAGGTGCCGTAGTCGATGTCTGCACGCAAAGTGTGCAGTGGCACGCGACCTTCGCGGTACCACTCGCAACGAGCGATTTCAATGCCATTCAGACGGCCAGACGACATGATCTTGATGCCCAGAGCACCCAGACGCATGGCGTTTTGCATGGCGCGCTTCATTGCACGACGGAACATGATGCGCTTTTCGAGCTGCTGGGTGATCGAGTCAGCGATCAGCTTGGCATCGATTTCAGGCTTGCGCACTTCTTCGATGTTCACTGCCACTGGCACGTTCAGCTGCTTGGCCAGATCACGCTTCAGGTTCTCGATGTCTTCGCCTTTCTTGCCGATCACGACGCCCGGACGAGCCGAGAAAATCGTGATGCGGGCGTTCTTGGCAGGACGCTCGATCAGAACGCGCGAAACCGAAGCGTTCTTCAGCTTGGCCTTCAGGTACTCACGCACCTTGATGTCTTCAGCCAGCATGCCGGCGAAGTCATTGTTGCTGGCATACCAGCGGCTGGACCAGTTGCGGCTGACCGACAAACGGAAGCCGGTTGGGTGGATTTTTTGTCCCATATCTTCCCGACCTCTTAATTGCCAACCGTCACGTACACATGGCACGTGGGCTTGCTGATACGGTTACCACGGCCTTTTGCACGGGCCGTGAAGCGCTTGAGCGTGGCACCTTGTTCAACGAAGATGGTTTTAACCTTCAACTCGTCGATATCGGCACCGTCATTGTGCTCAGCGTTGGCGATAGCGGACTCCAGAACCTTCTTGATGATCACGGCAGCTTTTTTCTGCGTGAATTCAAGAACGTTCAGAGCTTGGTCTACCTTTTTGCCGCGGATCAAATCTGCGACCAGGCGGCCCTTGTCAACAGACAAGCGGACGCCGCGAAGGACTGCACGTGTTTCCATGGTCTTTCCTTATTTCCGCACGACTTTTTTGTCGGCAGGGTGACCCTTGAAAGTACGGGTGAGCGCGAACTCTCCCAACTTGTGGCCCACCATTTGGTCGGTGATATAGACAGGGACGTGCTGTTTGCCGTTGTGCACAGCGATGGTCAGGCCGATGAAATCGGGCAAGATCATGGAACGACGCGACCAAGTCTTAATTGGCTTTTTGTCCTTGGTTGCTACAGCTTTTTCAGCCTTGGCAATCAGGTGGTGGTCTACGAATGGACCTTTTTTGAGTGAGCGAGTCATCTAGCTACCCCTTACTTCTTACGACGCGACACCACCATCACTTGGGTGCGCTTGTTGTTACGGGTACGGTAACCCTTGGTCAGATTGCCCCAAGGATCGACTGGATGACGGCCTTCGCCGGTCTTACCTTCACCACCGCCGTGTGGGTGATCCACAGGGTTCATCACCACACCGCGAACGGTTGGGCGAATACCCATCCAGCGCTTCACACCGGCCTTGCCCAAACGGCGCAGGCTGTGTTCTTCGTTGGCGACTTCGCCAATGGTGGCACGGCATTCGATGTGAATCTTGCGAACTTCACCGGAGCGCATACGCACTTGGGCGTAGGTGCCTTCACGTGCCAGCAGCGTTGCCGAGGTACCAGCCGAGCGAGCGATTTGCGCGCCAGCACCGGGCTTGAGCTCGATGCAATGGATGGTCGAACCCACGGGGATGTTGCGGATGGGCAGCGTGTTACCAGCGCGGATCGGGGCTTCAGCACCGCTCAGCAAGGTTGCACCGGCTTCCAGACCACGGGGAGCAATGATGTAACGACGTTCGCCGTCGGCATAGCACACCAGAGCGATGTGGGCCGTACGGTTTGGATCGTATTCAATGCGTTCCACTTTCGCGGGAATGCCGTCCTTGTTGCGAACAAAGTCCACAACACGGTAATGGTGCTTATGACCGCCGCCGCGGTGACGCGTCGTGATGTGACCGTTGTTGTTACGGCCGGCCTTCTGGAACTGGGGTTCCAGCAAAGCTGCGTGAGGAGCACCCTTGTACAGGTGATCACGCGTGACCTTCACCATGCCGCGTTGGCCTGGCGAAGTGGGTTTCATTTTAATGACAGCCATGATTACGCGGCCTCCCCGGTCAGGTTCAGCTCTTGACCTGGCTTCAGCGTCACATAGGCCTTGCGAACGTTGTCGCGGCGACCGATGGATTTGCCAAAACGCTTGGTTTTGCCCTTGGTGTTAACCACAGAAACGCCCTTGACTTCCACCTTGAACATCAGCTGCACAGCAGCCATGATTTCATGCTTGGTCGCGTCCTGGAGTACCTTGAACGTCACTGCATTGGACTTTTCAGCAACCATGGTGGCCTTTTCGGACACGATGGGAGCGATCAGCACTTGCATCAGACGGCCTTCGTCGAATTGACGGTTGGTCAAATTCATGCGGCTCATGCGAACATCTCCTGGAGTTTGTCCATGGCAGCCTTGGTCACCAGAACTTTCTTGTAGTGCACCAGCGACACCGGATCGGCGTAGCGGGGTTCAACCACCAGAATGTTCACGAGGTTACGGGAAGCCAGATACAGGTTTTCATCGATTTGGTCAGAAATGACCAGCACGGATGCCAGGTTCATTGCCTTGAACTTTGCCGCCAAGGGCTTGGTCTTGGGCGAATCCACCGTCAACGAATCAACCACGGCCAGACGACCTTCACGGGCCAGCTGCGACAGGATCGCGGCCATACCAGCGCGGTACATCTTCTTGTTGATCTTTTGCGTGAAGTTTTCATCAGGCATGTTCGGGAAAATACGACCACCTCCGCGCCACAGTGGCGAGGACGTCATACCAGCACGTGCACGGCCAGTTCCCTTTTGCTTGAATGGCTTCTTAGTCGAGTGGCGAACCTGCTCACGGTCTTTTTGGGCACGGGTGCCTTGACGCGCATTGGCTTGGAAAGCGACTACGACTTGGTGAACGAGGTCTTCGTTGTAAGCACGACCGAATACGGTCTCGGGCACATCGATCTTCGATGCGGCCTGGCCTTGGTCATTCAGGAGTTCGAGCTGCATTAGTTCGCTCCTTTTGCTGCTTTGGCCTTGATGGCCGGACGCACCGTCACAAAACCACCCTTGGAGCCAGGAACTGCGCCCCGGATCAAAAGCAGCTGACGGGCTTCGTCAATACGGATCACATCCAGGTTTTGGGTGGTGACTGTGTCCACGCCCAAATGACCCGTCATGCGCTTGCCAGGGAACACGCGGCCTGGATCCTGGGCCATACCAATGGAGCCAGGAACATTGTGCGAGCGGCTGTTACCGTGCGAAGCACGTTGCGAGCTCATGTGGTGACGCTTGATGGTACCGGCGTAGCCCTTACCAATCGTCGTACCTTGCACGTCGACTTTTTGACCCACCGCAAACACAGCACCGGCCGACACTACGGAACCCGCTTTGTATTGTGCTGCAGCATCCGACGTTACGCGGAATTCTTGGATGATTTCACCGGCTTCCACGCCTGCTTTCGCAAGGTGACCGGCTTCTGGCTTGGTCACACGCGAAGCTTTGCGTGCGCCGAACGTAACCTGCAAGGCCACGTAGCCGTCGTTCTCTTGGGATTTGATCTGGGTAACACGGTTGTTAGACACGTCTACCACCGTGACAGGAACTGCGTCCCCGTCATCGGTGAATAGGCGCATCATGCCTACCTTGCGGCCCAGCAACCCTAGGGAGTTGCTTTGACTCATTTTTTTCTCCGTAACTTCCACCCATGTAACTGCAATTGGCTACACGGTTTTGGTGTGAAAGACTGTTAATAAAACCACGCCAAAACAGAACCCTGTTTTGGCGCAGCCTTGGAGTATAGCCCGCACTTGCGTTTTCAGCAAGTGCGGGCTATTTCCTTGGGGTGGTAGCGGTTTTCGCTTGCGCGAAAACCACACCGTTTGCTTATTGCAGCTTGATTTCGACGTCCACGCCAGCAGGCAGATCGAGCTTCATCAACGCGTCAACGGTCTTGTCCGTTGGGTCAACGATGTCCATCAGACGCTGGTGCGTACGGATTTCAAACTGGTCGCGGCTGGTCTTGTTGACGTGCGGCGAACGCAGGATGTCGAAACGCTTCATGCGGGTTGGCAGGGGCACGGGACCCTTGACAATCGCGCCGGTGCGCTTGGCGGTATCCACAATTTCAGCGGCCGATTGGTCGATGAGCTTGTAATCAAAAGCCTTCAGGCGGATGCGGATTTTTTGCTTGGTAGACATGGTGCTTCCTACGTCGTTTTAAGCAATGATCTTGGCAACCACGCCGGCGCCGACGGTCTTGCCGCCTTCACGGATGGCGAAACGCAGACCTTCTT
>NZ_JBWKNO010000017.1:0-115780 GCF_059415605.1 Rhodoferax sp. GW821-FHT10B06 | reverse complement strand
CATTCATACGGCCTTGCTTTCCCTGGCTTGTTGTGTCATCTGCCTTCGTAGACTTTCCCCGTTTTGTTAGCCGCTCTTAGTCGGCCTGGGCGTGTCGTCCATGCTAGGTTGGCCATCCGGTACGGGGCTTTAGCTCCCGGGCCGATGATCCGCTGGATTTGCGCCTGGACCCTATCGCGCCCTGAAGCAAGCCGTGGAGGGCAAATCAATTCCGGATAAATTCATTGCCCAAAGCGCGGTTCTGGAATAAGGCCGGCTAAATAGCTTGAAAACTCCGGCTTGGCGGTGAAGTTTGCGCATGGCTGGCAGCTGCCGCAACGGTGGCTGCCCCAAAGTGGTGGAAAATAGCGGGTTTGCTGCCCTTGACTCCCTCGGCAGAAACCCCGCCCAGTTTTTCGACCTTTTTGCTCCTTTCAGCCTCTCCATGCACGACGTAAATTCTTCCAAAATCTCTGTCGAGAAGATCGGCGGTACTTCCATGACCGCTTTTGGCGATGTGCTGCGCCACATCGTGCTGCACGACCCCAAGCGCATTTACGGCCGCATTTACGTGGTGTCGGCCTATTCGGGCGTGACCAACCAGCTGCTGGAACACAAGAAGACCGGCGAACGCGGTATCTACGCCCTGTTTGCCGAGAGCAAGGGCTACCAGGATGCGCTGACAGGCCTGGCCGCCAGCCTGAAGAAGATCAACGCCGGTTACGCGGATATCGGTCTGCCACTGGATGTGGCCGATGCCTTCATCGACAAGCGCATTGCCCAGGCCCGCGAATACCTGGGTGCCATGCAGCATGTGCTGGCCAGCGGCTACCTCAGCCGCCACGACGTGCTGCTGGCCGCGCGTGAAGTGCTGGCCTCTATCGGTGAATCGCACAGCGCGTTCAATTCGGTGGAGATTCTCAAGGCCAATGGCGTGAAGGCCGTGCTGATGGACCTGGCCGGCTTTGACGACAACGAAGCCTGGACCATCGACGAGCGCATTGCCAACAGCTTCAAAGACCTGGACCTGGTCAACAACGTGATCGTGGCGACCGGCTACACCAAGGGCACGGAAGGCATCATGCGCGAGTTTGACCGCGGCTATTCCGAAGTCACGTTCAGCAAGATTGCCGTGGAAGTGCGTCCTGCCGAGGCGGTGATCCACAAGGAATTCCACCTGTCGTCCGCTGACCCCAACCTCGTGGGCCTGGAAAACGCCATTGTGGTGGGCGCCACCAACTATGACGTGGCCGACCAACTGGCCGATGTGGGCATGGAAGCCATCCACCCCAAGGCGTCCAAGCCGATGGAGCTGGCGGGCATCCCTATCCGCTTGAAGAACACGTTTGAGCCGGACCATCCCGGTACGCTGATCACCAAGGACTTTGTGGGCGAGCGTGCCCGCGTGGAAATTGTCACCGGCACGGACAAGGTCACGCTGATCGAAATCCACGACCCCAGCATGGTGGGCACCGTGGGCTTTGATGCCAGCCTGATGCAGGTGTTCTGCAAGCACGACATCAGCTACATCCTCAAGGCGACCAATGCCAACTCGATTGCCCACCTGGTGTGGGACAACCAGGTGTCGGCCGAACTCCTGGCTGAGCTGGAAGAGCTGTACCAGGTGGTGACGGTCAAGCCCAGCGCCATCGTCTGCACCATAGGTTCCAACATCGGCATTCCGGGCGTGCTGGCCAAGGCTGCGCAGGCTTTGGCAGATGCCCAGGTCAACGTGAACTGCGTGTCGCAAACCCTGCGCCAGGTGAATATGCAGTTTGTGATTGAGCGCGAGGACTACAAAACGGCCATCAAGTCGCTGAATATGGCGCTGTGCGTCAACTCCGGCACGCCGGTGCCACGCGTTTGATTGCTGCTTAAAACGCTACAAATTCAGTAGCTGGCCGCGCAGATCCTACGGGTGGCGCGGCTTTTTTTTGCCTTCCCTGGGGCGCATAATGGCCGATGACCGACGCCACCCCTCCCCACAAGCGCCGCGTACGTTACGCCGGCACCCACCCCCGCCAGTTTGAAGAAAAGTACAAAGAGCTGGACCCCACGCGCCATGCGGACGAGGTGGACAAGGTCATGCAGCGCGGGCAAACGCCTGCGGGCATGCACCGCTCGATTTGCGTCGACGAAATCCTTGCCATCTTGAAGCCCGTGCCGGGCGAAACCGGTGTGGACCTGACCTTGGGCTTTGGCGGCCACACGCTGGCCATGCTGCCGCTGGTGCAGCCCGGCGGGCGCATGTTCGGCATGGATGTGGACCCGATCGAGCTGCCCCGCACGACTGCGCGGCTGCGCGCAGCGGGCTTTGGCGAAGAGGCGCTGACCGTGCACCGGGCCAACTTCAGCGAGCTGGCAACCTTGCTGCCGCAGGCGGGCGGTGGCTTCGACTTTGCACTGGCAGACCTGGGCGTGTCGTCCATGCAAATCGACAACCCGGCACGGGGCTTCAGCTTTCGTGCTGATGGTCCACTGGATTTACGCCTGGACCCGAGTAGCGGCCAGTCGGCCAGCGAGCTGCTGCTATGCGTAACCCGGCACCGGCTGCGCGATTTGTTGACCGACAACTCCGACGAGCCCTTTGCCCAGCCATTGGCGGCGGCCCTGCAGGGCCAGTTTCTGGAAACCACGGTGCAGCTGGCCGACCTGGTGCGCGCCACCATGGAACTGGCCTACAAGCGCAGCATGCCGGCAGAGGAGCGTCTGGCCGAGACCAAGAAGGTGCTGCAGCGCACGTTCCAGGCGCTGCGCATCGAGGTGAATGACGAGTTTGGTGTGCTGGACAAGATGCTGCTGAACTTGCCCGGCTGCTTGAAACCGGGTGGGCGCGTGGCGATTCTGAGCTTTCACTCCGGGGAAGACCGGCGCGTGAAGAAGTGCTTTCAAACCGGCGAGCGCAACGGCACCTTCAGCAGTGTGGCCGCCGATCCGATCCGGGCCTCATTTGAGGAGCAGCGCAGCAACCCGCGCTCCACGTCCGCCAAGCTGCGTTGGGCGGTGCGGGCACCGCACTGAATGCAAACCGGGTGCTTGCATATGATGCTACTGATTTTGTAGCTGGTGCCGCATATTCTGTGTGCGTTGCAGCGCTTTTTAAACAAAAAAATACCCGGGGTATCGGGCCCGGGTATGTGTTCCGTGTGCGTGTTCTGCTTACGGCGTGGGGGCGACGGCTGCGCTCATGTCCATATCGCGGGTTTCACGCGACAGGTACAGCGCCAGCATGGTGATGGCGCCGTTGCCAGCCATGTACAGGCCCACGCCCATCAGGCCGTAGTTTTTGTTCAGCTCCATGGCCACCAGGGTGGGGATGGAGGCGCCCACGATGGAAGACAGGTTGTACGCCAGCGAAGCACCCGAGTAGCGCACTTCGGTGGGGAACAGCTCTGGCAGCAGGGCGGCCATGGGGCCGAAGGTCATGCCCATCAGCGCCATACCCACCACCAGGAACGCCGCCACGGATTGCACGCTGCCCTGGTTCAGGAAGGTTGGCATCAGCAGGCCCAACACCACGATGCCTGCCGTCACCTTCAGCAGCCAGCTGCGACGGCCCAGCTTGTCGGCCCACACGCCGCCCAGCGTCGTGAAGATGCCAAACACCACCGCGCCCACCAGCAGCAGGCCGGTGAAGGTGTTGGGCGGAATGCCCAGGCCCATCGCATGGCCCGCGGGCGACAGCGCCGCCGGGCTCTTGGAGTAGACCTGTACAAAAGCCGTCATCAGGTAGAACAGCACATAGGTGGTGGACATGCAGAAAATACCGCGCAGCAAAGCGCCGCCATGGTGCTTGAACACGGCGCTCACAGGGGCTTGCAGCTTGCGGCCTTCGCGTTCTACCTTTTGGAAGGCAGCGCTTTCGTGCAGGTTCAGCCGCACATACAAGCCCACGGCCACCAGCACGAAGGACATCAGGAAGGGAATGCGCCAAGCCCAGGCGACCATGGTTTCCGTGCCCAGGAAGTAGGTCACCAGGAAGAACACGCCGTTGGCCACAAATAAGCCAATCGGCGCACCCAACTGGGGAAAGCTGCCAAACAGGCCGCGTTTGCCCTTGGGCGCGTTTTCAGTGGCGACCAATGCCGCGCCACCCCATTCACCGCCCAGGCCAATGCCCTGGCCGATGCGGCAGACACACAGCAGAATCGGCGCCCACAGCCCGATGCTGTCGTAAGTGGGCAGCAAGCCAATGGCTACGGTGGACAGGCCCATGGTCAGCAGCGAAGCCACCAGCGTGGTCTTGCGGCCGATGCGGTCGCCAAAGTGGCCAAACAGGGCCGAGCCGATGGGGCGGGCCAGAAAGGCCAGCGCCAGGGTGGACAAAGACAGCAGGGTGGCGGCCGACGGGTCGCCCTTGGGGAAGAACTGGCTGTTGAACACCAGCACCGCAGCAGCGGCGTAGATGTAGTAATCGTAAAACTCGATCGCGGTACCCACCAGGGACGCGATGGCTACTTTGCCGGGCGAATTGCCCTGCGCAGCAGTAGATGCAGACATGGAAAACCTTTCAGAACATGCTTCGAGATGTGTGCCTGCGGACCTCCGTATGAGGGCCGTGCACTGGGGCGGAAATCGGTGGGTGGTTTTCTGCCTGCCAGGCTGGGGGATAAACCAGTTGGCATGCCAGGGTGGCCAGAGCCGGTGTAGGGCCCTGTTCATAATTCATACATAAACCTGGGGAGTCGCGGATTATGCCTGCTGGTCTGGCGAAGCCATGGCGGCTGCGTACCAAACCCCACGCACAAGCAGGGCTAGCGCCATGGGGTTGCGGCGGGATGGCTAGTGCTTGTATGAACGAAACCTAATTTTTACCCGGTATGGCGGAGCTGTATGCACCAGCTGATCACGGCATGCTCCAGCCGTCCCATATGGGGCAATTGTTCCCCAATCATGGCGACAAGCTTGTCATACTCTGGATGCGCTAGCTGCAGTGCTGCCAGTAATGGGTGTTCCAATGGGCGCTGTCTTTTTTTCGAGGAAGCAGATGAACCTGGACAGTGCTCGCAATCGATTCATTGCCTTGGCCGCATCTGCCTATCTGGCCTTTGCCTTGGTGTGGATTTTTTTATCCGACCAGTTGCTGGCCCACTTTGCCGATCTTTCATCCTTGCTCTGGTTATCCACGGCCAAGGGTTTGTTCTTTGTAGTGAGTACTACCGGCATCTTCTTCGTTTTGTTGCATGCGGTGCCGCCGGCGCAGCTTGCAGCCGGAAGTAGCTTTGTTGGCAGCCTGGACCACGGCTTGGGTATGTTGAAGCTCCCTCGCTGGTTGGTCTACGTGTTTGCGCTGCTGGTGACCTCTCTCATGGTTTTGGTGCGGGAGGGAATTGCGCATGGGCTGTCTGACAAGCCCATGCTCATATTGTTCATGATGCCGATCATTCTTAGCGCGCTGATGGGCGGCTTAGGCCCTGGCTTGTTATCTACGACGGTAGCGGCTGCGGGAGGGTATTGGGCTATCACGTCATCGTTTGGCTTGCACACGTCGGCCTCCAGCCATGATCAGTTCCAGTGGGCTGCATTGATTGCCAATGGCGTGGCCATTAGCCTGCTCAGTGCCGTGTTGCGGCACGCATTGCGCCGTGCCGAGAACCAGCGCCGCTTGCTGGACAGCGTGGTTTTGGGTACTTCGGATGCAGTGTTTGTCAAAGACATCCAGGGCCGTTATTTGATGGCCAACCCATCTGCGGCTCAATTTATAGGAAAGTCTGTGCCTGAGATTCTGGGCAAAGACGACACCGCGCTCTTCGACAGGGCGTCGGGCGAGCGCTTGATGGCCTTGGACCGCGCCATCATGGACGGCGGCACCACGCTAACGCATGAGGAGTCTGTGGAGACCCAGGATGGCAAGAAGTTGGTGTTTTTGGTGACCAAGGGACCTGTACGTGATGCCGATGGTGTTGTGACTGGCATTTTTGGTGTCTCGCGCGATATCACTGAGCGGCAGAATGCCAAGGAGTTACTGCACGCGCGGGAGCGGCAATTGGCGCGCGTCACCGAGGGTTCGGACCAGGGTTTTTGGGACTGGAACTTGCAGACCAACGTCTTCCAGGTTAGTCCGCGCTGGGAAACCATGCTGGGCTACCAGCCGGGCGAGATGGATATCCGCGTGGAAAACTGGGCTGCATATGTGCACCCGGACGACCTCGCCGCATCCTCGGCTTCTATCCAGCGGCATCTGGCCGGTGAGACCAGTAACCACGAGCTGGACCTGCGCTGTATCTCAAAGAGCGGCGAATGGCGTTGGATCCATACCCGTGGCCGGATTGTCGAGTGGGACAGCGATGGCAAGCCGCTAGCCATGGCCGGGTCGCACACCGACGTCACTCAGCAAAAAGCTTTTGAGCAGGCTCAGCGCGAGGCCACCACCGTGTTTGAGAGCAGTTACGAAGGGCTGATGGTGGTGAATGCCGACGGCCTGATTGCCAAGGTCAATCCCGCCTTTGTGCGTATCACCGGTTATGCCTTGGAGGAGGTGATTGGCCAGTCGCCCCGCATCCTGTCCTCCGGCAGGCAGGACGTCGAGTTTTATCGGCAGATGTGGACGGCGATTCTGGCGCAGGACTTCTGGCAGGGCGAGATCTGGAATCGACGCAAGAGCGGCGAGATCTATGCCGAGCTTCTGTCGATCTCGGTGGTACGGGGGAGCACGGGGGCGATTGAACATTACGTGGCGGTGTTTTCCGACATCAGTCGTTTGAAGGAGCACGAAGCTGAGTTGGACCGCATTGCCTATTACGACCCGCTCACGGGAGTACCCAATCGCAGGCTCTTGGCAGACCGCCTGGCGCAGGCGATTGCCCGCACGGGGCGCAGTGATTTGGCGCTGGCGGTTTGCTATTTGGACCTGGACGGCTTCAAGCAGGTGAATGACCAGTACGGTCACGCGGGCGGGGACCAGTTGCTGATTGGGGTGGCTGAACATCTGAAGCAGATCCTGCGCACCGAAGACACGCTAGCCCGTCTGGGCGGCGATGAATTCGTGCTGCTGCTGGCCGATATCGCCTCGCCCGAGGAGTGCTCTGTTGTGCTGGAGCGGGTGCTGGCGGCCGTCTGCAGCCCGGTATTGTTGGCGGACGATCACACGGCCAGCGTTTCGGCCAGCATCGGCGTCAGCCTGTATCCGCAAGACCATGCCGATGCCGACACTTTGCTGCGCCATGCCGACCAGGCGATGTATCTGGCCAAGAACGCTGGCAAGAACCGCTTTCACCTGTTTGACCCGGAGAGCGACCGCAAAGCCCAGCAGCGCCGCCATTACATTGACCGGGTGCGGCTGGCGCTGGAGCAGGGCGAGCTGGTACTGCACTACCAGCCCAAGGTGGATCTGCGCGACGGCAGCTTGGTGGGTGTGGAGGCACTTGTGCGCTGGCAGCATCCCGAGATGGGCTTGTTGCCGCCATCGGAGTTTTTGCCACAGATCCAAGGTAGCCATCTGGAGTCGGCATTGGGTGACTGGGTGATTCGCACTGCACTGTCTCAGGCTGCACAGTGGCTGCAACAAGGCCTGGTGCTGCAGATCGGCGTCAATATCGCCGCCTCCCATATGGTCCAGGATGATTTCTGCAACAAGCTGGCAGCAGCTCTTGCGGCACACCCCGAGCTGCCCGCAGCGTCGCTGGAGCTGGAGGTGTTGGAGACGGCTGCCTTCGAGGATATGAACGAGGCCGGTGCCATGCTGGCACGCTGCCAGGCCTTGGGTGTGCGTTTCGCCCTGGATGACTTTGGTACTGGCTACTCCTCTCTTACCTACCTGCGCAAGCTACCAGTGGATACGCTGAAGATCGATCAAAGCTTTGTACGTGACATGCTCAGTGACGCCGACGACCGCGGCATTGTGGAGAGTGTGATCCGTCTGGCCGGAGCCTTTCGCCGCGAGGTGATTGCAGAAGGGGTGGAGAGCATGGACATCGGCGCGGCGCTGCTGCACTTGGGTTGCTATCTCGTGCAGGGTTACGGTATCGCCAAGCCTATGCCGGCTGCTGCGCTGGCGGGATGGTCCGCGCAATGGCAACAGCAGGCGCTGTGGCGCGGCCTGAATACAGAGCCCGCAAACTGAGTTCAGAGGGTGACGCGGCACGCTGTTGCATACTGCGTGCAGGCTGCCGCTTTCTGCTTTATGGAATACGGCGTTGTGGCAGCCTTGTTCCCAACCACCCGCGCACGCGCTCCTGATGCCGCTACTTTGGCATCCCTGGCAACTCGCTCACGAAAGTCGATATGCCGGGCTACGCGCTCAAGCAAGAATCCATCCCTGTCCTGGGCGTTGCGGCGCTGCAAATTCGCAGCCTGCTGGACCGCCAGCAATTCAGCGACCCGCAAGGCCAGGCCTTGGCGGTGGGCATTTCCTCGGGCAACTGGCCGCTGTTCGGGCTTGTCTGGCCCTCGGGTCTGCAGCTGGCCACGGCTGTGGCACTGCGCCCTGTAGGCGTGGATGAGAGCATTCTGGAGATTGGCTGCGGCCTGGCGCTGGCCAGCATGGTCTGCCACCGGCGCGGCGCGCTGGTGACGGCCAGCGACTGCCATCCGCTGGCGGGTGCCTTTTTGCTGGAGAACCTGCGCCTCAACGGGCTGGCGCCCATGCGTTACTGCCACGGCGACTGGTCCCACGTGCCCCAGCAGTTGCCCGGACAAGACCTGGCGCCCACGGTGCAGGGGCGCTTCGATCTGATCATGGGCAGTGACGTGTTGTATGAGCGCGATGACGGCGGTGCCTTGCCCCTTTTTATCGAGCGCCACGCCATGCCGGTGAGTGAGGTGCTGATCGTGGACCCGGAGCGCGGCAACCGTGCGGCCTTTACGCGGCGCTTGCAGCAGCTGGGCTATGTGCTGGAAGAAACCCTGCTGCGTGACGAGGCGGTGGAGCAGGCGCCGGAGTACCGTGGGCGGCTGCTGCGCTACCGCCGCTACTGAGGTACCTACTTCAGCGTGCTGCCGTCCGAGATGCGCCGCGCATACACGGCCAGCACGATGCGCTCGGAATGCACCAGGTAGTCGTTCAGCGCCGTGGCGGCTTCCTGCAGCTTGCCAGCTTCAAACAGCTGCAGGATGTTCAGGTTCATCTCTACATAAGGCATGTGCAGGAACTCGGGGTCGTTGAGCAGGCCGAAGGCCAGGCGCAGCTCGGCCAGCACGTGGGAGAACATCACGTTCAGGCGTTCGCTGTCGGCCAGCTCGACGATGGCCATGTGGAATTCCATATTCGCCGTGCCCACGCCTTGCCAGTTGCCGGCATCGCGGTGGCGCTGGGCGGTTTCCACAGCTTCGCGCAGATGCTTTTTGGCGGGGTGGCGCGGGTAGGCCTGGGCCAGGGCCTGGCATTCGATCAGCCGGCGCACACGGTAGATGTCGATGATGGACGCAATGCTAGGGATGGCCACGAACACGCCGCGGTTGGGCTCGTGCTTGAGCAGGCCCTCCTTGGTTAGCAGGCGGAACACCTCGCGCAAGGTGTTGCGCGATATCTCCAGGCTTTCGCTTAAAGCGGCCTCCGACAGGCGCTGGCCGGGTGAAAACTCGCCTTGCACGATCTTCTGGCGGATCAGCTCGGCCATGCGGTCATTCAGGGTCTGGGTGCTGGCTGGTTCGGATTTCATGGCCCGATGGTAGCGGTGATGGCGCTCCATGGTTCGACCATTCGAGGGTTTCCATGGATATGTTGTGCACTACTGTTGGGCAATAATAAATTAATTGTTCAACAATTTGTATGTATGTGCTGCACGATAGTGCATTATTTGTTCATTCATATGGCATGCAAGTTGCGTTGTTCCAAGGGCTGGCGCGGTGTGGCGAAGGTGGCTGCAGCGCGCTGTGTGTAGGTGAACTCAATCAAGGATGCATATGCAAAGTGTTGTGAATCTATGGCCGCTCATCGGGGTGGCCATCATCATCGCGGGCTTTGTCCTGCGGTTTAACCCCATGCTGGTCGTGATCGTCACGGCCATGGGCACGGCGCTCGCCGCCGGCTTCTCCCCCGACAAAATCCTGGCCACCATAGGCACGGGCTTCATCAAGACGCGCAACCTGCCGCTGATCATCCTGCTGCCGCTGGCGGTGATCGGCCTGCTGGAGCGCCACGGCCTGCGCCAGCATGCACAGAGCTGGATCAGCAGCATCCAGTCGGCCACGGCCGGCCGCCTGCTGATCGTCTACCTGGCGGCACGCCAGTTGACGGCCGCCATCGGCCTGACCAGCCTGGGTGGCCACCCGCAGATGGTGCGGCCGCTGCTGGCCCCCATGGCCGAAGGTGCGACCGAGGCCCGTTACGGCCCGCTGCCCGAGCGCATCCGCCACAAGCTGCGCGCCTTTTCGGCGGCGACGGACAACGTGGGCCTGTTCTTTGGTGAAGACATTTTTGTGGCCTTCGGCGCCATCGTGCTGATGAGCACCTTCCTGCATGAAGCCGGTATTGACGTGGAGCCGCTGCACATTGCGTTCTGGGGCATCCCCACCGCAGCCTGTGCCTTTTTGATCCATGCTTGGCGGCTGTACCGCCTGGATGGCGTGCTGGCCCGTGAGCTGAAGGCCGAGGGCATCAGCCCTCTGAACGCCAAAGTCGCCACTGCAGCCAAGGGAGCGTGAACATGATTATTTCCATCCAATACCTGTATTACCTGGTGGGCGCCGTGCTGGCGATCACCGCGCTGTCTACCCTGGCAGACGCCAGCAATCCCAAGCGCTACAGCAGCGGCTTGTTCTGGGGGCTGTATGCGCTGGTCTTCCTGGTGGGCGACTTGCTGCCACCGCTGTGGGTGGGCGTGGGCGCCGTGGTGATGGCGCTGATCGCGGGCTTTGGCGGTGTGGGTGCCGGCAAGCATGCGGCCCGCAGCCCAGCCGAGTACGTGGCCAGCGCCAAGCGCCTGGGCAACAAGCTGTTTGCGCCGGCCTTGGCGATTCCGCTGGTGACCATGGTGGGCACGTTGTCGGCCAAGCATTTGTCGGTAGGCGGCGTGCCTCTGCTGGACCCGAAAAACACCACCCTGGTGAGCCTGGGCGTGGGCTGCGTGCTGTCGCTGGCCCTGGCCTGCTGGCTGACCCGCGAGACGCCGGCCCAGGGCCTGCGCGAGTCGCGCCGCCTGACCGATGCGCTCGGCTGGGCCCTGGTGCTGCCGCAGATGCTGGGCATGCTGGGCCTGGTGTTTTCCGATGCCGGCGTGGGCAAGGCCGTGGCCTACGTGACCACCACCTACATCAATATGGACATCCGCTTTGTGGCGGTGGCGGTCTACGTGATTGGCATGGCGCTGTTCACCGTCATCATGGGCAACGGCTTTGCCGCCTTCCCGGTGATGACCGGCGGCGTGGGCGTGCCGGTGCTGGTGGGCGTGTACCACGGCGACCCGGCGGTGATGGCGGCAGTCGGCATGTTGTCGGGCTACTGCGGTACCTTGCTGACGCCCATGGCGGCCAACTTTAACATCGTGCCCGCTGCGCTGCTGGAATTGCCGGACAAAAATGCCGTCATCCGCGCCCAGGTGCCCACGGCCCTGACTCTGCTGGTGGTGAACGTGTTTTTGCTCAATTTCCTGATGTTCCGCTGAGAAAGCCCTGCCATGCCCCATAACCCAATTGATCCAGCTGTAAACGTGCTGCTCACCGGCTTTGAGCCCTTTGAGCAGGACCCGCTGAACCCGTCCTGGGAAGTGGCGCGTGCGCTGGACGGCTGGCAGCACGCGGGTGCTACGGTGCGCTCCGTGCAGCTGCCCTGTGTGTTTGGCGATGCCATCACGCGGCTGGACCAGGCTCTGCAGCAATGGCAGCCCACGTTGGTGCTCTGTCTGGGCCTGGCCGGTGGCCGCGTTGCGCTGACGCCCGAGCGCGTGGCCATCAATGTGGACGATGCGCGCATCGCTGACAACGCGGGCCGCCAGCCGGTGGACATGCCGGTGGTGGCGGGCGGGCCGGCGGCCTATTTTTCAACCCTGCCCATCAAGGCCATGGTGCGCGACATGCTGGCCCAGGGTGTGCCAGCGGCGGTGTCCAACACCGCGGGCACCTTTGTCTGCAACCATATTTTTTATGCGCTGATGCACCGTTTGGCGCAGGCTGGCGAGAGTGGGGTAGGGGCCCGCGGCGGCTTCATGCACGTACCCAGCTTGCCCGCGCTGGCGGCCTTGCACCCCGGCATGCCCAGCATGGCGCTGGAAACCCAGGTGCGCGGCGTGCGGCAGGCCATACAGACCGCACTGGCCGTGCATGAGGATGTGCGTGAAACCGGCGGCCAGCTGCATTGACGCTACTTACGAGACCACGATGATGAAAATAGACCTGAATAGCGACCTGGGCGAGAGCCTGGGCGCATGGAGCATGGGCGACGACGCCGCCATGCTGGAAATCGTCAGCAGCGCCAACGTGGCCTGCGGCTTCCACGCCGGTGACCCGGCCGGCATATTGGCCACGCTGCGCGCCGCCGCCGCACGCGGTGTGGTGGTGGGCGCCCATGTGGCCTACCCGGACCTGCAAGGCTTTGGCCGCCGCAATATGGACGTGGCCAGCGCCGATCTGGTGGCCGATGTGGTCTACCAGATCGGCGCGCTGCAAGGACTGGCCGCAGCGGCAGGCACCACGGTGCGCTACGTCAAGCCACATGGTGCGCTGTACAACACCATCGCCCAGGACGCGCGCCAGGCCAAGGACGTGATCAACGCCATCCTGGCTATCGACCCCAGTCTGGTGCTGGTGGCGCTGGCCGGTGCCCCCCTGGTGCAGTGGGCGCGCGACGCCGGCCTGCGCGTGGTGGCCGAAGCCTTTGCCGACCGCGCCTACACACCGGCCGGTGCGCTGGTGTCGCGTCGCGAAAAGGGCGCTGTGCTGCACGACCCCGAAGTCATCGCCCAGCGCATGGCGCGCCTGGTGCGCGAGGGCGTGGTCGAGGCCATCGACGGCAGCCTGGTGCGCATAGAGGCCGATTCCATCTGCGTGCACGGCGACAGCCCGGATGCGGTAGCCATCGCCCGCCAGCTGCGCACGCGCTTCGAGCAGGACGGCATCACGATCACCTCGTTTGTGGCCCTGTGATGCGCTTTCTGCCCGTCAACCTGGATGCGCTGCTGGTAGAGCTGGACGACCTGGACCAGACCCTGGCCCTGCTGGCCACGCTGCAGCGCGAGCCTTTGCCCGGCGTGGAAGAGCTGGTGCCCGCCGCGCGAACTATTCTTTTGCGCTTTCGTCCCTCGGCTACCAGCGCAGCAAAGCTGGTGCAGAGCATCGCCGGCCGCGACATCTCGCAGCGCGCCGAGCGCAGCAGCACCCTGGTCGAAATCCCTGTGCAGTACGACGGTGAAGACCTGGCCGAGGTTGCGCAGATGCTGGGCACCACGCCCGAGGAAGTGGTGCGCCGCCACACGGGCAGCGAGTACACCGTGGCCTTCACCGGCTTCGCGCCCGGCTTTGCCTACCTCAGCGGCGGCCACCCCAGCCTGGACGTGCCACGCCGCAGCACGCCGCGCACCCGCATTCCCGCCGGTGCCGTGGGCCTGGCGGGAGCTTTTAGCGGCGTGTATCCGCAGGCCAGCCCCGGTGGTTGGCAGATCATTGGCGTGACACCGGTGGCAATGTGGGACCTGGCCCGCGCCCAGCCGGCGCTGCTGCAGCCCGGCTACCGTGTGCGCTTCGTTGATATTGCTACACAAATAGGAGCTGCTGGCGCAGGTAGTACCTGCGCTGGAGCCCTAAAAGACTTAGAGCCTTCTCGGCGTACCCGTGAAAGTTTGGCCCCAGGCCAAGCTGCCCTGTTGGTGCGCGCCACGGGCTTGCTCACCTTGTTCCAGGACCTGGGTCGACACGGCCAGGCAGGGCAGGGCGTGTCCGCCTCCGGCGCCATGGACCCTACGGCGCTCAAGGCCGCCAACCGCCTGGTCGGCAATGCCAGCAACGCCGCTGCGCTGGAGACCGTGGGCGGTGGCCTGCAGTTGCAAAGCCAGGGCGAGAACGTAGTGGCCGTCACCGGTGCCGATGCGCCTCTGACGGTGACCACCGCTGCGGGCAGCCGCTGGTCTGTGCCGCGCTACCAAGCCGTGGCCTTGGCCGATGGTGACATCCTGGCCGTGGGCCAGCCCGAGGCCGGCGCGCGCTGTTATCTAGCGGTGCGCGGTGGTTTTGACGAAGCGCTGGTGATGGGCAGTTGCGCCACCGACACCCTGGCCAACGTCGGCCCAGCGCCGCTGGCTGCTGGCGAGCTGCTGGGCGTACGCCCAGCTCCGGCCAGCATGGTGGTGGGCGCCTTTGAACTACCGCCCGAGGACCTGCCCACGCTGCAGCAAGAGGTGGTGCTGGACGTGGTCATGGGCCCGCGCACCGACTGGTTTAGCGCCGCAGCGGTAGAGCGCCTGGCGGCCCAGCGCTGGCAGGTCACCGTCCAGTCGAATCGCGTAGGCCTGCGCCTGGCCGGCGAAGTGCCGCTGGACCGCGCCAGCACCGGCGAGTTGCCCAGCGAGGGCACGGCCTTGGGCGCCTTGCAGGTGCCTCCTAGCGGCCAACCCGTGCTGTTCCTGGCCGACCACCCGCTGACCGGCGGCTACCCGGTGATCGCCTGCGTGGCGCCGTACCACCTGGACCGCGCAGGGCAGATCCCCGTGGGGGCCTGGCTGCGCTTTAACCCCATCCGAACATTTGCAGAGTTGTGAATATGAAAAAAGTCCTGATCGCGAACCGAGGCGAAATCGCCGTCCGTATCGCCCGCGCCTGTGCCGACTACGGTGTGCAGTCCGTGGCCGTCTACGCCAATGCCGACATCGACGCGCTGCACGCACGCATGGCCGACGAGGCCTATGGCCTGGACGGCGACCGCCCGGCCGACACCTACCTGAACATGGCCAAGCTGCTGGAGGTGGCGCGCAAGAGCGGTGCCGACGCGGTGCACCCCGGCTACGGCTTCCTGTCCGAGAACCAGGCTTTTGCCCAGGCGGTGATCGACGCGGGCCTGGCCTGGATCGGCCCCTCGCCCAGCACCATCGCCCAGCTGGGCGACAAGGTGCAGGCCCGCAAGATCGCACTCAAGGTCGGCGCGCCCCTGGTGGTCGGCACGCCCGACCCGGTGAAAGACGCCAGCGAGGTGCTGGCCTTTGCCGAGCAGCATGGCCTGCCCATCATCATCAAGGCGGCCTTTGGCGGCGGCGGCCGTGGCATGAAGATCGCCTGGCGCATGGACGAGGTGGCCGAGCTGTTCGAGTCCGCCGTGCGCGAGGCCGTCACCGCCTTCGGCCGTGGCGAATGCTTTGTCGAGCAGTTTCTGGACAAGCCCCGCCATATCGAGGCCCAGGTGCTGGCCGACACCCACGGCAACGTGGTGGTGCTGGGCACGCGCGACTGCTCGCTGCAGCGGCGCAATCAGAAGCTGGTGGAGGAGGCGCCCGCGCCCTTCCTGAGCGATGCGCAGCGCGAGCGCATCCACAGCTCGGCGCGCGACATCTGCGCTGCGGCGGGTTATGTGAGTGCCGGCACGGTGGAGTTTTTGCTGAGCCAAAGCGGTGCCATTTCCTTCCTGGAGGTGAATACCCGTCTGCAGGTGGAGCACCCGGTCACCGAGCAGACCACCGGTGTGGACCTGGTGGTGGAGCAGCTGCGCGTGGCCGATGGCCTACCGCTGTCCATCACGCAGACGCCGGCGCCGCTGGGCCATTCCATCGAGTTCCGCATCAACGCCGAAGACGTGGGCCGGGGCTTCTTGCCCACGCCCGGCCCGGTGCTGCGCTTCGACCCGCCGTCCGGCCCCGGCGTGCGGCTGGACACGGGCGTGTTGGCTGGCTCGGTGGTGCCAGGCACCTTCGATTCGCTGATGGCCAAGCTGATCGTCACCGGCGCCACCCGCGAGCAGACGCTGGCCCGCGCCCGCCGTGCGCTGCGCGAGTTCAAGATCGAAGGCGTGGCCTCGGTGCTGCCGTTCCACCGCGCGGTGATTACGCACCCGGACTTTGTCGGTGCCGATGGCTTCAAGGTGCATACGCGCTGGATCGAGTCTGACTTCGTCGCACCGCTGGCCGAGGCCATCCAGGCCCAGGCACGCGCCGAACCCCAGCCCGATAGCAGCCTGCTGCGCACCGCCATCGAGATCGACGGCCGCCGCGTGCTGCTGGGCCTGCCGGCCGTGCTGCTGCAGGGTTTGGCGAATGCCTCTGGCAGCGCAGTGCAGACTGCCACGCCCGAGGCGGCGGTGGACGCCAGCGCCGTCAGCTCGCCCATTGCCGGCAATCTGCAGGCCTGGAAGGTGGGCGAGGGCGACGCGGTGCAGGAGGGCGATGTGATCGCCGTCATGGAAGCCATGAAGATGGAGATGCAGGTCACGGCCCACCGCAGCGGCCGCATCACGCTGGCGGCGCAGGCGGGCACGCTGCAAGCGCTGGGCGCAGTGATCGCGCAGATCGCCTAAAACCTGCTCCGGCGGCTTAGGCGGCGAGCGCCCACGGGGCAATCTTGAAGTGCGCCACCAGGTGGTCCACCAGGGCCCGCACGGCGGGCGACAGATGGCGGCGCGAGGGGTACAGGGCGTACACCGTCATCGTCGGCACCTGCCAGTCGGGTAGCACCTGCACCAGCGCACCGCTGCGCAGATAGCTGTTGACCAGGTAGCTGGGCTGCAGGGCAATGCCCGCGCCCGCCAGCGCGGCCTGTAGCAGCACGGTGGCCTCGTTGGCGCTAAATGGGCTGTTTACGCGCACCTCCACCACCTCGTCGTTGCGTGACAGCTTCCACAGGCTTTTGCCCACGGTGGCATGGCTCAGGCAGCGTTGTTGCGCCAGCTCCCCGGGGTGCTGCGGCATGCCGTGTGCTTGGATGTACTGCGACGAGGCCACCAGCACCGATTCGCAAGCTACCAGCGGGCGGCCGATCAGCATGGGGTCGGGCTCGCTGCTGATGCGTATGGCCAGGTCGATGCGCGCCTCCACCAGGTTCAGGGTGCTATCGCCCACCTGCAGGTCCACCGAGAGCAGGGGGTGTACGGCCAGGAACTCGGTGATGGCGGCCGCCAGGTGGGCGTGGCCGAAGGACATGCTGGCGGTCAGCCGCAGCTGCCCGCGCAGGGTGTCACTGCCGCTGGCGGTTTCTTCTTCCACCGCGCTGGCCAGCTCCAGCATTTGCTGGCTGCGGCGCAGGGCCTGTTCGCCGGCGTCGGTCAGCGTCACGCGGCGTGTGGTGCGCTGCAGCAGCCGCGCCTGCAGCCAGTTCTCCATCTCGGTGACATAGCGCGTCACCATGGCGCGGGACATGTCGAGCTTGTCGGCGGTGGCGCTGAAGCTGCCGCTGGTGGCGACTTCGGCAAACACACGCATGGCGGTAATGCGGTCCATATTGGGTCGATTTGTGCAACAGTAATGCGTAGTTTATGGGGTTTATTGGTTTGAATGGTGAAACTAAACTGCCTTTCATCGCAACACCTACCCAGGAAACCACCATGCTCCGTACTTCTCTTGTCGCCGCCACCATCACCGTCGTTACCGGCGCAGCTTCTGCCGCCCAGCCTTTGCAGCTGCGCGTCTACAACGCCGATGGCAATAGCTTCAACGTCAACTCCACCCTGGTCTACGGCGAGAAGGAAGCCATGGTGATCGACGCTGGCTTTACCCGCGCCGACGCGCTGCGCATCGCCGCCAATGTGCTGGACAGCGGCAAGCAACTGAAGACGATCTACGTCAGCCAGGCCGACCCCGACTACTACTTCGGCGTGGAAGCGCTGAAGGAGATATTCCCCCAGGCTGATGTGGTGACCACGCCGGCCGTGCTGGCCAAGCTGAGCGCCAAGCATGCCGGCAAGGTGGTCTTCTGGGGCCCCAAGATGGGCGCCAACGCCCCGCGTACGCCCGTACTGCCCCATGCCATCGATGGCAACAGCTTGACGGTGGACGGCGAGAAGGTGGAGATCCGTGGCACCACGGGCGCGCTGGCACACCGTCCTTACGCCTGGATTCCGTCCATCAAGGCGGTGGTGGGCAATATCGGCGTGTTCGGCAATCTGCATGTGTGGACGGCAGACACGCAAACCGTGGCCGAGCGCAGCGCCTGGCTGGCCCAGCTGGACGAGATGGCCGCGCTGCAGCCGGCCATCGTCGTGCCCGGCCATATGCAGGCGGGTACGCCCATCGATGCCAGCAGCATCGGCTATACCAAGACCTATTTGCAGACCTTCGAGAAGAACCTGGCCAGCAGCAAGAACAGCGCTGAGCTGATAGACGCCATGAACAAGGCCTTCCCTGCAGTGGGTGGTGCCATGGTGCTGGACATTGGTGCGAAGGTGAACAAGGGCGAAATGAAATGGTAAGCCTTCGCTATCTTATGGACCCCTTGTGCGGCTGGTGCTACGGCGCGGCCCCCGCCTTGCAAAAGCTGCGCAACGCGCCGGGTGTGCAGCTGGAGATCGCCCCCACGGGCTTGTTTGCCGGGGCGGGTAGCCGCGCCATGGACGCCGACTTTGCCGCCTACGCCTGGAGCAACGACGAACGCATAGAACGCCTGACGGGCCAGCGCTTCACCCCGCTCTACCGCAGCCAGGTGCTGGGCAAGCACGGCCAGCGTTTCGACTCCGGCCCCGCCACCCTGGCGTTGACCGCCGTGCAGCGCACCGCGCCAGAGCGGGAGTTCGACGCGCTGCGTGCAATCCAGGAGGCCCGCTACGTGGATGGCCTGGACACCACGTCCGTGGCGGTCTTGGCCGAGCTGTTGCGCGGCCTGCGGCTGGATGCGGCCGTTGAGCAGTTGTTGCAGGCGGATGCAGCATTGACTGCTGCCAACCGCGAGCGCATGGCCGACGCCCAGCGCGATATGCAGCAACTGGGTGCCCAGGGCGTGCCCAACCTGGTGCTTGTGAATGCCCAAGGCCGGCACCTGGTACGCGGCAATGCCTTGTACGGCAGCCTGGATAGCTTGCTGGCGCAACTCCAAGCATCCTGAACCAGTAGATCAGGGTGCTACGGAAAAAGTAGCTGGCCGCGCAGATGAAACCAGGGCTGCGCGGCTTTTTCTTTTACCATCGGCGTTTGATTTTCCAGACGCCAAGCCATGCAAGCCTTGCTCGACACCATCGCCACGATGGTCCTGCCCACCGACGCCCAGCGCATCTTCCACGGTCGGGGTGGCCTGTATCCAGGCTGCGAACATTGGGCGCTGGACGCCTTTCCTCCGGTCTTGCTCTTGACCAGCTTCCAGCCCGCCAGTGACGACGAGCTGGCCGCCATCGGCGCCGCGCTGGAGGCCCGCTGGCAGCAGCTGGCGCCGGGCGAGCCGTTGAACTGGGTCTACCAATGCCGGTTTGACGGCCGTTCGGAGGCCCGCCTGATGGCAGGCGTTGTACCCGACCCGCATGTGGTGACGGAGCAGGGCGCACGCTACCGTGTGCATGTGCTCAAGGGCCAGAACCACGGCCTGTTTCTCGACATGGCCGAGGGCCGGCGCTGGGTGCGCGAGCATGTCGCCGGCCGCGCCAACTTCCGCGTGCTGAACCTGTTCGCTTACACCTGCGCGTTCTCGGTAGTGGCATTGCAGGCGGGGGCCAAACATGTGCTCAACGTGGACATGGGCCACGGCGCCATTGCCACGGGGCAGCAAAACCACCAGCGCAACGGTTTGACCACCGGCGCCAGTTTTCTGCCGCACGATATCTTCACCACCTGGGGCAAGATCAACCGCGGCGGCGCCTACGACCTGATCATCGTGGATCCGCCCAGCTACCAAAAAGGCAGCTTTGTCGCCACCAAGGATTACGCCCGCCTGATGCGCCGCCTGCCCGACCTGCTGATGCCCGGCGGCCACGCGCTCTTGTGCCTGAATGCACCCGAGCTGGGCGTCGCATTTCTACAGGACCAGATGGCTGAACTGGCACCCGAGCTGACCTTTGTCGAGCGCGTAGCGAACCCGGCGGTGTTCGCCGACGTGTCGGAGGATCGGGCCTTGAAGGTGCTGGTGTACCGGGCGCCCGATAAGGCGGTTGTTCCTGGCTAGGCCAGCAGCCGCTGCGTAATCACATCCCATTCGCCCGGCTCCACCGGCGTGATCGACAGCCGGTTGCCCCGCTGCAGCACCCGCATCTCGGCCAGCGCCGGCTGTTCGCGCAGTTCGGCCAAACCCAGCACCCGCGTCTTGCGCAGGGCCTGCACATCCAGCAGTAGCCAGCGGGGTTTGTCGGGGGTGGACTTGGGGTCGCAGTAGGGTGAGGCCGGGTCGAACTGGGTGGGGTCTACGCGTGTGCCGGAGGCCACGCGGGCGATGCCGGCGATTCCCGGTTCAGCGCAGCTGGAGTGGTAGAACAGCACGCCGTCGCCGACCCGCATGTCGTCGCGCATGAAGTTGCGGGCCTGGTAATTGCGCACGCCGGTCCAGGGGACGGTGGCGCTTGGGGCGGCCAGCGCGTCGTCGATGGAACACTCTTCGGGTTCGGACTTCATCAGCCAATAGCGGGGAGCACGGGGAGCGCGGGGGGAGAGGGTGGGGGCGGTCATGGCGCCATTTTTGCAAAAATTTGGCTGCGACACGGGCTGTCGGGGCTTTCTGCTGCTTGCTTCTATTTTGATAGCTGCTAGCGCTGGTAAATACTGCGCTAGGGGCTGATTTCTTGTGCGTTGTCATGTGCCGTCCAAAGTAAAAGGCCCCGGTGCTTGTACACCGGAGCCTTTCACGGGCAGCGCAGAGCGCTTAGCTTTGCTGGATGCCGGACAGAATCCAACCGCCCGCGCCTTGCAGGGGCTTGGTCAGGTGCCAGATTTCGTCAAAGGCTTCGGGCGTGCCGCCGTCTTCGCGGATCTGGCCGATGAAGCGTACGCTGACCACGTACTGGCCGTTTTCTTCGGCGACTTCCAGTACCTCGCCATCGACATTCACCACATCGGTCTGCTGTTTGGCGGCGCCGCGGTCGGACTGGTCCATCTTCAGCTCGGCAA
Source organism: Rhodoferax sp. GW821-FHT10B06 (assembly GCF_059415605.1). NCBI lineage: Bacteria > Pseudomonadati > Pseudomonadota > Betaproteobacteria > Burkholderiales > Comamonadaceae > Rhodoferax > Rhodoferax sp. GW821-FHT10B06. Next base: position 94,934 of record NZ_JBWKNO010000017.1, on the reverse strand, counting down.
ACATTTCCGGCGTGGTGAACTGGCGGATGTCTTCCAGATTGCCGGCGTCATTGGCGGCCTGCAGGCGGATGAAGTTGACCTTGGCATTGCGCACAAAACCGACCACATCAAAGTCCGCAGGAATGCGCGGCTTGGCCGCCAGGTTGGCACCAATGCTGGAGCCGCCGGGCATGGACATCTTGTAGGCCGGAGCTGCGGGGCTCAGGTCTGCCGGAGCGCCTGCCGTGGCGTATTGCATGCCGCCTATGCGCGCTGCCGAGGGTTGCTGGCGTGCTGCAGCGCGTTTGCGCATGAAGAAGCCCACGGCCGCCATGATGGCGGCAGCCAGCAGACCGAACATCAGCATGGATGCGAGTTCGCTACCAAAACCCAAGGACGATGCCAGTGCGGCCAGGCCCAAGCCCGCGGCCAGACCGGCCAGCGGGCCCATCCAGGAGCGCTTGGGGGCTGCAGCCGCAGCTGCGGCGCCGGGAGCGGCCGCTGCGGCCGAGTTGGCCGCGGGCGTTTGTGCCGGCGTGGCGGTGGGCGATTTATCGGGTGTGGCCTGGCGCTGCATGCCCAGGGATTTGCCCGCGCCCATGCGCTTGGCCGCTTCCGCGTCTACAGCGATGGTGGACAGGCCTAGGGCCATGACCACGGCCATTAGGGAGAGTATCTTTTTCATGGGTTGTGCTCCTTGGGTATCAAGTTGATGTGCTTTGCATAGTAGGTCTGTGAATGCTTCTGAAAAAGCAGATTAATAAGAAGTATTTATTCTGTAAAAACTGAATGTTGGCTGCGGCGATGATGGGCTGCTGCGCAGATGGCACGCCAAGGCGAGCATCGTGCACAGCGATTACGCGAGCGGAGCCGAGAAAATAAACCTCAGAATTCAGGCTTAAACATGCCGCTGGCGTAGATTTATGATGGGTTTGTTGCTATGAATATGATGGCTAAACAGAAGGCTTGCCAGTGGTGGCTATCTGCTGTGCGCTGAAGTAATCTATGGCATCAAATTTTTAGAACCTTCCTCTGCCCGAATCCAGCCTGTATCTGGTCCATCCCACTTGACTGCTCCATTCGTCACCACTAGCCCAGCGACGCCGCCCAACTGGACCCGCGCGCCAGACCAAGATACCGAAGACAACCCCTGGAAAGTCGCCTTGGAGGGCTCGGGTGTAGGGGTATGGGAGTGGGATCTGGTGAACGACACGCAGACCCATTCGCGGCGCTGGGAGGAAATCCTGGGCTATAGCGGCGGCGAGGTGCAGGGCGGCTACGCCAACTTTGTGCACATGGTGCATCCTGACGATCTGGCGCTGATGCAGAGTGCGGTCCACGCCTATCTGGACGGTACCGCGCCCGATTACATCACGCAGCTGCGCATGCGCCACAAGGATGGGCACTGGGTCTGGATACTGTCGCATGGCCTGATCGTCAGCCGGGATGCGCAGGGCAGGCCGCTGCGCATGATTGGCACCCATACCGATATCAGCGCCCACAAGCAGTCCGAGGAGCAGCTGCTGGGTTTGAATGCGCGGCTGCTGGAGCAGTCCCGGCTGCTGCAGACCACCATGGCCAGTATCAGCCAAGGGTTGTTTGTGTTCGATGCGGATCGGCGCCTGATCTTGTTCAACCCCAGGGTGTGCGAGCTGCTGGACCTGCCGGAGAGCTTTCTGGCCACCCACCCGACGCTGGAGCAGGTCAACCAGTTTCAAACGGCACGCGGTGATTTCGGCCCCGAGGGGGGCTGGGTGGAAAGCCATGCGCGCAGCTATGTGCTGAGCGGTGGCAAATCTGCGATTCCAGGGCACTATCTGCGCGTGACGCATACCGGGCGCACCTTGGAGGTCAAAAGCCAGCAGTTATCCGATGGCGGCGTGGTACGCACCTTTGCCGATGTGTCGGACTATGTGCAGGCGCAGACTGCGCGTAAGCGCCTGGACCGGTTGCTGACCGCCATGCAGTCGCTTGCGCAAGTGGGCGGCTGGGAGGTGGACCTGCTGACCAACCGGGTGTTCTGGACCGAGGGCATGTACCGCATTTTTCAGACCACACCGGAGGAGTACACGCCCAGCACGCGGATGGAGTCCTTAGAGCGGGTGTTTACACCGGCTTCCATCGCCAAGATATGGGCTTCGTATGCCGATACGCAGCACCAGCCTGATTCGCACGACTATGAGTTGGAAGCCGTTACCTTCCGGGGCGAGCGCATCTGGGTGCATGCAGTGGGAACTTCAGTCAGAGAGGACGGCCGGCTGGTGTCACGCACTTTGGTGCTGCAGAACATTACGGAGCGCAAGCAGACGCAGTTGGCCTTGCAGGACGCTGAGAACCGCTGGAAGCTGGCTTTGGAAAGTACCGGCGACGGTGTCTGGGATTGGGATATCCAGAGCGGGGTCGAGCATTTCTCCAAACGCCTGGTGGAAATGTATGGTTTCCAGGAAGGCGAGATTCCCAATATGGCTGCGGAGCTGGATAGCCGCACCCATCCGGATGATGTTGCGCAGATGGCGCTGGACCGCGATGCCCATTTCCAGGGGCACACCGCGATCTACCACAACGAGCACCGCATACGGTGCAAGGACGGCAGCTGGAAGTGGGTACTGAGCCGGGGCATGCTGATCAACCGCGATACCGATGGGCGGCCGCTGCGCATGATCGGTACCCATACCGACATCACCGACCGCAAATCCGCCGAGGCCTTGGTGCGCCAGCAGGCATTTTTTGACACGCTTACCGGTCTGCCCAACCGGCGCATGCTGCGTGACCGGCTGGAGCAGGAGATCAAGCGTTGCAAGCGCGACGCGCAGCAACTGGCCATCCTGTTCATTGATCTGGACCACTTCAAGGAGGTCAACGACACCCTGGGCCACGGCAATGGCGACCTGCTGTTGGTGCAAGCGGCGCAGCGTATCCAGGACTGCGTGCGGGAAGCCGATACGGTGGCCCGTATGGGTGGCGACGAGTTCACCGTGATCCTGACTGAGGTCAGCGATGCCCCCCGGCTGGAGCCCACGCTGCAAAAAATTCTGCGGGCGGTGGACAAGGTGTTCCAGCTGGGCAACGAGCAGGTGTTTGTGTCTGCCAGCATCGGCATCACGCTGTATCCGACCGATGCGCGTGATATTGACGACCTGCTGAAGAACGCCGATCAGGCGCTGTATGTGGCCAAGGGGGCAGGGCGTAACCGGTTCAGCTTTTTCACCCCCGCCTTGCAGGAGGCGGCGCAAACCCGGGTGCGCCTGGCCCACGACCTGCGCGCCGGCCTGCAGGATCAGCAGTTTCGTTTGGTCTACCAGCCGATTGTGGAGCTGGCCACCGGTGCGGTGCACAAGGCCGAGGCGTTGATACGCTGGCAGCACCCGCTGCGCGGCCTGGTCAGCCCGGCAGAGTTCATACCGATTGCCGAGTCCAGCGGTTTGATCGTGGACATCGGTGAATGGGTGTTCCAGCAGGCAGCCCTGCAGGTGCAGGCCTGGCGCCGCAGCGTGCACCCCGACTTCCAGATCAGCGTGAACAAGTCCCCTGCACAGTTCCACCACGACGGCAGCGGCAAACAGGCCTGGGCCCAGCAGCTGCAGGCGCTGGGTTTGCCCGGCTCAAGCATTGTGGTGGAAATCACCGAAGGCCTGCTGCTGGATGCCAACCCCCGCGTGACCGGGCATCTGCTGGAGCTGGGCGAGGCGGGCATCCAGGTATCGCTGGACGACTTTGGTACGGGCTATTCGTCGCTGTCGTACCTGCAGAAGTTTGACATCGACCTCATCAAGATCGACCAGTCGTTTGTGCGCCACCTGCGTCCTGCGTCCACCGAGCTGGCGCTGTGCAAGGCCATGATCGTGATGGCCCACGAGTTGGGCATGCAGGTGGTGGCCGAGGGCGTGGAAACCGCGCAGCAGTGCGACCTGCTGGCGGCCGCCGGTTGCGACTATGCCCAGGGCTATCTGTTCTCCCGGCCCCTGGCTAGCCTGGAGTTTGAGTCTTTTGTAGCCGGTCGCCACTGAGTTTTATTGAGAAAACAGCCTGATTAGCTACATGCCTCAGATGGCAACCTCGCACATTAAAGCCCCCGTTCGCCCTGAGCTTGTCGAAGGGCCTGCTAATGGAGCCCTTCGACAAGCTCAGGGCGAACGGTTGTGGTGGTACGTCTGAGGTAGGTATCTAATCAGGGAAAATAGGGCTCTAACGCAGGTATTTCCTGTGCTAGTAGCTATGGATACTATAGCGTTGCAGTTGGCGTGATCAAGCCGTTTTGCGGGCTTGCACGCTGAACTGGTTGACTGGTCGCTCCAGTCCCAGGTTTTCGCGCAGCGTCGTGCCTTCGTATGCGGTGCGGAACAGGCCACGGCGCTGCAGCTCGGGAATCACCAGGTCCACAAAGTCGTCCAGCGACTCGGGTAGCACCGGCGGCATCACATTGAAACCATCGGCCGCGCCGTTTTCAAACCAGCTTTGCATCTTGTCGGCAATCGATTCCGGCGTACCCACCACCACCCAGTGGCCGCGCGCGCCGGCCAGGTATTCGTAGAGCTGGCGCACGGTGAGCTTGTCGCGCCGGGCCAGCTCCAGCACCACATGGGCGCGGCTGTTGCGGCCCAGCGGCGGCTGCGGGATGTAGGGCGGCGGGGCGTCCAGGTTCCACTTCGAAAGGTCTTCACCGGGCCAGAAAGGTGCCAGGGTGCTAAGGCCTACCGAGGGATGGATCAGCTTCTGCAGTTCGGCCCATTTGGCCTCGGCCTCGGCCTGGGTGCGGCCGACCACCGGCGAGATGCCAGGCAGCACCAGCAGCTGCTCGGGCCGCCGACCGTATTTGGCGAGCCGGCCTTTCACATCGCTGTAGAAGGCCTGGGCTTCGGCCAGGCTGGTCCAGGCGGTGAAGATGGCTTCGGCGCTGGCGGCGGCCAGCTCCTTGCCGGGCTCGGACGAGCCGGCCTGCACGATCACCGGGTAGCCCTGCGGCGGGCGCTCGATGTTCAGCGGGCCCTTGACCTTCAGGTGTTTGCCCGCATGGTTCAGCGTGTGCAGCTTGGCTGGGTCGAAGTACACGCCGCTGGCCGCATCGCGGCTGAAGGCATCGTCTTCAAAGCTGTCCCACAGGCCTTTGACCACGTCCACATACTCCTGTGCGCGCTCGTAGCGGGTTTCGGGATCGGGGTGTTTGTCCAGGCCGAAATTGCCGTAGACGTTTTCGGCGCTGGTGGTCACCACGTTCCAGGCTGCGCGGCCTTTGCTCAGGTGGTCCAGCGAGGCGAATTTGCGCGCCAGCAAATACGGGTCCTCGTAGGTGGTGGAGGCCGTGGCGACAAAGCCGATGTGCTGGGTCACGGCCGACAGCGCGGCCCACAGCGTCACCGGTTCGAAGTGCGACACCCGGCCCTGGCGGCTGAAGGCCTCGTCGTCACCCTCGAACCACAGGCCGGGGCTGTCGGCCACGAAGACCTGGTCGAACAGGCCGCGTTCTGCCGTCTTGGCGACCTCGATGTAGTGGTCGATGTTGACGCCCGAATCGATCTGCGCGCCCGGGTGCCGCCAGGCAGCGATGTGGTGGCCGGTGGCCATGATGAAGGCGCCCAGGCGCAGTTTGCGTTGAGTCATATGTGCTTTCTGAAGTGGATGTGGTCAGGTGCTTAGGCGCTCAGCGGTGCTGGTTTCCAGGCGGTGAGGCGGCGTTCCAGCAGCTCTAGCGCGAAGTTCCAGGCCACCCCGATGGCGGTGATGGCGATGATTCCGAAGTACATGTCGGGGATCAGAAAGCTGTACTGCGCGTAGATGATCAGAAAGCCCAGGCCCGACTTGGCGCCGACCATTTCGGCGGCCACCAGCACCAGGATGGCGGTGGCACTGGCCAGGCGGATGCCGACAAAAATCGTCGGCACCGAGGCCGGCAGGATCACCTTCAGGAACAGCTGGCGCGGGCTGGCGCCCATGGTGCGCGCCGACTTGATCAGCAGCGGGTCGACCTGTTTCACCGCCGAGATGGTGTTCAGCAGCAGTGGCCAGGAGCAGGCATACACCACCATCGCCACTTTGGACACCTCGCCTATGCCCAGCAGCAGGATGAACACCGGCAGCAGGGCCAGCGGCGCGGTATTGCGCAGCAGCTCGATCATCGGGTTCACAAACTGGCCCAGGCGCCGGTACCAGCCGATCGCCAGCCCGAGCGGCACGCTGTAGAGCACGGCCAGCGCAAAGCCGCCGAGGGCGCGCGCCAGGCTCGCCGAGGCATGCTGCCAGAGCTGACCGTTCAACGCCAGGGCCCAACCGGCGGCCAGCACCTCGCTCAGCGGTGGCAGAAAGGTGGAGTCGGTCAGCGCCAGGCGCGGCGCCAGTTCCCACAGCAGGGCCAGCGCCAGGACCAGAGCCGAGCGCCAGAGCGCGCTGCGGGTGTGCTGGTAGATGCGGTAAAGGCGCGCCCAGCGCGGCGCCTGGGGCAAGGCCAGCGGCGGGTGGCCGGCGGCGAGGCTGAGTTCAGACATGGAGGCTTTCCTTTAACGTGGGTAGCGTGGGTAGCATGGGTAGGGCTGCGATGCGGGCGCGGCGCTGCTGCCGGGCGGCGGCCACTTCGTCGTGCAGCAGCGACCAGATTGCGTGGCGCAGTTCGCCAAACAGTGGCAGAGAACGCACGTCCTGCGTGTCGGCGCGCAGTGCGTCCGGGATGTCCACAATCTGCTTGATACGGCCGGGCCGGGAGGTCATCACCGCCACGCGCTGGCCCAGCACCACCGCCTCGTCGATGCCGTGGGTGATGAACACAATGGTCTTGCCGGTGCGCTGCCATATGTCCACCAGCTCCTCCTGCAGGGTCTCGCGGGTCTGTGCGTCCAGCGCGGCAAAGGGCTCGTCCATCAGCAGCACCTGGGGCTCATAAGCCAGGCTGCGGGCAATCGCCACTCGCTGCTTCATGCCGCCCGACAGCTCGTGCGGGTAGCGGTTGGCAAACGCGCTCAGGCCCACCAGGTCCAGGTAGCTGGCGGCCTTGGCGCGGCGCTCGCGCAGGCCAACGCCGGCTATCTCCAGGCCAAAGGCCACGTTGTCCAGCGCCGTGAGCCAGGGGAATAGCGCGTACTGCTGGAATACCACACCGCGGTCACGCGCTGGGCCGGTGATGGCTTTGCCGTCCAGCAGCACGCGGCCGCTGGTGGGCAAGGTCAGGCCGGCCAGCAGGTCCAGCAGCGTAGATTTGCCGCAGCCGCTGGGCCCCACCAACACCAGGAATTCGCCGGCCCGCACCTCCAGCGAAACGTCGTCCAGGGCCACAAAGCGTTGCTCCGGGCCACCATCGTCAGCGCGCACGGTGAATTCCTTGCGCACATGCTCAAAGCGGATATTGCCGGCGCTCATTTTGCGGCTACCTTGGCGCCGGTGGCGTAGGGGTTGTAGGCATTGGTGTACAGGTCGGCGGGCTTGATCTGGCCGGGCTTGATGACCTCTTCCTTCACCAGCCAGTCGATCCAGACTTGCAGCTCCTTGTCTTGCACCACGCCGCCAATGGACGGCACGCCGGTGCTCTTCCAGTACTGGATGGCGTCGGCGCTTTCGGCGCGGCCGCGGGCCTTGATGATCTTCTCGAACGTGGCGCGCACTTCGGCCGGCGGCGTCTTGCGCGCCCATTCGATGGAGCGGGCCAGTGCGCTTATCAGGTGCTTGGAGGCCTTGGGGTTTTGCTCCAGGAACTTGTTGCGCATCACCAGCGAGCCGGCGGTGAAGTTGCCGAACAGTTCCTGGTCGGTAAACAGCGGGCGGATGCCGCCGCGCTCCAGTGCCTTGTCGCGCAGAATGCCGCCCAGCGTGGTGACGTCCACATGGTTCTGCCGCAGCGCCTGCTCGCCAGTAACCGGCGGCGTGATCACCAGGGTGACTTGTTTTGCGTCCTCATCGTTGAGCTTGTTGCGCTCCAGGTATTCGCGCACCATGAACTCGTGGTGGGCGCCCAGGGTGTTGACCGCCACTTTCTTGCCCAGCAGGTCGCGGGCGGTCTTGATCGGGCTGTCGGTCTTCACGTAATAGCCGGTCCAGGTGTTGTCGTCCACGCCGTAGTAGCCGAGCACGGCTTTCACCGGCGCCTTCTTGGCCAGCAGCTTGACCAGCGCGCCATTGAAGGCGCCACCGATATCGATGTCGCCGGTGACCACGGCCTGCACGTCCTGCGGGCCGCTGATGGTGTTGCCCACCCACTTGGCTTTCAGCGGCGCTAGATAGCCCAGACTTTCGGCCAGTTCAATCCAGACCACCTGGCCGGCCGAGCCCTGGTAGCGGATGTCGGTGACTTCCAGGGCCTCTTGCGCCAGGGCCTGGGCCGACAGCCCGAAGGCCACTGCCATGGCGGTGAATAGCTTGAAAACGGTTCGCATGCATGTCCCTTGGGAGTTGTCGTGAAGTTGCAGCGTAGATTGGCAAGGCCTACGCAACAACGAAGGAAATTGCGCATGCATATGCGCATCTGTGCGGTGTAGATGCACATGCGAATTCCGTGCTTTGGTTTCGGCACCGGGCTTCCTAGCATGGACAGGTGTTTTCTTAACCACCGTCACTCCAAAGGAAATTGCATGTCCGCTGTTCTCAATGCTCCCCAGGCTGAAGTCATTCCCACACTCGATATCCATCCTTTGGCGGGGCGGATTGGTGCACGCATACAAGGCGTGCGCCTGTCGGGCCAGTTGGCGCCCGAAACCTTTGCTGCCATCCACCAGGCGCTGCTGCAGCACAAGGTGCTGTTCTTCCGCGGCCAGCAGCATCTGGACGATGCCGAGCACCAGCTGTTTGCCGGGCGCTGGGGCAGCATCGTGCCGCACCCCACCGTGCCCTCGCGCAGCGGTACCGAGATTCTGGAGCTGGACTCGAACCACGGCGGCCGGGCTAATTCCTGGCATACCGACGTGACCTTCGAAGCCGCTTATCCCAAGGTATCGGTGCTGCGCGCGCTGACCATTCCGCAGCAGGGCGGCGACACGGTGTGGGCGAATACCGCCGAGGCCTACAAGCAGTTGCCGACCGAGCTGAAGGCCCTGGCAGATACCTTGTGGGCGGTGCATGGCAACGACTACGACTACGCCGCCACCCGCGTCGAAGTGGATGCCCACGGCGCCAAGCATTACCGCGAAGTGTTTACCTCGCGCCTGATCGAGGCCCGCCATCCGCTGGTGCGCGTACACCCCGAAACCGACGAGCGCAGCCTGGTGGCCGGGCATTTCCTGAAGCGCTTTGTGGGCTACAACACCCACGACTCGCAGCGCCTGTTCGAGATCTTCCAGCACCACATCACGCGGCTGGAAAACACCGTGCGCTGGCATTGGGCCGAGGGCGATGTGGCCATCTGGGACAACCGCGCGACCCAGCACTACGCGATCAACGACTACGGCGACCAGCACCGCGTGGTGCGCCGCGTCACCGTGCATGGTGACCTGCCGGTGTCGGTGCACGGCAGGCGCAGTGCGGCCGAGCCTGCGAAAAATTAGAGCGCGGTTCGGCCGGGTAAATCAGTCGGCCTTATGGGCGGATTCAATTGATTGACCGAGCCATTACGGTCCTGGGGTACGCGAACCCCATGCGATAATTGCGGCAGGTACCGGGAGAGTCTGGGGCCCTTGTTGCTCAACAAGTTTGCCCACAGCGCCGAAGGAGCAACCGCCCCGGAAACTTTCAGGCAAAAGGACCGGTACCTGTCACACACATCTGAAGAGCAACCGGGTTTCGTCACCCGGTTCACCGCAGGAGCAAGCGGCTTGGCTATGTGCCGGTCGTGAATCTCTCAGGTCCAAAACAGAGGGGCGATAGCTGCGCACGCTTGTTGCTATCCCCACTTTGACGTTTTGGAACTCTCATCATGAAAAAGTTTGCTGTTATAGGCGGCGGTATTACGGGCGTGACCACGGCATATGCCCTCGCAAAGCGGGGTTTCGCGGTCACTTTGTTTGAAAAACACCGCTATGCGGCCATGGAAACATCGTTTGCCAATGGCGGGCAGTTTTCGGTGTCGAACGCCGAGGTATGGAACCATTGGTCTACCGTGCTCAAGGGGCTGAAGTGGATGCTCAAGAGCGACGCACCTTTATTGGTCAACCCCAAGCCGAGCTGGCACAAGCTGGCCTGGTTTGCCGAGTTCATTGCTGCCATCCCGCACTACGAGAAAAACACGGTGGAGACCACCCGCCTTGCCATTGCTGCGCGTGAGCACCTGAATGCCTGGGCGGATGCGGAAGGGCTGGACTTTGACCACAAGCGCGAAGGCATTCTGCACATCTACCGTGACAAAGCCAGCTTCGACCATGCCGGCAAGGTCTCCAAATTGCTGGCCCAGGGCGGGCTGGAGCGCCGCGCGGTCACACCGCAAGAAATGCGCGCCATCGAGCCCACCTTGGCTGGCGACTACTACGGCGGTTACTTCACTGAAAGCGACACCACGGGCGACATCCACAAATTCAGCACCGGCATGGCCTTGGCGGCCGAGCGCCTGGGCGTGCAAACCCGCTATGGCCAGCACATAGATGCCGTGCAGAGCGATGGCAAACAGGTGACTGTCACTGCCAATGACGGTGCCCAGCGCCAGGCCCATGTTTTTGACGGTGTGGTGGTTTGCGCCGGTACCGCCAGCCGCGACCTGGCGGCGCAGCTGGGCGACCGCGTCAACATCTATCCCGTCAAAGGCTATTCCATTACGGTGAATTTGCAGGATGCACAAAGCCAGGCTGCTGCACCGATGGTGAGCCTGCTGGACGACGGCACCAAATTGGTCACCAGCCGCTTGGGTGTGGACCGCTTCCGCGTGGCCGGTACGGCGGAGTTCAATGGCTATAACCGGGATATCCGGGCCGACCGCATCCGTCCTTTGGTGGAATGGGTACAGCAGTGCTTTCCGGGTGTGCGCACCGAAAGTGTGGTGCCCTGGGCCGGGCTGCGCCCCATGATGCCCAACCTGCTGCCTCGGGTGGGCAAAGGCAAGCGACCTGGCGTGTTCTACAACACCGGGCACGGGCACCTGGGGCTGACTCTGTCGGCCGTGACGGCCGATATGGTGGGCGCCATCGTTGCCTCTAGCTACGCCTAGCCGGTTATTCGCTTAGGCGCACGTAGGTGGACAGCAGACTGCTTTTGTTGACCACACCCAGTTGTGCGCTGGTGCAGTAAGCGACCAGCAAGGATGCACCCAGCGCGGCCAACTGCACCATGGAGCCCTCTCGGGTCTATGGAGCCGCCGCTGGCGATGCTGAGCAGGGAGGAGCCGCTGCGGACCAGACTGGCTTGCACGGGAATATGGCCGTTGCCCAGCGCGACGGCTTCCATATAGTCGCTTGGGGCATTTCGTGGGGTGCGGTTCTGGGCCCAGGTGAGCAGCGCACCTGCCAGCAGTCCACCCAGACTGGGTACCAGTATGCGCTGCCAGGCTTGCAGTTGCATGGCAATGGCGACCAGGCCGCCACCTTGTCCCAGCACCAGGCGGTCCAGCTCGAACAACGCACTACGGAAACCAATGGTTACCAGTGTACCCAGCGCACCTGCAGGCACGGACCAAAAAAGCATGGCTGGCAATTCGCTGCCACGTCATCCTTGTTTCCAGCGCGCTGCCCATGCTTGGAGATGGGCTTGTATATGCATCATGCTTCGGTTTGAATGATTCTGCAGGCAGGGTGATGGCGCGCATACTTCGAGACCATCGCTGTGGCCGGCATGTAACCTGCTTGGGGGGCCTGCGATCACTAAATCTTAAGGCTCATAAGGGGCTCATACTTGTAACGTGTAGTATGGCGATCTTGTCTAGGCATATTTCTGTAATTGCTTTCTTCAATAGTAGACTCTTTCATAACTTACGGGTTCAAAGGGCGTTCATGTGCAACCGTTTTCCATTCAAAGAGACATGGTCTCGGTGCGTGCGTCCGGCATTCTTGCTGGTCGTTCTGGCGTCGTTGGCATCGTTTGCTTGGGCGACTGAAACTTGTAAACAGCTGGTTGCCACAGGCAACCCCGAATACCCGCCGTATTTGTGGCGAGATCCCGCCGACAGTAACCGTCTGATTGGCGCGAATGCCGATTTGATGCAAATGGTGGCCAAGGAGATCGGCATTCCGATCGAGGTACGTTATGCCGGCTCCTGGGCCCGTGTGCAGGAAGAGGCCAAGCTTGGGCGTGTTGATCTGGTTGCTGGCGCTTTCTTTACTGTGGATCGCCTGGACTATATGGACTACGTTTATCCGTCGTTCCGCGAGACGCGTTCCCTGGTGTGGGGCCGCCAGTCTGCTCCGATCAAATACCAGCGCTGGGCGGACCTGCAGGGCCTGTCTGGTGTAACCGTTATTAATAATAGTTTTGGCGAGGATTTCGACCGTTTTGCCAAAACTTCACTGAAGATCGCTACCGTACCTAGCCTAGAGCAGGCGCTCAAGATGTTGCAGCTAGGGCGGGTGGACTATTTGGTGTACGAGGAATCGCCGGCCTTGGCCTACATTGCCAAGCTGGGTATAGATGGGCTGCTGCCCATGGCCACATCGATCAGCAACGAGAGCCTGTACCTGACGCTTTCACACAAGTCTCCCTGTAACAGCAGCGAATTGCGTGCTGCATTGGCCAAGGCCATGTACAAGCTGGCACGTCAAAACGCGATGAAGAAAATGATCGATACCAACATCCAGCTATGGCGCACGAAATAAGGCCCATGTCTACGGGAGGCTGCCGGTGTACTTAGCTCGCATTTACCGCCACTGCTTGGAGGTCATCCATCGGAAAAGGACCGCGTGCCGAAGCTATCCCTAAGACAAATCATGACGCTGGGCGTAGCGCTCGGCATTGTGTTGCCAGCCTTGGTGCTGGGTAGCCTGCTTCTGAACAATCGCTACGAGCGTGAGTTGACCTTGCGCATACGCGAGCCCATGCTGCAATACACGCAGTTGCTGTCCAGCGGCCTGGGCATGCCGATTTGGAATGTGGACAAGGCGGTGGCTAAGCAGTTGATCGATTCGGTCACGCGCAATGCCGACGTGGTGGCCGTGACGATAAAAGACGAGTTCGGCAATGTGTTTGTCTCCAGCGAGCTGTCTGCGCGCCGCCAGGGCACGGTGCTGAGCCAGCAAAGCGATATCGTGATGGATGGCCGGCGTGTGGGCCAGGTCACAGTGGAGCTCAGTACCGACCGCGTGGTGCGTCAGCTGTGGGCCGACTTCACCAAGCTGGGCCTGTTTATCCTGGCCCAGGTAGGCATTTCATTCCTGCTGGTGTTTTTGCTGGTGGAACGTCGCGTGGTACGCCCTCTGTATCGGCTGCAAATGGCCACCGCCAGGTTGGCGCGCGGCGAGCTGGAGCAGGCGCTGGACTGGCACAGGCATGACGAGATCGGCAGCCTCGCGCACAGCCTGGACCAGATGCGCGAATCCCTCGGTCGGGCCATTGCCGAGCGTGACGCCAAGAACGCAGATCTGCAGCACGAACTGTATGACCGGCTGCGGGCCGAACACGCGCTGCGCTTTACCGAGGCCAAGTTCAAGGCCATCTTCCATGCCTCGCCGCTGGCCATGACGGTGAGCCGCAATGAGCCAGACTACCTGATTGTCGACATCAACGACGCGGGGCTGCGCCAGTTCGGCCTGCTGCGCGACGACCTGGTCGGCGCCCGCCATGCGGTGCTGTGGTGCAACCCACAAGACCAGAGCAATGTGCTCAATGTGATTGAGCGTGTCGGCCATATCAAGGGCTACGAGGCCTGGCTGCACCGGGGCAACTTGCTGCCTGCGCACGCCCTGGAGGACCAGGCTGCAGGTGTCAAGAACACGATGGTGGAGGGGCGTGAAGACGCCATGCTGTGCGAAATCTCGGGCCGCAAGATCGACCTGGGCAGTGAGCAGCTGTTCGTCCTGGTGCTGGAAGATGTGACCGAGCGCAAGCGTGCCGCCCAGATGATCTGGAACCAGGCCAACTTTGACCGCCTCACCGGTTTGCCGAACCGCCATATGTTCCAAAATCGGCTGGAGCAGGATATGGCAGCTGCCCAGCGTGATGGCCGCTCTCTGGCGCTGGTGTTTTTTGACCTGGACTTGTTCAAGGAAGTCAACGACACCCTAGGGCATGAAGTAGGCGACATGCTGCTGCAGGAGGCGGCACGGCGCCTGCGCATGGGGGTGCGGCAGACGGACCTGGTGGCCCGCCTGGGGGGTGACGAGTTCACCTTGATTCTCAGTGGCCTGACTGATATAGGCTACGTACACCAGATCGTGCAGGGCGCGCTGCAGCGTCTGGCCGAGCCCTTTTTATTGGCTGGGCAGCAGGTGCATATCTCGACCAGCGCTGGACTGACCTTCTACCCGCAGGACGCGACCCAGGTCGAGGCCCTGCTGAAGAACGCCGACCAGGCCATGTATGCCGCCAAGAGCCAGGGGCGCAACCGTTACACCGTGTTCACGCCGTCCATGCAGGACGCTGCGCAAAAGCGCATGCGACTCATCAATGACTTGCGTGTGGCCATAGCCGAGCAGCAGTTCAGCGTTTTCTACCAACCCATCGTGGACCTGAGGACTGGCCATATCCACAAGGCCGAGGCCTTGATCCGCTGGCACCACCCGGTGGAGGGCATGGTCAGCCCGGCCGATTTTGTGCCTATCGCCGAAGAGACCGGCATGATCGTGGATATAGGCAACTGGGTTTTCAGCGAGGCGGTCCAGCAGGCGGCGGTATGGCGCAAGACGCACGACCCGCAGTTCCAGGTCAGCGTGAATGTATCGCCGGTGCAGTTCCGCAACGAAGGAATAGACCAGGTGACCTGGATGGCGCATTTGCAGGCTGCTGGCATGCCGGGCGATGCGGTGATGATCGAGATCACCGAAGGCTTGTTGATGGACGCCGGCGGCAACGTCACCGAGCAACTGCGCGGTTTCCGTCAGGCTGGCATAGGCCTGTCTCTGGACGACTTTGGCACCGGCTACTCCTCGCTGTCTTATCTGAAGAAATTTGACATCGATATTCTGAAGATCGACCAGGCTTTTGTGCGCAACCTCACTGCCGGTTCGGACGATATGGCCTTGTGCAATGTGATCATCGTCATGGCCCACACCCTGGGCTTGAAAGTGGTGGCCGAGGGCGTGGAGACGCAAGAGCAGTGCGATCTGCTGGCTGCTGCCGGTTGCGACTACGGCCAGGGGTATCTGTTTGCGCGGCCCACGCTGGCGGCAGAGATGCCTTTGAATCTGGCGTGGAAGCCCGCGCACCAAGATACTTACACAATGAGCATCTAGCGCTGATATTAGCTGCGTTGGTTGCTATATTTTTTGTAGTTTGAGTCTAGAGCCGACTGCCTGTTCGACCCCAGCGGCGGGCAGCTTCTTCCGGGCTTTGCGGGATTTCTAAGTTCTGCGTCAAGGCTTTCAGTGGCGCCAGCAGCGCATCCAGATCAGCCGCATCAAACTTCAGTGCTCCGGCCGCGTCGTGACCCAGCACGCTGTCGGCCAACGCCAGTTTGCGCGCCTGCAACTCCAGCATGCGTTCCTCGATGCTGCCCTCGACCACCAGCTTGTAGACGAACACCGGTTGGTCCTGGCCGATGCGGTGGGCGCGGGCGGTCGCCTGTTCTTCCACGGCCGGGTTCCACCACGGGTCCATGTGGACCACGGTGTCGGCAGCGGTCAGGTTCAGGCCCACGCCACCGGCCTTCAGGCTCAGCAGCAGCACCGGCACTTGCTGCGCCTGGAAGCGCTGCACCACACTGCCGCGCTCTTTGGGCGGGGTCTTGCCGGTCAGGCTCAGGAACGGCAGTTCCAGCGTATGCAGCAGTTCGGCCACCAGCTCCAGCAGCTCGGTGAACTGCGAGAACACCAGCACCCGCCGGCCCTCGGCCACCAGCTCGGGCAGCATGTCGGCCAGCAGTTCCAGCTTGGCGCGTTCCATGGTCTTATTGGGTTTGCTGCCTTTGACCAGGTATGGGTCGCAGCAGACCTGGCGCAGCTTCAGCAGCGCGTCCAGGATGCTGATTTGCGCGCCGTTGAAGCTCTGGCGTTGCAGCACGCGGCGCACCTGTACGTCGGCGGCGGCGCGCACGCCCTCGTACAGCTCGCGCTGCTGGCCTTGTAGCTGTACCCGCTGAATCACCTCGGTGCGCGGCGGCAGTTCGCTGGCCACGTCCTGCTTGCGTCGGCGCAGGATGAAGGGCCGCACGCGCTGGGCCAGCAGAGCGGCGCGCAGGGTTTCACCGTTCTCTTCGATGGGCTTGCGCCAGCGCGCGGCGAAGTGACGCGCATCGCCCAGAAAGCCCGGCATCAACCAGTCGAACTGCGCCCACAACTCGCCCAAGTGGTTCTCCATCGGTGTGCCAGTCATGCACAGGCTGTGGCGCGTCTGTAGCCGGCGCAGCGCGCGGGCGCTGCGGCTGCCGGCGTTCTTCACCATCTGCGCCTCGTCGAGTATCACCAGATGGAAGCGCTGTGCCGCCAGTGCATCCATGTCGCGCCACAGCAGCGGGTAGGTGGTCAGCACCAGGTCGTGGTCTGCTATCTGCGCAAACAGCCCGCTGCGTTCCGACCCCTGCAATGTCAGCACGCGCAGATCCGGGGCCATGCGCTGCGCCTCGACTTGCCAGTTGAAGACCAGCGAGGTCGGCAGCACCACCAGCGCCGGCAGATCCAGCCGGCCGGCATTTTTTTCGGTCAGCACATGGGCCAGCGCCTGCGCGGTTTTGCCCAGGCCCATGTCGTCTGCCAGGATGCCGCCCAGGCTGTGCGCGCGCAGATACTGCAGCCAGGACAGACCTTCCAGTTGGTAGCCGCGCAGCTGCACCTGCAGGCCCGTCGGCGCGGCCACCGGCTGCGGTGCACCCAGCGCCTTCAGGCGCTTCGCCAGACTCGCCAGGCCCAGATCGCCCTCCAGCTGCCAGGCGTTGTGCGCGCCGACTCTGTGGGCGTCCAGCAGACTGGCGCGCAGCGCATCCAGGCGCCGCGCCTCCCAAGCGCCCAGCTTCAACAGGCCCAGGTTCTGCGCGCGCAGCGGGTCGGTCAACAAGTCGACCATGGCGCCGATGATGGCCTTTAGCGGTGCCGCCGGCGCGTCGATGCGGCGGCCGCCGGGTGCGCGCAGCGAGACGATGGCCAGGTCGTCGATGGCGGCGATCTGCGCGGCGTTCAGCCAGCGGTGGTCCCGGCGCAGCAGGTCGGCCAGCATCGGCGCCAAGTCCAGCGTTTCCCCGTCGATCTCGATGCCCAGGCTCAGCAGCCAGGCGCCTTCGCGCGCTGGCAGCTGCAGCTTCTCCACGCCACGCCCGGGCTTGACCAGTGGGCTATCCAATTCCTTGCCCAGGATTTCGCCAGTGTCCGGGCTGACCACCAGCTTCCAGCGCTGCACCGGCACGCTCTCATGGGCGAAGCCGGGTTTCACCACCACCGACCAGCCTTGGGCCTGTAGCTGCGGCACCTGGTCGGCCCAGAAGTCGCCGAAGAATGCTTCCTGCGGCAAGGTCCACACCGGTCCCAGCAGCGGGCTGTGGTCGCGGCTGCGCCACTGGAATGCGCTGGGGTCCAGCGGCACGAAACCCATGTCCCACACGCGGTCCATCGCATCCGCCTCGGCCGCCAGGTCGCGCCGCATCTTCAGCACCGGGCCGCCGGTGTCGAACAGCTCTTGCAGCGCGGCAGGACGGTTGTTCAGTATCGATGTCGGTGCCGGCGCTTGCCAGCGCGCGCCGCTGTCGGTGTGGTACGTCCAGTCGAACTGCGCCAAGGTCACGCTATCGCCGCGCGGCCCCAGCTTGCCCTGCGGTTTCAGACCCAGCAGGCCATCGCCGCGGCCCAGGGTTTGCAGGGTGAGGCGAGGGCGGAAGTGGCCGGTGACGCCGTCGGTCGGTGGTGCGGGCGGCGGTGGTGTCTCCACTACAGGCGGACGGTCCATCCGCAGCAAGGCCATGACCCGCGCGGCATCCTCGTCGGCTAGGGTCGGCAGGCTTTTCAGCGTCTTTGCGTCGGCCTGGCGCCGCAGTGCATCGACCCAGGCGGCCACTGCGTGGTCGCGCGCATCACTTGCGGACGATGGAGCAGCGGAACGGATTGGGGAGCGGGCCATGCGGAGATTGTGCCGCGCTGGTCGTCAGAGGGGCTAGGTGGATCGAATCGCGGTAATCAGTATGTCGGCCAAGGTCTGGGCCGCACCATGCAGCTTGTCACCCTTGCGAACAATCAACCCCAGTGTGCGCGTGATGGCGGGGTCTACCAAGGGCACGCCGACCAGGCCTGGATGCAGCACGGCGTCCAGTGCCAAGCCAGGAATGATGGCAACACCCAGGCCGGCCGCCACCAGGTTGATGGCACCCGTCACATGGTTGACTTCGTATTGGATACTGGGCCTTTTCGCCGACTTGGCAAACGCGCTGTCGATGATCAGTCGATTGCCGCTGCTGCTGGATACCGATACCAGCGGCTCTTTCTCCAGCAATTTCCAGGCGACGGTCTTGCGCTGCGCCAATGGATGGCTGCTTGGCACCACGGCCACATAGCGTTCTTCGCGAATGGGCATGAAATCAAGATCGGGCTCTTGGCTGCCCAGAAAGTTCAAGCCGAAGTCTGCATGCCCTGCGGTGACGCTGTCCAACACAATCTGTGCACTTTCATCAATCACCTTGACGCGTACCGCAGGGTTGCTGTTGTGGAAGTCTTTTAAAACCGATGGCAGCAAATGGTTGGCCACCGACGGAATGCAGGCAATGGTGACCTTGCCGGTGCGCGCCGCGGCCCTGGCTTCAAGCCCCCGGTAGGCAAATTCCAGCTCGTCCATGATGGCTTGGGCGTGCTTCAAAAACTGCCGGCCCGCGTCGGTCAGAGACACCCGTCGGGTGGTTCTTTCCAGCAGCCGACTTTTCAAATCGCCTTCCAGTTTTTCGATACGCCGGCTTAAAGCGGGCTGCGATATGAACAGGCTCTCTGCCGCCGCCTTGAAGCTCGATTTCTCTGCTACGGCGATGAACGCCTGGATTTCTCCAATGTCTGTATTGATGCGCATGGTCTATCAATATATCAAATTAATGCAATTGTGTTTCTAATTGAAGGCACGCATCATCCGCCCCCAACCGCACACTTACAAACACAAAAGGAGATGATGTGAAATTAGGACTCAACACGCGGCGCAGCTTGCGCCTCCTCATCCTGGCGATCGCGCCGGCCATGGCCGCAGTTGCGACGGCGGACGAAATCCATGTGGCAAGCTCGGGTGGTTTCGCTGCCGCCTACCGCGCCTTGGCGCCCGGCTTCGAGGCCCGCACCGGGCACACATTGGTGGCGGTGTGGGGCCCTTCGATGGGTGAAACCTCGGGCGCCATCCCCAAGCGCCTGGAACGCGGCGAGCCCATCGACGTCGTGATCATGGTAGGTGATGCCCTGGACAAACTGATCCAGCAAGGGCGGGTGGAAGATGCCGGCCACCGCCTGTTGGCCAACTCAAAAATTGGTGTCGCCGTCAAGGCGGGATCCGCCAGGCCCGATGTCACAACGGTGAATGGCTTGAAGCAGGCACTTCTCAACACGCGGTCTATCGTCTACTCCGATAGCGCCAGTGGCGAATACCTGTCGAAGGTATTGTTTCCACGCCTAGGCGTTGCGGACCAGATCCGCAGCAAGAGTCGCATGATTCCCGCCGAGCCCGTAGCCCAGGTTGTGGCACGGGGGGACGCGGATTTGGGCTTCCAGCAAGTCAGCGAATTGCTGCCAGTCGCTGGCATCGATTTTGTGGGCGAGCTTCCCGATGAGGCGCAGCAACTCACACCCTTTTCCGCCGGCGTGGTGGCGGGTACGAAGCTGCAGGGCGCCTCCCTGGCTTTGATCGATTACCTCAGCTCGGCCGAAGCCGTACCGCTGATCCGCAAGACGGGCCTGACCCCGGCCCCTGCTGCCGCACACTGAAAGAACCCACCATGGCTAATACAAAAAAAACGGAGCAATCCAAGCTGTCCACTGTGTTGCGCGTGACCAGCGGCAACTTTCTGGAAATGTTCGACTTCTTCCTGTACGGGTTCTACGCTACGTACATTTCCAAGACCTTTTTCCCCAGCAACGACGAGTACGCATCATTGATCCTGACCTTCGCCACGTTCGGCGCTGGTTTTCTGATGCGGCCTTTGGGCGCTGTCATCCTGGGTAGCTACATCGACCAGATCGGACGACGCAAGGGGCTCATCGTCACGCTGGGCATCATGGCGCTGGGCACGGTGTTGATCGCCTTTGTGCCGGGCTACGCGACGATAGGCATCGCCGCACCTATTCTGGTGCTGGTCGGACGCCTGCTGCAGGGCTTTTCGGCTGGTGTGGAGCTGGGCGGCGTGTCGGTGTATTTGTCCGAGATGGCCACCCCCGGTAACAAGGGCTTCTACGTGAGTTGGCAGTCCGCCAGCCAGCAGGTTGCCATCATGGCGTCGGCCATCATTGGCTACCTGCTGAGCCAGTGGCTGTCGGCGGAGCAAATCGGCGCCTGGGGCTGGCGCGTGCCGTTCTTCATCGGCTGCATGATTGTTCCGGTAATCTTTGTGATTCGACGCTCGCTGCAGGAGACAGACGAGTTCCTTGCTCGCAAGCACCACCCCACGTTCAAGGAAATCCTGCGCTCAATAGGCTCCAACTGGCGCGTGGTGGTTGCGGGCATGATGATGGTGGTGATGACCACCGTGTCTTTCTATCTGATCACGGTCTACACACCCACCTTTGGCAAAAGCGTGCTGAAGCTTAGTACCGCAGACAGCCTGTTGACGACCTTCTGCGTCGGCATGTCGAACTTCTTCTGGCTGCCGGTGATGGGCGCTTTGTCAGACAAGGTTGGGCGCAAGAAGATACTGGTGGTCTTCACCGTGCTGCCCATCCTCACGGCGTATCCCATCATGTCTTGGCTGGTCGCCAACATCAGCTTCGAGAATCTGCTGGTGACTGAACTGTGGCTGTCCTTTATGTACGCCAGCTACAACGGCGCTGCCGTAGTAGCGCTCACAGAAGTCATGCCCGCCCATGTGCGTACGGTGGGCTTCTCTCTGGCCTATAGCCTGGCGACGGCTATTTTTGGTGGCTTCACCCCGATGCTGTCTACTTGGCTGATTGAGGCTACTGGTGATAAGGCCGCTCCGGGCTACTGGATGACCTTCGCCGCGGCGTGTGGCCTGGTTTCGGTGTTCATGCTGTACGGCCGTTCGCGCTTCTCCGGAACGTATGCTGCCGCATACGCGGCGAAATGATCCGCTGGTGGTTGCTACGCAAACAGGACTGAAAGCCGTAAATGAAAATGGCTGCTGGCGCTCGTAGTATCTGCGCTGGTAGCTATGCATTTGATAGTCACTTCTGCAAATCCGGTGTGATTTTCCAACTAACCTCCAACCCGGTACGCTCGGCTGGAAACACTTACCGAATTCCCGTCCGGATCTTTGGCGTTGGCGAAGGCATAGCCATTCGCTTGGTGAATGACGCCAAACTGTAGTCCACGCGTGGCGGCCTCAGCGACGAAGGCCGCAACATCCTCCACATGAAAGCTCAGCTTCACGCCCACTTGCCCCAGCTTGACGGATTTGGCGGCCTGATGGATCAGGATCGCAGCGCCGCCGTGGGGAGCCTTCAGTTCAATCAGGCCTTCGCGCACTTCGCCGTCCGTGTTGAAGCCAAAATGCTGCACATAAAACGCGGCTGACTTCTGCATGTCGCGCGCGTAGAGGATGATGGTGCCGAGTGGGGATTGCATGGAAGAAGGGCACTGGCGAAAGGGCCAAGCGACCTCTTCGATTATCAGCGCTGCCCCGCTGCAGCTGCGCCAAATCGAGGACGACCTGTGGGCTTCGGGCGGTGAGAAGAGCACCTTGTTTGGCGCTCAATCAGGCTGTAGCGCAAGTATTACCTGCGCTACCAGCTACCAATTAAATAGCAATCTTCACCCAACTCAAGCCGGCTTCACCACATTCGTCGGCAAATCTCGACCGTGGTACTTTTTATAGATGGCGTTGAGCTTGCCGCTCTTGATGTTGGTGGTGACCCAGGCGTTGATCCACTCCTTCAGCTTGGGCTCGCCTTTGTTCATGGTGATACCCAGGCCGGAGTCGAGCTGCGAGAACTTCACCTCAAAATTCTTGCCCGGCGCGCGCTTGTTGATTTCGCCCATGTTCGATGGCGTGCTGGAGAAGATATCTACCTGGCCGGTGACGACCGAGGTAATCAACGTGGCGTCGTCTTCATAGCGCATGATTTCCGCGCCCTTGGCTTCCTTGGTGGTCAGCGCGTCGTTGGTGGTGGCGCGGGTCAAACCCACCCGCTTGCCGGCCAGGTCGGCGTAGCTGGTGATCTTGATGTCCTTGGGGGCCGACACGATGATGGTGATGGCTGAGTACGGGATGGAGAAGTCGACCACCTTGGCCCGCTCTTCCGTGATGGACAGGGCCGAGATCACCAGGTCCGCGCGCTGGGCTTGCAGCGTGGGGATGCGCGCTGCGGTGGTGATGGGCACGATCTCCAGCTTCACGCCCAGGTCTTTGGCCAGCTCGGTGGCGGTGTCTACGTCTGAGCCGGTGGGCTGCAGGTTCGCATCGGCAAAGCTGAACAGCGGCGTGCCGATGGCGATGGCCACGCGCACCTTGCCGGCTTTCTTGATGTCGTCAAACTGGTCGGCTATCGCAGCGTGGCTGCCGCAGGCCAGCAGCACGGTGGCGATGGCGGTGCGGGTGAAGTGGGTGGTGTGCATGTTTGTCTCCTGGTGATTATGGGTAAATGTTCAAAGGCCGTTGTCGAGAAAGGCTTTGAGCTCGGGCGTCTTGGGCGCGTCCAGCATGTCGCCGGCGCCGACCTCCCAGACCTTGCCCTGGTGCATGTAGATGATGCGGTCGGCGACGCGCTTGGCGAAGGCCATTTCGTGCGTCACCAGCAGCATGGTCATGCCGCCGGCGGCCAGGTCCTCCATCACGCGCAGCACCTCGCCGGTGAGCTGTGGGTCCAGGGCCGAAGTCACTTCGTCGAACAGCATCACCTTGGGCGACATGGCCAGCGACCGGGCAATCGCCACGCGCTGCTGCTGGCCGCCAGAGAGTTGCTCGGGGTAGGCTGCGGCTTTCTCTTGCAGGCCGACCTGCTCCAGCACGCGCAGCGCCACCAGATGGGCTTCGGCGCGCGGCAGCTTCTTCACATGGCGCAGCGCCAGCAAGATGTTTTCTTCCACCGTCAGGTGCGGAAACAGGTTGTAGCTCTGGAATACGATGCCCACTTCCAGCCGCAGCTGCTTCAGGTCCACTGTGGGGCTGTCGACGCGGATGCCACAGACTTCGATGCTGCCTTGGTCGATGACTTCCAGCCGGTCAATGCAGCGCAGCGCCGTGCTCTTGCCCGAGCCGCTGGCGCCGATGATGGCGATCATTTCGCCCTTGGCGACTTCGAAGGACACGCCTTTGAGCACCTGGTTCGCGCCGAAGCTCTTGTAGACCTGGTCCAGCTTGACGATAGGGCCGGGTTGGGCAGTAGTGTTGACACTGCCACCGCCTTCGGTAGCGACCAGGCCGGTGTACAAGCTGCCGGGCAGGGGGTTAACGGTTGGCGACATTGAGTTTTTTCTCCATCGCTTCGCTCCAGCGCGACAGCGGATAACACAGGGCAAAGTAAAACGCACCGACGATCGTGAAGATCAGGAAGGGCTGGAAGATGCTGTTGTTGATGATCTGGCCGGCGCGGGTCAGCTCCACAAAGCCGATTACCGAGGCCAGCGAAGTCATCTTGATGATCTGCACCAGAAAGCCGACCGTGGGCGGCAGCGACAGGCGCACCGCCTGCGGAATGATCACCAGGCGCAGCGTCTGCCAGCGGCTGAAGGCCAGGCATTCGGCGGCCTCCCATTGCGGCTTGGGCATGGCGTCGATGCAGCCGCGCCAGATCTCACCCAGATAGGCGCTCACATACACCATCATCGCGATGCCGGCCGCCACCAGCGAGGGCAGCGAATAGCCGTAGACCGACAGGCCAAAGTACACGATGAACAGCAAGATCAGCAGCGGAATGCCCTGTATGCACTCGATATAGGCCAGCGCCATCCAGCGCAGCCAGCGGCGCGACGAAATGCGTGCCAGCATCACGCCAAAGCCGCCGATGCTGCCCAGCACGAAGGCCACTGCCGACAGCACCAGCGTCCAACCAATCGAGGTAAACAGGTACAGCAGGTGTGTGCCAGTGAAACTGCCCCAGCTCATGCCGCACCTCCGTGGCGAGCGACCTGCACGGTCGGCTCCAACTGCTTTTGCCGGCTATTGCGCAAAGCCGCCTGGCGGATCACGCGGCGGCGGCGGAACAGGGTTTCACCCAGCAGATGCGTCAGCAGCTTGATCACCAGCGACAGCGCCAGGTACAGCGCCGCGACGACGATATAGGTTTCCAGCGAGCGGAAGGTGTCGGATTGCACGGTGTTGGCAATCGCCGTCAGCTCTTCGGCCGATATCTGCGAGGCCATGGCGGACGCCTGCATCATCAGCAGGAACTGGCTGGTCAGCGCGGGGTAGACCTTCTCGATCGACGGCTGCAGCATCACATGCCAGCCTATGCGCCACTTGGACAGGCCCAGGCATTCGGCGGCCTCGATCTGGCCCTTGGGCACCGACTCCAGCCCGGCGCGGATGATCTCGGCAGCATAAGCGGCGATGTTGATGATCATCGCCAGTACTGCGGCGGCAAAGGTCGGCATGCGGATACCCACACTGGCCAGGCCAAAGTACAGCAGAAAGATCTGCACTAGAAACGGCGTATTGCGCACCACCTCGATGTAGCCGGCACAGATGCGCGACAGCGGCTGGATCTGGCTGCGCTTGGCAAAGGCCACCAGCGTGCCGACCGCGACGCCGACCACCACGGCCACCGCCGTCATCTTCAGCGTCAGCCAGGCGCCGTTCAGGAACACGGGCCAGTAGGGAAGCAGGGTGCTGAAGTCGAGCGCGTACTTCATGCTTGCTGCGCCTGCCCGTGGGCTGTGCCCGGGGTTGCGTGGCTTGGCGCGGGCTGTTGCGGTAAGGGCGTATGGAGAGGCCGACGAGGTGGCCGACAAAAGGGCCGAGGTGGGCGGGCAACGTGCACAGAAATCATGGTGTCCGAGGTGGTTAGTTATCTGTTGTCGTACAACGCAAGGCGGATTATGGGTAGCGCCAAGGGCTTGGCTTCAGGGGGTATTCCCTTGGATGCCGCTGGTGGGTTGCGGCCGGGTTTTGCTATGCAAATAGGACTAAAAACTGTGCATAGAAAAAGCTGCCAGCGCAGGTATTACCTACGCTGGCAGCTATTAAATCGATACTGATTTTTTCCCAAATGGGGCAGGAACTCAGCGCGTGCTGGTGACCTTGACAGATGCCGTGGTCGGTCTGGGTTCTGGCCGCGTGCGCGGGCTAGGGCAGGTAGCCCTATCTTCCGGTCAAGAGTTGTTTGGCTTGGAGGTTGCGATGCTCAAAACGATGTGTGCGACAGATGCAGAAGCGACGGTCGCCGCGCGCCTGCTAGGGCAAAGCGTCGCGCTTGGCAAAGATGCTTGCCATTTCCACCGCATTCTCGGTTCCCCACGTGCACAGCGGGACGATCGCCTCAGCCAAGCTGCGACCGAGCGGGGTCAGCGCGTAGTCCACGCGCGGCGGCACCTCCTTGTAGTCGGTCCGCGCCAGTACGCGATCGGCCTCCAGATCCTTCAATTGTTGGATCAGCACCTTGTCGCTGACGCCCTGGACCAAACGCTTGAGCTCGCCGTAGCGCTTCGGGCCGTCGCGCAAGAAAAACAGGACCAGCGGTTTCCACCTGCCCGAGATGATGCGGAGCGTGGCGTTGAGTCCGCAGCCGGTGTCGCAGATTTGAGAGGGTATTGTCATTTTTTTTTGGTACTTACCTAAAAGTGCATACTTGTCCTTAGGTTATCAGAACTGCATCTGTCCTCAAGCAAGCGAATCCCCGCTTCCTTACCACGTCAACCAAGGACAGATGACATGAACAGACTGAACGGAAAAACCGCCGTAATCACCGGTGGCGCGACAGGTATCGGCCGCGCCACAGCAAAGCGCTTCATCGATGAGGGCGCTTTCGTCTTCATCTTCGGCCGACGGCAGGATGCGCTCGACGCCGCTGTGGCCGAGCTTGGGGCCAATGCCCGCACTGTGAAGGGCTCGGTCTCGGATGAGGCCGACCTCGACCGGCTCTACGCGGCGGTGAAGGCCGAGCGCGGAACCCTCGACATCGTCTTCGCCAATGCCGGCGCGGGAAGCCCGCTTGCGCTCGGCCAGATTACTGCCAAGCATATTGACGAAACCTTCGACACGAATGTGAAGGGCACGATCTTCACGGTCCAGAAGGCGCTGCCGCTGATGGGCCAGGGCGGTTCGATCATCTTGACCGGATCGAGCGCTGGCACCACGGGCGCCCCTGGATTCACTGCCTACAGCGCGAGCAAGGCGGCAGTGCGCAACCTCGCGCGCACCTGGGCGGAGGACCTGAAGGGCACCGGCATCCGGGTCAACGTGCTGTCGCCCGGGGCGACGGCGACTGAACTCGCGAAGGAAGCCCTGGGCGAGGAGGGCCAGAAGGCCTACGGCGCGATGACTCCGCTCCAGCGCATGGCCGATCCGGCGGAGATCGCAGCAGCGGCCGCCTTTCTCGCGTCGTCGGACAGCAGCTTCATGACCGCCAGCGAGGTCGCCGTCGACGGCGGTCTGGCGCAACTCTAACGCGCTACGCCCGGCGGGCACTCCATTCGATATTCGGAGCCCGCAGGGCGCGGTAAACCAAAAGGAAATATATGAGCTACGCAATTATCGGCTTTGGCAATATCGGCCAAGCCCTGGCCAAGGCGTTTGCCCGCAAGGGCATCGAAGTATCCGTTGCAACCACACGCGATCCGGAAAGCTTTGCATCCGCCGCGGCCGCGATCGGACCCACGGTCATTCCCAAAACACTGGCGGAAGCGGTCAAGGCGGACATCGTCTTTTTGGCCGTCCGTTTCGAGTCGCACCCGGATGTCGCGAAGGTGCTGCCGAACTGGAAGGGAAAGACCATCATCGACGTGACCAATGCCTACGGCGTGTCCCCGGAGAAGCTGGGAGGACAGCCTTCTTCCAAGGTCGTCGCGCAGGCCTTCTCTGGTGCAAAACTGGTCAAGGGCTTCAATCATCTGGTCGCTGCCGTCCTCGACCAAGATCCGGCCGTACACGGTGGCAGGAGAGTCGTATTCCTGGCGAGCGACGATGACGGCGCAGCAGCGGAGATTGGCGCACTTGCGGAGAATCTCGGTTTCTCGCCGATCAAACTTGGCGGGCTTTCGGAAGGTGGACTGCTTGTGCAGGCACGCGGAAATAGCTGGGGTCAACTGATCTTTAAGGACTTGGTCAAGTTCGACGGATGAACACGATATCCCCACCGGTAGGAACACGGCGCTCTCGATCGGATCGGGAGCGATCTGACGATCCGCACTCGATCAAGGTGTTCGATCACTCGATCAAGGGCGAGACCGATCGCTTCGTCTATCGGTTCGTGAAGCCCTGACCGATTGGGCTGACTTCAATTGCAGTTTGGTGACATCAAGGCCATCTTCCTGTTTTTTCGGGAAGCGCGGTCAGTGTTTCTTCCGTATCGTTCTGCAGCGTCCTCGGACGCTGCAGCAAGCTTTCGCTCAGAGCACATGCATGCGTCAAAAGGAATGCATAGGTCGGTGGCCGCGCGCGCGGGCCACGGCTTCGACCAGCAGGTAGAAGCTCTGGATGGCGGTGATCGGGTCCAGGTCTTCGTGCGGCGCGGTGGCCAGGGTCAGGTCGCGGCTGGCGCCGGTTTTTCGCAATTTGCTGTTGAGTCGGGGGATTTGCGGGGAGGACTTATATCGGTTTGGGGCGGTTGGTCATCGCGGATCAATGACATCGAACTCGAACTGCACCGGCGCGGACTTTTCGATGAATGCACTGATCAGGTAGTGGCCTGGAGGATCGCCATTGGCCACGTCCCACGACTTTGAGATGGTGCCGTTGTAAATAGTCAGGGTCACATCCAGCGAAATCGTCTTGCGATCCGCTGAGGTACCGTACGGCTGGCCACCGGCGCCCCACGTCTTCGGGGTTTCGGGCAATGTCATGCGCTCGAGAACACGGACCTTGCCCGTCATCTGGTTGAGTTTCAGGATCCACCCGTAGCTTTGGTTGAGCACCCGAGGGACTGTGTCTGAAACCTTGAAGTCCAGCACGTCGTTGTTCGGGGCGAGTTTGAAGAGCCCGAAGACCGCATCAAGCGGACATGCTCCATTGGCTGTTGAAGCGACCGCACAAGCCTTGAACACAGCCGCATTGGATGTGGAAATGGATCCATCCGATGCAGCGGGAATCGGGGAGTCGTTGAGCGTGCGCGGCAAAGCGCTCGTCGTCTGCGCGTCAACGTGGACGCAGGCGGCAGCAGCGAAAAGAACAAGAAGCTGGCGAAGATATTTCATGATGTATGCGGCTCGGCAAGAGACTGCCAGCACCGTGCTGAACGCAGCAAAGTCTATCCGCAGATCGACGACTCCCAGCAGCCCAAGTAACCGAGTCACTACAAAGAAGTGACTAATTTTTAGTAATGAAAATAGCCGCTAGCGTAAGTATTCTCTGCGGTGGCAGCTATCAATTTGATACTGATTTCTGAGAAAGCCCGGGCGCAAGCTCAGCGCGTGCTGGTCACCTTTGACAAATGCCTCGGCCGGTCCGGATCCTGGCCACGCGCACGGGCCACGGCTTCGACCAGTAGGTAGAAGCTCTGGATGGCGGTGATCGGGTCTAGGTCTTCGTGCGGCGCGGTGGCCAGGGTCAGGTCGCGGCTGGTGACGTCGGCCGGTGCGGCCAGCAGCACGCGGGCGCCGCGCTCGCGCATCTCGGCGGCCAGCGCCACCAGGCTGGCCTGGGCCGGGCCGCGCGGGGCGAACACCAGCATGGGGTAGGCGTCGCTGACCAGGGCCATGGGGCCGTGTTTGACTTCGGCGGCGCTGAAGGCTTCGGCCTGGATGCCGCAGGTTTCCTTGAACTTCAGTGCGGCTTCATTGGCAATGGCCAGGCCCGGGCCGCGGCCTATGACCATCAGCCGCTCGGCGTTCAGCAGCGGGGCGATGGCGGCGGACCAGTCTTGCTGGCAGGCCTGGTGCAGCGCCTCGGGCAGGCCTGCCATCTGGGCGATGAAGTCGTTTTGTTCGCTCCAGCAGGCGGCCAGGCGGGCGCCGGCAACCAGGGCGCAGATGAAGCTCTTGGTGGCGGCTACGCTGAGCTCCGGGCCGGCGTGCAAGGGCATGGCCCAGTCCACGGCGGCGGCCAGTGGCGAGGCCACGTCGTTCACCAGGGCCACGGTGCTGGCACCCGTGCGTTGGAACAGCTGCATGGGCTCCACCAGGTCCGGGCTGCGGCCAGATTGCGATATGGAAATGGCCAGCATGTGTTCTATGGCCAGCGGTGCCTGGTACAGGGTCAGCAGCGACATGGGCAGGGATGTGACCAGCTGGCCGTTGCGGGCCATGATCAGATAGGCCATGTAGGCGGCTGCATGGTCCGAGCTGCCGCGCGCAATGGTCACGGTGCCGTGCGGTGGGCGGGCGCGCAGAGCGGCGCCCAGGGCTGCGTATCGGTCGGCGTCGGCAGCCAGTTGCAGCTGGACTTGCTGGGCGGATGCGACCGCCTCGGCGTACATATGGGTAGGTGTGGAACTGTTCATAGTTGGGTTTACTGTTGTATGCCGGGGAAGGCCCAGATGCCGCTGGTGCGCATCAGGTCGCGGTAGATCACCACGCGCTCTTGTTCAGTGACCTTCTGGGCTTCTTCCACGCTGGGGTAGTCCAGCTCGACCAGGCTGTCCCACTGCAGGTCCAGGCCCTGGTTGCGGCTGGCCTCGTCCAGCAGGGTCAGGCCGCGGCGGATATGGCTGGCGCTGGAGACCAGGGTGGCGCGGCGCACGCCCAGGTCTTTCAGGATGGCGGCGCAGTTGACGGCATTACCCACCGTGTCCTTGGCCATGTCTTCCAGCACCAGGCGTGAACGGTCTATGCCCTTGGCGGCCAGCCATTCGGCCATGGCATAGGACTCGGTGATGCCGCCTTGCTGCACACCGCCGGACAGCACCAACGGCGCCTTGGGATACAGCAGGGCCAGCTCCAGGGCTTTGTCCAGGCGTTTGAGCAGGGTGGGCTGCATGACGCCGCCTTTGCCTAACGCATAGCCCAGTACCACGATGGCGTGTTTGTCCTGCGGCATGCCGGGGTTGGCCGTGGTGCGGATGGGCAGGGCCATCATGCGGGTGGCGCGGGCAAATTTGTCCTGGTAGGCGCGGGTACGCTCCGGCTGGGTTTGCGCCAGCGTGGCCAGAATGGCGTCGGATGCCTCGGTCTGGCCCAGGGCGCGCAGGTAGGCGGCTTGCAGCATGGGGGCTTCAAAGCCCTGCTTGTCCTTGGCCCAGATGTCGGCCCAGGTTTGTAGTGCACCCGCGGTATTTTTTTGCAGCACCTGGGCCGATGCCACGCCGAACAGCAGGTCCAGCCGCTCGGGCTGCAGCTTGGCGGCCTCGCGGAAGCTGTTTTCCACGATGTCGTACTTGCCTTTGAGGGTGATGCCTTTGAAGTAGTCCTTCTCGGCCTGTTTCAGGTCGCCACCATTCCAGTAGTAGTAGATGCCGGTCTGGATGATCTTGGCGGCGCGCTCCTGGGCCGGCGCGTCTACGGGTTCGGCCCAGGCCGGTGTCCATAGAGCGGCCAGCAGGCCGATGCACAGGGTGGTGTGTAAGCGTGGTTTCATGGTGTGTTGCAAAAAGAGTGTCAAAGCTGGGCACTCTAGGCAAAGTGCATGACAAGCAGTTGCAGGGCGCCTTGCAATGCATCGGCCTGGGGTTGTACCAGCCGTGCGTGTAGGTAGGCGGGCAGGCGCGGCGCCAAACGCTGGCCTATGCTGCCCCAGATGGCCAGGGGTAGCTGGCCCATCGGGTCTACCGACAGCGCCAGGCGCTCCAGCGTGTGGACGGCTTCGTCCAGCAATTGGGCGGCGAACGGGTCTTGCGCCGCGCAGTCGAACACCAGCGGGGCGAGCGTGGCAAATTCGGCTTGGCCGGCGGCGCAGCACCAGGTCAGCAAGGCATCGGCAGACGGACCTGCGGCCTCCAACACGGCGTGGGTGAGCGGGCTGGGCGGGCAGCGACCGTCCAACGCCTGTTGCGTCCGGTTTACCGCGCGCAGGCCTAGCACGGCGCCGCCGCCTTCGTCACCCGACGGGAAGCCCCAGCCACCGGCGCCAGAGCGCCGTCCGTCCGCATGCTGGGCCTGGGCCACGGTGCCGGTGCCCGCGATGACCAAGGCGCCAGGCCCGCCCTGGTACGCCCCCAGCAGAGCGGTAAATACATCGGAATCCGCCGTCAGATGGGTGTAGCCCGGGTTGGCGGCCAGAAAGGCAGAGCGCCAGCCGGTGTGGTTGTAGCCTGCAATGCCTATGCCCAGCGCGCAGTTGTGCAGGTCGGGCGCGGGTTGGTCGCCCAGCGTGCTGGTCTGCGTCGCACGTTCAATGGCCAGCGAGATGTTTTGCCAGGCCTGGGGAATGCCTTGCATCAGGCCGGATGCACCGGCCTTGCCTTCGCCCAGCAGCGTGCCGTCGCGCAGGGTCAGGCGGGCGCGGGTGCTGCTGCCGCCGCCATCCACCCCCACCAGGTAGTGGATGTGTGCGGGTAAGTTGGTTGGCTGCGTCATACCGTGTGGGCCGATCGCATATTGCCGGGGCGCAGGCGCGGGCAGGCGCTGCCATCGGCGCGGAACAGGTACATGGCTTCGGGCGCGGCACGCACGATGACCGAGTCGCCCAGGCGCACCAGGGCGTTGCCGTCGCCGCGCACCACCAGCTCCTGGCCGTCGTCGGTCTTCAGGTACAGCAGATTGGATTCACCCAGGTGTTCCACCAGGCTGATCTCTGCGTCCAGCGCGGCATCGTCTACACCCGGCGCACGCTCGCCGGAGAGGATTTCACAGTGCTCGGGCCGCAGGCCGATCTCTACCGATTCGCCCACTTGCAGCCCGGTGTTGTCCACCGTGGCCAGGAATTTGCAGCCATTGCCCAGCTGCACGCGCACGCCGTTCTCCGCCAGCTCGATGACGCGCGCGGGCAGCAGGTTGATGGTGGGTGAGCCTATGAAGGTGGCGACGAAACGGTTCGCCGGCTGCTGGTACAGCGACAGCGGCGTGCCGGCTTGCTGCACCCGGCCTTCGTGCAGCACCACAATTTTGTCACCCAAGGTCATGGCCTCGATCTGGTCGTGCGTTACATAGACCATGGTGGCGGCCAGGTCGCGGTGCAGCCGGGCCAGCTCGATACGGGTTTTGGCACGCAGCGCGGCGTCCAGGTTGGAGAGGGGTTCGTCGAACAGAAACAGCCGCGGCTCGCGCACGATGGCACGGCCAATCGCTACGCGCTGGCGTTGGCCGCCAGACAGTTCGCGCGGCAGGCGCTGCAGCAGGTGGTCTATGTGCAGCACCTTGGCGGCCTCCACCACCCGGCGTTCAATTTCGGCCTTGTCGGCGCCGTGGATCTTCAGGCCGAAAGCCATATTGCGGTACACGGTCATGTGCGGGTACAGCGCATAGCTTTGGAACACCATGGCGATGCCGCGCTCGGCCGGGGGCAGGTGGGTGACGTCGTCGTCGCCTATGCGCAGCGTGCCGCTGTCGATGGCTTCCAGGCCGCACAGCACGCGCAGCAGGGTGGACTTGCCGCAGCCGCTGGGCCCGACCAACACCACCAGCTCGCCATGTTCTATGTCCAGGCTGATGTCTTGTAAAACGGGCGTGCTGCCAAAGGACTTGGAGACGTTTTGGATGGAAACTTTTGCCATGGTTTTTTAACGGGTTACTTGACTGCGCCGGCGGTAATGCCGCGTATCAGTTGACGGGAAAACAGGGCGTAGAGCACGACGACCGGCACGATGGCCAGGGCCAGCGCGGCCAGCACGGCATTCCAGTCGGTGGCGTATTGGCCCACGAACTGCTGTATGCCCAGGGTGATGGTCTGGGTCTTCTCCGAGGGCGCGAGGATCAGCGGGAACCACAGGTCGTTCCAGATCGGCACCATGGTGAATACGGCCACCGTGGCAATCGCCGGGCGTATCAGCGGCACCACCACCTGGAAGAAGATGCGGAATTCATCTATGCCGTCGCAGCGCGCCGCGTCCTTCAGCTCGCCCGGCACTTGGCCCATGAATTCCGACAGGATCATGATGGCCAGTGGCAGGCCTTGGGCGATGTACACCAGCACCAGGGCGGTGAGGGTGTTCACCAGGCCCAGGCTGACCATGGTTTGCAAGATGGACACCGTGCCCAGGCGTATCGGCACCATGATGCCGAAGGCAAAGAACAGGCGCAGCCAGCGGCTGCCTTTGAAGCGGTATTCGGTCAGACCCCAGGCCGCCATGGAGCCCAGCAGCAGGATGAAAAACAGCGAGGCCACGGTGACGATGAAGCTGTTGCCAAAGTACAGCCATACGTCCGACCGGGCCAGCACCTTGTGGTAGCCGATCAGTGAAAAGGTCTCGGGCGTGGGCCAGGCCAGCGGGTCGTCAAATATCGCGCCGCGCTCCTTGAAGGAGTTCATGAACACCAGCAGGATGGGCGCCAAGGCCAATGCCAGGTAGCCCAGCAGGGCGGCGTGCACGAACACGCGGCTGGGGGCAACTTTCATCATAGGTTTAGCCATCATGTCCTCACAGGGCGAAGCGCTGCAGGCGGCGCTGCACCAGCAGAAAGTAAGCCGCCACGCCCAGCAGAATCACCAGGAACATCAGCGTGGCCACGGCCGCGCCCATGGTGGCGCTGGCCACCTGCGACTGGTAGCCAAAAAAGGTGCGGTAGAACAGCGTGCCCAGAATGTCGCTGCTGTAGTTGGGGCCGGCCAGCCCGCCTTTGACGGTGTAGATCAGGTCAAACGCATTGAAGTTGGCCACAAAGGTCAGGATGGTGACCAGGCCCAGCGTAGGCAGAATCAGCGGCAGACGGATCTGCCAGAAGATGCGCCAGGGCGAGGCGCCTTCCACCACGGCGGCTTCGATCACGTCCTCGGGGATGGCGATCATCGCGGCGTAGATCAGCATCATGGGAATGCCCA
Source organism: Rhodoferax sp. GW821-FHT10B06 (assembly GCF_059415605.1). Taxonomy (NCBI): domain Bacteria; kingdom Pseudomonadati; phylum Pseudomonadota; class Betaproteobacteria; order Burkholderiales; family Comamonadaceae; genus Rhodoferax; species Rhodoferax sp. GW821-FHT10B06. Next base: position 60,910 of record NZ_JBWKNO010000017.1, on the reverse strand, counting down.
CGTACTGCCACACCGACATCAGCGACAGCGTGACCAGGGCAGACGATTCCAGCCCCAGCCAGGGCGCGAACCAGTCCTGCAGCCCGACCAGCGACAGCAGGTGCTCGGATACGCCCCATAGCGGCGACAAAATCAGCTGCCAGACAAAGCCCACGATCACCACCGACAACAGCGTCGGCAGAAAGAACACCGTGCGGTAGAAGGCCGCAAAGCGCACATTGCGTAGCGACAGCAGGGCCGCCAGCAGCAGGCCGATCGGGTTCTGCAGCAGCATGTGGATGCCGAAGAACTTCAGGTTGTTGCGCATGGCGTTCCAGAAGCTGGCCGACCACTGCGGGTCTTGCAAGATGGTGCTGTAGTTGGCCAGGCCGGAGAAGCTGCGCACACCGGTGTCATTGGTGCTGTACAGGCCCAGCCGCAGCGTGTCCAGCAGCGGCCAGGCGCTGAACACGGCGTAGATCAGCAGGGCGGGTGCGATGAACACCAGCACTCGCCAGGAGAATCCTTGTTTCATGGGAGACCTTGTTGGTCGGAGAAAGAAGCGGAAGGGTCATAAAGCCCCGTTCGGGCTGAGCTTGTCGAAGCCCTCTCGGAGGGGCGTTTCGACAGGCTCAACGCGAACGGGGGATTGGGCGCTTTACTTGCTTGGCGTGTACCACTTGGCAAATCCGGCTTGGATCTGCTGGGCCGCATCCTTGGGCGCCATCTTCAGGTTCATGACCTGGGAGCTCACGTTCCATAGCTCGTTTTCCATGCTGGGCGTGCCGCGGTTCATGATTTGCGCGTTCAGGCGGATGGTGCTCTTGCACTGGTTGCGCCAGCCAATCATTTCCTTGGCGACCGGGTTCTTCACCTCGATGGCGTGGCTGGACAGCGAGAAGAAGCCGGTGGCCTTGTTGGTGTACAGGTCGGCAAACTCCTTGCTCGCCAGCCAGTTCAGGAATACCTGGGCGTCGGCCTTGTTCTTGCTCTTGCTGTTGATGCCCATGCCGATGTCGGTGTGGTCGGAGATGTAGCAAGGGTCACCGGCCTTTTGCACCGGTGGTTTGAAGGCGCCGAAATCAACCTTGCTGTTTTGCTCAAAGTACGAGATGTCCCACGAGCCGGTGGGGTAGATGGCGGCGCGGCCGGAACCGAACAGGTTTTGCGAATCGCCATAGGTCTGCGCCTGGTAGCCCTTGGACATATAGGGCGCCCACTTGGCCATGGTTTCCCAGGTGCTGACGAACTCGGGGTCGGTGAACTTCTTCTTGCCGCTGATGATGCCCTTGCGGCCCTCTTCACCCTTCCAGTGGTTCGGGCCAATGCCGGTGAAGACGATCTGGTTGGTTTCCCACTGGTCGGCGGTGCCCAGGGCCAGCGGTGTGACCTTGCCGGCAGCCTTGATCTTGTCTAGCGCGGCGAAGAAGTCGGCTTCGGTCACCGGCACGCTCAGGCCCAGGTCGGCAAACACCTTTTTGTTGTAGAAAAAGCCGTGGATCACCGACGCCATGGGCATGCAGTGGGTGCTCTTACCATCGTCCGACTGCCAGGCCACCTGGGCCGATTCGGGGAAGTTCTTCAGGCCCGGGATGCCGTTGAGCTTTTCCAGAAAGCCTTTCTTGGCCAGGTCCAGCGACACGTCGAACGGGCGGCAGGTGATCAGGTCGCCGGCGGTGCCTGCGGTCAGGCGGGTGTTCAGCGCCGAGTCGTATTCGGGGGGCGAGGTGGGCGAGAACTTGATGGTGATGTTGGGGTTTGTCTTGTTGAAGGCGGGCAACAAAACTTCTTCCCACAGGGCTTTGTCGTCGACACGCCAGCTCTCGATGGTGAGGCTGCCGGCACTGGCAAGGCCGCTGCAAACAAGAGCCACGGCGGTGGCGGCAAGGCGGAGTTGGTAGCGCATGGGGTGTGTTCTCCTGGTCGTTGGTTGAACCTGACTGCCACTACGGACGGGATGTCTGGGTGCACAGTGGCCCGGAGGTTATGCTGTGATGTGCGTAACATCAAACCACCGACCTGCGCGTAACTTACTGTTTAAGTTGTTGATTTTGTTTATGTTTATTTCGCCTCCTGCTTTGCAGCATTACGCTTTATTACGTTGCGGCACGCCGCACCCGGGTGGCTGGGGCGGCCTGCCGGGCGCCGGGCTCACATAACATTACATTTCGACAGGAAATGAAAGTATTCGCCTTGTTCGTCTTGGGTCTGGCCGGTTGGCTGGGCGTGCTGCCGGCAGTACAGGCGCAGGCCCAGCCGGTGGACGTGCTGCACTGGTGGACATCGACCAGCGAGCGCCGGGCTGCCAACCAGCTCAGCCAGTACCTGGCGGCCAACGGCGTGCAGTGGCGTGATGCCGCCATCCCTGGCGGCGGCGGCATGGCGGCGGTCAAGGTGTTGAAGAGCCGGGTGCTGCTGGGCGACCCTCCCGACGTAGCCCAGCTGATAGGCACCACGCTGACCGACTGGGCCGACGTGGGCCTGGTGCTGCCGCTGAATTCTGTCGCTGCGCGCCAGCGCTGGGCGCAAAGCCTGTTCCCAACGGTGATGGAACTGGTGAGCTACCAAGGCGATGTGATTGCCGCGCCGCTGGGCATACACCGCATCAACACCCTGCTGTACAACCGCCGCATCTTCGCCCGCCTGGGCCTGACGCCACCGCGCAGCTGGGCCGAGTTTGAAGTGCTGTCGCGCAAGCTGCTGGCCGCCGGCACTAAGCCGCTGGCCTGGAGTGACGAGCCCTGGCAGATCGCCACCATGTTCGAGTCCGTGCTGCTGGGCGAGGTAGGCCCGGCCCTGTACCGCGAGCTGATCGTGCAGCGTAAAAGCAGCGCCTGGCTGGACCCGCGCGTGGAGCGTGCGCTGAACCGCCTGCGCTGGCTGCGCGCTGTGAATGGCGACACCCCGCGTGAGCAGACCTGGACCGATGCTGCCCGTGAGCTGCTGGTCGGCAATGTGGGCATGATGGTCATGGGCGACTGGGCCAAGGGCGAGCTGATGGCCTGGGGCGCCAGCCCGAGCAAAGACTTCGGCTGCGTGGTCGTGCCCGGCACCGAGAACATGCACCTCTACAGCATAGACACCCTGGCCATGCTGGTGAACGCGCGGCACCGCGAGGCTACGCAGGAGAAGGTGGCCGAGCTGGTCTCCAGCGTGCCGGCACAACTGGCCTACAACCGCATCAAGGGCTCGGTGCCCACGCACCGCGACATTGACATCAGCAGCCTGGACAGCTGCGCGCGCGACTCTTGGGACACTTTCGCCGACCCGCGCAGTGCGCGCGTGCCCAGCCTGGCACACCGCATGGCGGCCGACGAATCCATCAAGGACGCGGTCGCCCAAACCCTGTGGCGTTTCCTGGCCGACCCGCGCATGGAGCCCATCGAGGCCCAGCGCCGGCTGGCCGCCGTGATCCGCGCCCCTACCGCCGAACGTTGAAACCTAGCGTATGAACAGAACCATCCTGGTCGTGGACGACGACCAAAAAACCCGTAACCTGCTCAAGACCTACCTGGAGAAACACCAGTACGAGGTGCGTGTGGCGCATGACGGCAGCAGCTTTCTGGCCGAGTTTGAGCGCTTCAAGGACGAGCTGAGCCTGGTGATACTGGACGTGATGCTGCCCGACACCGACGGCTTCACCCTGTGCCAGACCGTGCGCAAGCAGTCGCCCGTGCCCATCATCATGCTGACCGCCAGTGCCGACGACACCGACCGCATCGTCGGCCTGGAGCTGGGCGCCGACGACTACATCGCCAAGCCCTACAACCCGCGTGAATTGCTGGCCCGCATCAAGGCCATCCACCGGCGCATGCAGCTGGGCGGCGGCGGGGCGGCACTGCGCTATCTGCGCTTTGCCGGCTTCACCATGGACCTGCTGGAGCGCCAGCTGACCGACCCGGCGGGCGCCCTGGTGGTACTGACCAGCATGGACTTCAACCTGCTGCGCTTTTTTGCCGAGCATGCGGGCGAAACCCTGGACCGTGGCCGACTGATGGAGCAAACCCGGGGCCGCGACCTGGGCCCGCTGGACCGATCACTGGACGTGCAGATCAGCCGCCTGCGTCAGCGCCTGCACGACGATGGCAAGCAGCCCCTGCTGATCAAGACGGTGCGTGGCAGCGGCTATGTGTTCTCCGCCGACGTGGTGCCCGCCAGCGATGGCTAAACGCCTGCACTGGTGGTTGCCCGACAGCCTGCTGGGCCGCATCGTGTTGGTGATGGCGCTGGGCGTGGGCAGCGCGCAGCTGGTGGGCACGCTGCTGTGGGCGCGCCAGCTGCGCGAGAGCGCACGCACCGAGGCCCTGGTGGCTGGGCGCCACCTGGCGCTGAACGCGGCGGGTGCCTTGCGCTTCTTCCGCGACCTGCCGCCCAAGTACCGGCCGATTCTGATCGAGCAGCTGCGCACCATGGGCGGCACCCGCTTCTTCGTCAACGTGAACCGGGCCCGCGTGCCCCTGACGCCGATCGCCGGCAACGGCCTGGTGGATGCGGTGGTGGATGTGGTGCGCGATGATCTGGTGCGCAACCTGCACACCGCCCAGGCGCCTGATGTGGCCTTCGCCTGGCCGGATGGCCTGCAGGTGTCCGACGACGGCCGTATGGTGCGCGACCTGCCCGAATCCTGGGTCGAGGCTACCTTGTTGATACGCCCGCGCCCGGCGCCGGTGCTGGTGATACAGGCCGAGTTCGAACCGGGGCGCTGGCTGTACCTGGCGGCGCCCATGCCCGACCCGTACTTTCTGGACAACGCCAACCCGCTCACCGCCGACCGGGTAGCGCTGCAGCTGGTGACCCTGCTGACGGTGCTGCTTCTGGCCGTTTTGCTGGTGCGCGGCCTGATCCGCCCTTTGAACCGCATCGCCTCCGCCGCCAATGCCTTTGGCAGCGACAGCGTGCCCGAGCCGGTGCCCGAAACCGGTACCGCCGAGCTGCGCCGCACCGCGCGCGCCTTCAACGAAATGCAGGCCCGCATCCAGCGCTACCTGGTGGACCGCGAGCGCCTGTTCCTGGGTATCTCGCACGGGCTGAAGACACCCATCATGCGGCTCAAGCTGCGCACCGAGTTGCTGGACGACGAGGCTCTGCAAGCCGACTTCCATGAAGACCTGGACGACCTGGACGTGATGGTCAAGGCCGCTCTGCAAAGCGTCAAGGACACCGACATCCACGAAAACCTGACCCCGGTGCGGCTGGACACCTTGCTGGCCCGCCTGGCCAAGCGGCCCATCCACCCCAACGCCAGCATCGAGTTCGTGGCCGATGCTGTGAGTGTGCAGGGCAAACCACTGGCGCTGGAGCGCGCTTTCAGCAACCTGCTGGACAACGCCGTGCTGTATGGCGAACGGGTGCAGCTGCGCCTGAGCGACCGGGGCGCGCTGGCCGTGGTGGAGGTGCGTGATTTCGGCCCCGGCATCGCGCAGGCCTCCATGTCCGCCGCGTTTGAACCGCATGTGCGCCTGGGCCATGGTCAGCAGAACAACCGCACCGGCACTGGCCTGGGTCTGGGCATTGCGCGCAACATCATCCAGGCGCATGGCGGCGAAATCCGCTTGCACAACCACGCGGAGTGCGGCCTGGTGGTGACCGTGCTGCTGCCCGCCGTGCAGACGGAGTAGCGGCAGGGTTGTACGGAGGTATATAAGAAATAAGCCTCTGGCGCAGATAACACCTGCGCAAGTGGCTATAAAAACAGTAGCAATGTCAGTCCAGGCTGATCGACCCACCTTCGACGTACACCGCCTGCAACGCCAGGTCGCGGTCCAGCACCACCACATCGGCCCAGGCGCCAGGCTGTAAGCGGCCCCGGTCGGTCCAGCCCATGTGGTCGGCTGCATAGGTGGACACGCGGTGCGAGGCATCCGCCAGGCCCAGCCCCAGCTTGTCCACCAGGTTGCGCAGGGCTTGGTCCATGCTGAGTACCGAGCCGGCCAGCGTGCCATCGGGCAGGCGCACGCCGCCCATGCACTTGGTGACAGTGTGGCGGCCGAGCTTGTAGTCGCCGTCGGGCATGCCGGCGGCCGACGTGGAGTCGGTCACACAGTAGAGCTTGGGAATAGCGCGCAATGCGGTGTGGATGGCGCCGGGGTGTACGTGCAGCAGGTCGGGAATCACCTCGGCAAACTCGGCATGGGCCAGCGCCGCGCCCACCATGCCGGGCTCGCGGTGGTGCAGGGCAGACATGGCGTTGAATAGGTGCGTGAAGCCCGTGGCGCCGCAGCGCAGCGCGGCCACACCCTGCTCGTAGCTGCCCGTGGTGTGGCCCAGCTGCACCTTGAAGCCTTCGGCCACCAACTGCTCGATGAGTTCGGCGTTGCCGCCCACCTCGGGCGCTAGCGTGATGAGGCGGATGGGCGCCAACGCGTGCAGGCGGTGTATTTCTTCAAAGCTGGCGGGGCGGGCAAACGGGGGCTGTGCGCCCAGGCGCGCTTCGCTGATGTACGGGCCCTCCAGGTGCACGCCCAGCACGCGCGCGGCGTTGGGTGCGCGCTGCGCGCAGAGCGGGCCCATGGCGGCAAACGCCATATCCAGATCGCTCTGCGGTGCGGTCATTGTGGTGGCCAGCAGGCTGGTGGTGCCGTGGCGCGCATGCAGCGTGGCCACGTGCAGCGCCGCGTCGCCGCCTTCCATGATGTCGTGGCCCGCGCCGCCGTGCACATGCAGGTCGATAAAGCCGGGTAGCACCAGCGGCAGGCTGGCATCGCGTACCTGTGCCGCGTCCACCGGCGTACCTGTCAGCTGGGCAATGCGGCCGTCTGCGCCGAAGTGGATGTGGCCGCTGACGAAACCTTCAGGGGTCAGGATGTGTCCGTGGATGGATTGCATAGAAGTCTTTTCAAACGGGGCTGGCCGGTGGAGTGTCGCAAAGGCGTAAGGTTAGAATCTTAAGCTCCTACCCGTAGCTCAGTTGGATAGAGCATCAGCCTTCTAAGCTGAGGGTCACAGGTTCGATCCCTGTCGGGTAGACCACTACGCACCGCATCCCCATATTTTCCAGATTCTGATAAAAACTACCTGTGGTGCAGGTAATATTTGCGCTGGTAGCTATATAAATCATAGCTTTCTTCGTGCATTGTTGGGGATATTGGATCTTGTCGAACAAGATGTCGCGCTCTTCCTCGCCCTTTGGCGATGTGCACCCACTGGCTCGCATCCGTACATTGCTTCGCTGCGCGAAGCAATGGGGCGTTCAACTTTAGGCGAAAGCGCAAGCGCATGTTTGGCCGCATAAAAAAATGGATCGCCCTGGCGCAGGAAGCCGTACAGGGCGGCGACGAGTTGGACCAGATCGAGGCCTGGGCCGCTGCGCAGGGCTTTGTTTTTGAACGCTCGGAGATCGCCGACGATTTTGCCCTGGTTGGCAAAGTTGATGGCTATGACTGGCGCTTGCAGCGCATGCAAACTGACCGAGACTTTATCGTTGGTGCGGAGTTGCGTGTACTTGCAGACCTTGCTGTGGACCCCGGGATCGCCATCATGCTGATCAACCGGCCCTTGAAAGAAGCGCTGGAACAGCGCGCATTCGAGCAGGTGACGCATGGTGTGCAGACCATGCTGGATACCGATCTGCCCGAGGAGGCGCGCTGGCTGGCGTTGTACGACCAGGTGGGTTGGAGCAGCGCCCCCATGGATTTCTGGGACCGCTACGCCATCGTGGCGGAAACCCGGTCCCAGGCCCAGCAGTGGCTGGAGGGTCCCTTGCTCCCTCTGTTGATGGACTGGCCCACGGCGGCCGTGCAGCAGATGACGCCCTTTGTCCTGCGCTTGCATCACGGACGGGTGGAGCTGCGCATGGAGTACGGCCACGCTGACCTGGCTACGCTGGAACATGTCTGCAAGCTGTTCCAGCAAGCCTGCGCGTCGGCGCAAATGCTGGTGGCGGATGGGGCGTAGGTAGTGCCGCTGAATCGGTTCTGCGGTTAACTCAGGCGTCGGACTCGATGATGCGCAGCAGCGCCGCGCGGTCCCGCACCATCAGGCCCGAGGGTTCGATGCGTATCACTTCGTCGCGCTCCATGGCCTTGAGTTCCTGGTTCACGCGCTGGCGCGACGCACCCAGCAGTTGCGCCAGCTCCTCTTGCGCCAGTTGCAGGCTGATGCGCACCTCGTTTGCATTGGCCAGGTTGGGAATGCCGTAGCTGCGCACCAGGTGCAGCAGCTGTTTGGCCAGTCGGGCGCGCAAGGGCAGGGTGTTGAGGTCCTCCACCAGGCCAAACAGCTGGCGGATACGCCGCGAGTGCAGGCGCAGCAGCGCTTCATATAGCTCGGTGTGCTGGCTGAGTATTTTTTGGAAGTCGGCCTTGGCCACGCACAGCAGGGTGGTGTCGCCGTGTGCATAGGCGTCATGGGTGCGGCGGTCGCCGTCGAAGATGGCTACGTCACCGAACCAGGTGCCTGGCTCCATATAGGTTAGCGTGATCTGCTTGCCCGAGATCGAGGTCGAGCTGACCCGCACTGCGCCTTTGGCGCAGGCAATCCATTCTTCTGGCGGGTCGCCACGGGCCGCGATCAGTCCATTGTCCTGGTAGCGTTTGACGTAGGCGCAACGAAGAATATCGTGTCGTAACGAGGGCGAGAGCGTGGAAAACCAGCGGCCGGTATTGATCGCTGCACGTTCTTCAATGGTCAGTATGGGTTCGTCCATGGTCTCTTATTGGCTTGGCGCTGAACCCTGGATTGTCGCGCCCCGCCTATCTGCCGCGTTTGCGGGTTGTTACCTGGGGTTTGAAAAACCTGGCTGGCACGGTTTTGCGGCCCCGTAGGGCGCCGAATAGGGCTTAAATGGGGGTTGTTAAGGCCATAATTTCAATGCTTAAAATTGTTACCAGTGGCGCCCTGTAATGGTATGGTCTATCTGTATTAAAAAAACGTCATCAAATCGCAGTGAAATTACGTAACACCCTCCTAGGTTCGACCCTTCTCGTCGCCGCTTTTGGTAGTTCCGCCTTGTCGCTGGGACGTGCAAGAGGCGCCGTCGTATTGGGCCAGCCACTGGATTTGGCGATAGACGTACGTTTGGACTCTGCGGATGACAGCGCCAGCAATTGCTTCGAGGCCGAGGTGTTCCACGCCGAGACCCGGGTTGACCCCAACCGGGTACGTGTGATTCTGGTTGCCGGTTCCCAAGCGCAGGACGCCGTGGTACGTGTGCGTTCATCCGTGGTGGTGGACGAGCCCGTCGTGGGCGTGGTGTTGCGCTCGCTGTGCAGCCAAAAGACCTCCCGCCGCTACGATTTTTTGACAGATTTCCCGGTAGAGACGCGTTCGGCGGCTGTGCCCACCATCATTGCGGCAACGGTCGCTAGCCCGCAGGCTGCAAGCCCATCGCCGGCACCCGTGGCCCCTGCACCCGCACAGGTCCGTTCACCGGTACCCGCGCCACGCTCGGCGCCTGTACGCGCCACACCGAATCCCGCCAACGTACCACAGGTCAAGGCGGCCCCGAAAGTAGCGGCGGCGCCCAAGCCTGTCATTGCCAAAGAAACACCGCCTGCGTCCAAACCGGTGGTCAAGGCAGAAACACCAGACAACAAGCCGCATTTGAAGCTGGAGGCCGCCGAGACCCCCGACGAGCGCCAGGTCCAGCTGAAGCCGGCCACCGATATGGTGGTGACCCCCGAAGAAAACGCGCAGAAACGCGCAGAAGCCGCCGCCGCATGGCGTGAGCTGAACCATTTGCCGACGGAAAACCCGGAGGAAAAGCAACGGCTGCTCAGCCTGGAGGCCGAATCCAAGGCACTCAAGGCCTTGTTGGCCAAGAATGAAGCGGACTTCAAGCTGCGCCTGGACCGGCTGGAAAACAGCCGTTCCGACGACGGGCTGATTTACACCCTGGCCGGCCTGCTGGCGGCCGCTGTGGCTGCCGCAGGCTTTTTCTGGAACCGCGGGCGCAAGTCGACCATGGCAGGCGGCGGAACTGATTGGGCCCACCATGGCGAACTCAGCGCCGAAGAGGAAGAGCACCTGGCAACCCCCAGCCGGGCTGCCCCCTTGACGGTACAGCCGCCGCCCAATACTTTGCCGGGCGCAAACCAGGACACCGAGGTGGATGAGTCCTTGGTAGCCGATTTGCAGCGGCTGAATGCCATGACGGCATCGCCTGTGCCCCCGGCGCAGGCGCCGACGCTGCGCCCGCGTGTAACGTCCGAGCCCGTGCGGGGCCAGTATCCTGACGATTTTCTGGATGTGCAGCAGCATGCCGAGTTCTTCGTGTCGCTGGGCCAGTACGACCAGGCGATTGAGGTTCTGCGCAAGAACGTTGATGAAAACATCGAAGTCAACCCACTGGCCTACTTGGAGCTGCTGAAGATATTCCACGCCCTGGGCCGCAAGAGCGAGTTCAACCACCAGCGTGATGCATTCAACCGCATTTTCAACGGCCATGTACCGGCTTTCGAATCCTACGCGGACGAGGGGCGCACGCTGGAGGCCTACCCTGCAGTCCTGAGCAGCATCGAAACCCTATGGGAAAGCCCCAAGGTTTTGGATTTCATTGAGTCCTGCCTGTTTCGCGACCCGGCTGCGGCTCCCATCAAGCCTTTCGATCTCGCGGCCTACCGCGAGTTGCTGTTGTTGTATGCCATGGCCAAGAGCGTGGTTCGCAGGGGCGTGGCACCGCTGGCGGCGGTGGACGGTGTTTCTTCGGAGCGTGGCGGCCGTATCAGCGGGCGCCAGCCGCTGGAGTCAGGCCTGAAATCCTCGGCCATGGGTGAGGAGGCTGGGCCGCGTGAAACCACGTTTACCCAACCCATGTTGTTGATGCCGGAGTCGGCTGTGGCGACCCTGGACGATGTGCCGGACGATGTGGAAGAAGCTGCGGTCGAGAAAACCCCGGTGGATCTGGATCTTGACCTGGATCTGGATTTCTCCAATTCCGAACTTGCGGCCATGGAGCAACGGCCGGTTGCCCCCGACACGCAGGAACCCCGAGAGTCGGTACCGCCCAGCCTGGACTTTGAAGTTGACGACGAACCCGCTCCTACGGTGCCGCCGCCTTCGTCGGCACCCACTCCTGCACCAAACAGCCATTTACTGGAGTTTGATCTTTTTGATCCACAGGTAGAAGCCAAGATTGCGCCGAAGAACAAGTAAGTCCATCGGTTCGCAGGCAAGAGTTGCAGTGCTCTCGCATATAAAAAAGGCCTGACGCTATAAATCATATAGCGGCAGGCCTTTTTTGATGGATTGGCAAGCTGTGACTTAGCGGCGCACTTGCAAAGCCCCGGGGTTGACGATATTGGTCGGCGTGCCCTTGATGAAATTCAGCACATTGTCAAACGCGGCATTGAAGTACATCTCGTAGCTGTTTTGTTCCACATAGCCGATATGTGGTGTGCAGATGCAGTTCTCCAGCCGCAGCAGCGCGTGGCCTTGCAGAATCGGCTCGCTTTCAAATACGTCCACGGCGGCCATGCCGGGGTGGCCCCGGTTCAGGCCGGCCAGCAGGGCGTCGGGCTCGATCAGTTCGGCGCGCGAGGTATTTACCAGCAGGGATGTGGGCTTCATGCGGGATAGGTCTTCCAGTGTGACGATGCCCCGGGTTTCGTCGTTCAAACGCAGGTGCAGGGACAGCACGTCTGATTGCATGAACAGGTCGTCTTTACTTGACGTTACCTCCACGCCATCGGTCAGCGCCCGTGCACGCGAGGTGTCACGACCCCAGACCAGAACCCGCATGCCAAATGCGCGTGCGTACCCGGTGACGATCTGGCCTATGCGGCCATAGCCCCAGATACCCATGGTCTTGCCCTTGAGCAGGGTGCCCATGCCGAAATTAGGTGGCATGGAGGCGGTTTTCAGGCCCGACTGCTGCCAGACGCCATGCTTCAGGTTGCTGATGTAGTGCGGCAGACGGCGGGTGGCAGCCATGATCAGCGCCCAGGTCAGTTCGGCCGGCGCCGTGGGTGAGCCCACGCCTTCGGCCACAGCAATGCCGCGTTCGGTACAGGCGGCTATATCCACGTGGGCGCCGATACGCCCGGTTTGGGCAATCATCTTCAGGCGGGGGAGCTTTTCGATCAGCTGGCGGTTGAGTTGCGTGCGCTCGCGGATCAACACAATGATGTCAGCGTCTTTGAGTCGGACGGAGAGCTGGCCCAGGCCTTTGACGGTGTTGGTGTAGACCTTGGCTGCATAGGGTTCCAGCTTGGTGGCGCAATCGAGTTTGCGCACCGCATCTTGGTAGTCGTCGAGGATCACGATGTTCATCCCCGCATTGTGCCTTGGCGCAAAGACCACCCAGCATTTGCTGTCTGCCTGAGCCGGGCCGGTGAGGCCCCAAATACAGAGGTTTTACTGCAGCAAGGCGTTCGCCTGAGGGGGCGCTTCCAGGGCGGCCAGGCGGTCCAGCTCGGCGCAAACATCGGCCATGCGGCCCGAGATGCGCATGCGGCCCACACCGGACGGCTGCGCGTCCATGACGCGGAGTACGCGCAGTGGCCGCTGCTGCGCGGTTTGTGGGTAGGCGGCAGGACGCAAGGCGCCCGTGGCGGTGTAAGGGGCGCAGACATTGGTGCGTGATGTCACCCCGGCGCGCGGCATACGCCGGGAGCTGCTGCCTGCAATGAGCCAGCCGACCAAGCCCTGGAAAGAACCCAGCAGGTCAATAGACGAAAACGATGCGATTCCCATATGAAACTCCCTCAGCTTGTTTGGCGATGGACACGGAACAGGTTGGCGCGCGGCACGGGGCCAACTCAGCAGACTATGTGGCTTTATCAGTTCAGCAAGGTATTGCGTATCAGCCCCACGGCCAGGCCTTCGATGGCGAAGTTTTCACCCGGCGCGACCACGATGGTGGAGTAGTCGGGATTTTCGGGCAGCAGCTCGATCAGTTCCTGGTTGCGGCGGAAGCGCTTGACGGTGACTTCATCGCCAATGCGGGCGACGACGATCTGGCCGTTTTTGGCGTCGTTGGCCGACTGCACGGCGAGCAGGTCGCCGTCCAGGATGCCGATGTCGCGCATAGACATGCCGCGCACCTTGAGCAGGTAATCGGGCTTGTAGCGGAACATGCTGCTTTCCACATGGTAGGTTTGGTCGATGTGTTCCTGCGCCAAAATCGGGGAGCCGGCAGCAACACGGCCAATCAGGGGCAGGGCCAACTGGCTGAGCGTGTGCTGGAAGCGTGATTCATTGATGGAGCGCAAGGTGTCGGTCTTGAGCCGGATGCCGCGCGAGGTGCCGCTGACCAATTCGATAGCGCCTTTGCGGGCCAGGGCCTGCAAATGTTCTTCAGCGGCGTTGGCTGACTTGAAGCCCAGGGTGCTGGCGATTTCGGCCCGGGTTGGGGGGGCACCGGTGCGGGCGATAGCGGACTGGATCAGGTCCAGAATCTGCTGCTGGCGGGCGGTGAGTTTGGCGGAAAACGTGGGCAGATCCATGGGTGACTCCGGTACTTGGCGGTGTGGATAGCGGTTTAGATGGCTGTTTTAATATCCAGTAGCTGTATTTTTAACCAGTTTTTGAAAGTTTGCAAGCCATGGCGGTAAATACAAATGCGGCGGGCTCCAGCCCTGCCAAGATCGTGGTGTTGGGCACCGGCGGCACGATTGCCGGACGTGCTACCAGCGCCGGTGACAACATTGGCTACACCGCTGGTGAGGTGGGTGTGGAGCAATTGCTGGGGCCGGTGGCGGCCTTTCAAGGCACAGGTGTGGAGTTCGTGGCCGAACAGGTTGCGCAGGTAGATAGCAAGGACATGGGCTTTGTCCTATGGCAACAGCTGGCACGGCGCTGCGCCTACTGGTTGGAGCAGGCCGACGTGGCTGGCATCATCATCACCCACGGTACCGATACGCTGGAAGAGACGGCGTATTTCCTGCAGGCTGTGCTGCAGCCCGCCAAGCCGGTGGTGCTGACCTGCGCCATGCGCCCGTCCACAGCACTGGTGCCAGATGGGCCGCAGAACCTGCTGGATGCCGTCGTGGTGGCGTCAACGCCGGGAGCCCAGGGGGTAGTGGCCGTGTGCGCCGGCAACATCCACAGCGCGCTGGATGTGCAGAAGGTGCACAGCTACAAGGTAGATGCGTTTTCGTCCGGCGAAGCGGGCCTGGTTGGCCTGGTGGAAGAGGGGCGGGTACGCCTGTTGCGGCCTTGGCCTACGGTACCTGAATTTCATATGAAAAATAGGCCTGTAGCGCAGGCGGAATCCGCGCAAGTAGCTATCAAAAATAGAGTGTTGACGGAGTTGGCTGCTGGGGATTGGCCGCGCGTGGAAATCGTCTTGAACTATGCCGGTGCCGGAGGCATGGTGGTGGATGCTCTGGTGGCCCAGGGGGTTTCCGGCGTCGTGGTGGCTGGTACCGGTAACGGTACTTTGCATGTGGATCTGCAAGCGGCCCTGCTGCGGGCCATGGCGGCGGGTGTGGCGGTACTGCGCGCCACGCGCTGCGTGTTTGGCCGGGTGTTGGCCACGCCGGCCGATGCCATTGCCGACGCGCAAGGTCTGTCGCCGGTGAAGGCGCGTATTGCGCTGATGCTGGCGCTGCTGGCCGCGGGATAAAAAAAGGTCGCCAGGCATGCCTGGCGACCTTTAACAAAGCTGTATCAGGGCTTAGCTGGCCAGTGCGGCAAAAGCCCGCGCGGTGATTTCGTCCACGCTGCCGGTGCCGCTGATGGCGCGGTACTTGGGGGCCAGGCTGGGTTCGTTGCGAGCCCAGCTGGAGTAGTAGTCCACCAGCGGACGCGTTTGGGCGCTGTACACCTCCAGGCGCTTGCGCACGGTTTCTTCCTTGTCGTCATCGCGCTGGATCAGCGGTTCGCCGGTGACGTCGTCCAGGCCTTCGACCTTGGGCGGGTTGAACTTGACGTGGTAGGTGCGGCCCGATGCGGGGTGCGAGCGGCGGCCGCTCATGCGTTCGATGATGGCGTCGAACGGCACATCGATTTCCAGCACGTAGTCCAGCTTGACGCCGGCGGCCTTCATGGCGTCTGCCTGGGGCAGGGTGCGGGGGAAGCCGTCGAACAGGCAGCCGTTGGCGCAATCGGGCTGCGTCAGGCGTTCTTTCACCAGGTTGATGATCAGGTCGTCGCTGACCAGTCCGCCGGACTTCATGACTGCATCGGCTTGCTGGCCCAAGGGGGTGCCTGCCTTGACGGCAGCGCGCAGCATGTCACCGGTAGAGATTTGTGGGATGCCGTATTTTTGGCAAATAAAGGTTGCTTGCGTGCCTTTGCCGGCACCGGGTGCACCCAACAAAATTAGTCTCATGGAAGTTCCTCGGAGTATTTAAAACCACGTGGCGCTGCTGGCCACACGAGTTGGCCGCAACGCTTCATTGCGCTGGAGGATACCAGAGGCTTCAGTACAGTTTGCTTACGCGTTCCAGGTCGTCAGGCGTGTCCACGCCTGCGCCGGGCGCATGGGCCGTGACATGGACCGCAATACGGTGGCCGTGCCACATGGCGCGCAGCTGTTCCAGGGCTTCAGTGACCTCGATCGGCGCCTGCGGCAGGGTCGGAAACAACCGCAAGAAGCCGACCCGGTAGGCGTAGATGCCGATGTGGCGCAGCGGCGCCGGGTCGGGCAGGGCTGTGAAGCTGCGCTCTGTCGTGGCGCCGTCGCGCCACCAGGCAATGGGAGCTCGGCTGAAGTACAGCGCGTGCTGCTGGGCGTCCAGCACCACCTTGACCACATTCGGGTTGCAGAAGTCGGCCAGGCTGGCGATGGCGTGGGCGGCAGTGCCCATGCTGGCCTGCGGGCGTTGCTGCAACAAGGCGCCGACTTCGTTGATCAGGGCCGGGTCGATCAGCGGCTCGTCGCCCTGCACATTGACCACGATGGCGTCGTCAGCCAGGCCGAGCAGCTCGCAGGCTTCGGCCAGGCGGTCGCTGCCGGAAGGGTGGTCGTCGCGGGTCAGGATGGCTTCCACGCCATGGGCCTGGCAGGCGGCCAGGATGGCCGGGCTGTCGCAGGCCACCACGGTGCGTTGGGCCTGGGACTGCATGGCGCGCTGGGCAACCCGCACCACCATGGGTGCGTCGCCCAGAGCCGCCAGGGGCTTGTTGGGCAGGCGGGTGGAGGCCATGCGGGCCGGGATCAATACGGTGAAGCTCACAGGCCCAGCTCCTCGTCGCTCAGGGTGCGGGCTTCGTTTTCCAGCAGGATAGGAATGCCGTCGCGCACCGGGTAGGCCAGGCGGGCGCTGCGCGAGACCAGCTCTTGCTTTTCGCGGTCGTATTGCAGCGGGCCCTTGGTGACAGGGCAGACCAGCAGCTCCAGAAGTTTGCTATCCATGGGGGAAATCTCAGTCGGTCAGTCGGTATTAGGTCGCCGCAGAAATGCGGCCAGGGGGCGATGATAGCCAGGGATCGACGCGCTGGTCGAGCGCGGCCAGAAAGCCGGCGTCCAGCTCCAGCACGAGGGGGACGGCCCATGCATCCGGCTGGTGCCGCCATAGCTTGACGGCATCTTTCTCTGTGCAAATCACGGTCTCGCGCAGGTAATTCGTGTGCTGCCAGCTATCAAAATTGTAGTGATCCGGCAAGGCCTGGGTCTGTGCCAGCTGCAGGCCGGCCGCCCGCAGCATGGTGAAAAAATGGTCTGGCTGGGCGATGGCTGCCACGGCGTGCAGGGGTGTAGCCTGCAGGCTGGACAGCGGGCGCCGCGTGCCGTCGGCCTGCAGCGCATAGTCGGCCAGCCGGCGTTGCGCCCGAAAGCCGGCGAATGCCGGGTGCTGGCCGGTGTGCAGTACCAGGTCCACGGGACGCGGCCAGGCTTCGCGCAGCGGGCCCGCAGGCAGCAGAAAGCCATTGCCCACGCCCCGGTCGTCAAAAATGCAGATTTCCAGATCGCGCCGCAGTGCGTAATGCTGCAGGCCGTCGTCGCAGAGTATCAACTGGGTGTGTGGATAGGCCGCCAGCAGGGCCTGGGCCGCATCCAGGCGTTTGCGCGCCACGAACACCGGCACCTGGCAGCTGCGGCGCACCAGGGCGGGCTCGTCGCCCACTTCGCTGGGCAGGCTGTCGGCGTGCACCTCGCGGCAGTCCTGGCCGTCCTGGATGTTGCGACCGTAGCCACGGGATACCACGCCGACCGCAATGCCACGCGCTGTCCAATGCTGGGCCAGGGCCATTACCACCGGGGTTTTGCCCGAGCCGCCAGCGACCACGTTGCCGACCACGACGACCGGTACCTGCAGGCTGCCGCAGGTAAGCCAGCCCGTGCGGTACAGCAGCTTGCGCAAGGCGTGCAGCAGGCCATACAGCAGTGACAGCGGCCAGAGCAGCCAGGCCAGGGGCCCGCGCGTGCGCCAGGTGCGCAGCAGCCAGCCCTCCATGCCCTCGGCCATGGGCTTATTTGGGCGTGGATTGGGTGGCAAACGTGATCTGGTTCAGGCCTGCGCGGCGCGCGGCCTCCATCACGGTGATGACCGACTGGTGGGTGGCGCTGGCATCGGCGCTGATGATGACCACCATATCTTTGCCGCCCCGGGCTGCGTTGGCCAGGGCTTGCGAGATTACGTCGATGCTGCGGCCTTCCACTGCGCTCTTGTTCACCGCGTAACGCCCGTCGCTGCTGACGGCGACGATGATTTCCTTGGGGTAGTCGCGCTGCGCATCGGCATTGGCTACCGGCAGCTTGACCTGCAGCTCGGTGAATTTGCTGTAGGTGGTCGACAGCATCAAGAAGATCAGCACCACCAGCAGAACGTCGATGAACGGGATCAGGTTGATTTCGGGCTCTTCCCGGTGGCGGTGGCGGAAGTTCATAGCCTGTTAGCCCCGCTTGCGTACCGAGCTCAGGTGGCGGGCAAACTGGTCGGCGGCCATTTCCAGCGCCAGCAGGTACTCGTCCACGCGGGCGCGGAAATAGCGCCAGAAGATCAGCGAGGGGATCGCCACCATCAGGCCGAATGCCGTGTTGTACAGCGCCACCGAGATGCCGTGCGCCAGCTGGGCCGGGTTGCCGCCCGAGCTGCCGCCGCCGGTTTGCGAACCAAAGATGTCGATCATGCCGATCACCGTGCCCAGCAGGCCCAGCAGCGGTGCTGCCGATGCAATGGTGGCCAGGGCGCTGAGGTATTTCTCCAGCTTGTGGGCGACCGAGCGGCCAGAGCTTTCCATAGCCGTGCGGATGTCTTCATCGCTGCAGCGTGGGTGTGTGTGCAGCACGCGCATGCCGCTGGCCAGCACTTCGCCCAGCAGCGAGTTTTGCGCCAGCTGGTTCACCACGCCCGGTGCAGGCAGCGTGACCTGGGATACGGCCAGCACCTCGTCAAGAAGTTTTGGGGGGACGATTTTGGCGGTCTTGAGGCTGAGAAAGCGTTCAATAACCAGGGCCAGCGCCAGGATGGAGCAGGCTACGAGGGGCCAGATGGGCCAGCCTGCGGCTTGTATGATCGAAAACAATATGGCTCTCCGCGCTGATAGATTCTTTGCGATTATGGCTTAGCCGCTTGCGACATCCGCGATTTGTTCCGTATCTGTTTAAACCCCCGAGCCACCCACATTTCCTGTGGATAACTTTGTGAAGAACTTGTAGTCACCGCGCCGAAATCCAGCATCCATGCGGGTCCGTGACACTTCGATGAAAATTTAAGCAGAAAAAAATCCAGTGAAATCAATCACTTACCACACAAATCCAGCGTTTCCCGCGGGTTTTTACGAAATTCAACGGGTGGGTGCAGCCCTTGTCGCGCCTGTGGAGCACTTGCCCGACCAACTCCGCGCTGCGGCGCGCCAGACCTGATGGTGGACGCCCCAAACCCAGTATTGGCGCCGCGTATCTGGCCGGTTGGCGCGCTATGCCGCGCCATTGCTGATGCGCTAGAGGCGCGCTTCAATCCTGTCGCGGTGCGCGGCGAGATTTCGGGCTTCTCGCGCGCATCCAGCGGGCATTGTTACTTCAACCTCAAGGATGGGCAGGGGCAGATCCGCTGTGCGATGTTCCGGCGCGCGGCAAGTCTGCTGGACTTTGCGCCACGCGATGGTGAGCTGGTGGAAGTGCGCGGCCGCCTGGGCGTGTACGAGCCGCGTGGTGATTTGCAGCTGATTGTGGAGAGCATGGGCCGCGCCGGGCAGGGCGCCTTGTTCGAGCAGTTTTTGCGGCTCAAGGCGCAGCTGGAGTCCGAAGGGCTGTTTGACCCCGCACGCAAGCGCCCCTTGCCACTGCTGCCGCGTGGCATTGGTGTGGTCACATCTTTAGGTGCCGCTGCGTTGCACGATGTGGTGGCGGCCTTGCAGCGGCGGGTGCCGCATATTCCCGTGGTGCTGGTGCCGGCGTTGGTGCAAGGAGCGGCGGCACCGGCTGAGCTGGTCAAGGCACTATCAAATTTATATCGCTTTGCGCAGGCGGAATCTGCGTCAGCGGGTGATTTGGTACATATCGATGTCATCCTGCTGGTGCGCGGTGGCGGCTCGCTGGAAGACCTGTGGGCCTTTAACGACGAGCAACTGGCGCGCACCATTTGCCAGAGCCCGGTGCCGGTGGTCAGTGGCGTCGGCCATGAAACCGACTTCACCATTGCCGACTTTGTCGCTGACTTGCGCGCGCCCACACCCACGGCGGCGGCCGAGCTGGTGGCCCAGCCGCGCGATGTCTGGCTAGGGGCCTTGGTTTTGGCGGGCCAGCGCCTGCAGGATGCCGCGCTGCGTCAATTGGATGCACAGGGCCAGCGCCTGGATAGCGCGGCCCAGCGCCTGGGGCGGCCCTCGGGGCTGGTTGCTCGTCAGCAGTGGAAGCTGGGCCAGCAGGCGCAGCGGCTGCGCTATGCCGCACTATCAAGATTGCAGCAAGAAAAGACCTATTTACAGGCGCAAATGATGGATTTTCCCGCCAGTGTGCAGACCGCTCTGCGCCAGCGTGGCGAGCGCCTGGACCGTGCCGACCGCAGCCTGGCTCTGCTGGACCCTCTATTGGTACTGCAGCGCGGTTACGCTTTGCTGCGAACGCCTCAAGGGATGCCCATTACCAGCACGGTGCAGGCCATAGCCGGCGAGTCGCTGGTGGCAACCCTGGCCGACGGTGAGGTTGCTCTCCAAGTCCTACAGACGCGCGCAAATTAGTTTCTACAATCATTCCGTTAACCACCAACCCACGAGGAAAAACATGGAACATACCCTGCCCCCATTGCCTTACGCGATCGACGCACTGGCGCCTGCCTACTCCCAGGAAACCCTGGAGTTTCACCACGGTAAGCACCACAACGCCTACGTGGTCAACCTGAACAACCTGCAAAAGGGCACCGAGTTTGAATCGTTGACCCTGGAAGAAATCATCAAGAAGTCCAGCGGCGGCATCTACAACAATTCCGCGCAAATCTGGAACCACACCTTTTTCTGGAACTGCATGAAGCCCCAAGGCGGCGGCGAACCCAGCGGCGCGCTGGCCACGGCCATCAACGCTAAGTTCGGCTCCTACGCAGCTTTCAAGGAAGCCTTCGTCAAGTCCGCCGTAGGCAACTTCGGTTCCGGCTGGACCTGGTTGGTGAAGAAGCCTGACGGCTCGGTCGACATCGTCAATACCGGTGCAGCCGGCACCCCCTTGACCACCGCTGACAAGGCGTTGTTGACTGTGGACGTGTGGGAACACGCGTACTACATTGACTACCGCAATATGCGTCCCAAGTTTGTCGAAACCTTCCTCGACAAACTGGTGAACTGGGGCTTTGCCGAAGCCAACTTCGCTTGAAGTAGAACACCCCCAGGCTGCACACTGCGTGTTTTCGCCAACCCCCTTGCAGGGGGCGGGCCGACCGCTTCGAGCGGTCGTGCGCAGTGGCCCCTGGAACAAAAAAGACCCGTCAATGACGGGTCTTTTTTATTGGGGGGTGAAGGGCTTGCCGCCCAGCTTGCTACCGGCCTTGATCCCCTTCTTGGCGAACCAACCCACATTCATTTCCAGCACATAGCGCACCGGTTTTTCGGAGCAGTGGGAGTCCGTGGTTTGCGGCTTCATATCGGCCAGGTTCACGATGGTGCCGTGGTCGTCGATGAATGCGGCAGTCAGCGGCAGGATCGTGTTTTTCATCCAGAAACACTGCGTGGCGGGCTGCTCGAATACAAACAGCATGCCTTCCTGCTGCGGCATTTCCTTGCGAAACATCAGGCCGATTTCGCGCTGCTGCGGGGTCAGTGCCAGCTGGGTATCGATCTGGTAAATGCCTGCGGTTAGATTGACGCGGGGCAGGTCGGTTTGCGGAGCATCCTGTGCGGACGCAGTGCCGAACGAGGCGCAAGCCAGGGCCAGGGATAGCCAGAGGGTGGGGGTAAGATTTTTCATCGGTGGCGCAGGGTGGTAATGGACATCAGGAGCTTTCAGCCTTGGCATTCTGGCATGCTTGTGCGTAGCGCAGCGTTGGCGCATGGGCCTTTGCAGGCCTACCAAGGTCCATGCCGGCGCTCATTCAGTCGTAACGGCTTGCAGCTAGTTTCAGGGCATGTACTGCACCCAGAATTGTCCGCTCTACCTGCTTGGTATTGCTGAGGGGTATGGATTGTGGATTCTGTGCGATCCGACTTTTCGTGCAGGTAGCACCAATGAATCAATACCTATGGATGGTTTCCCGTTGGTTAATTCGGCCAACTAACCTGGCTCAAATGTCCGCTGAGTGCAGCAACTACGTTGTAGTTTGAAATCAGCCCATAAGCCTCATCACCGCAATATTCAATCGCCGGGTTTTGTTTGGTCCCTTTGGGGCCAATCCATGCGAAGGTCTGTTCTACTGGGCCGCTTGTTGTGGTGTTTGAGCTAGGGCAATCTTAGCGGCCATACGGTTTTGTATTTCGTTCTGCCCCAATTCTTCACCACCGCCACAGGCTTGTAGTGAGGCGACAGCGAGCAATAAATAGGCAATCTTGATGGACAGTTTTTGCATGGTGACTCCAAGTGAGATGGGGGTTCAGTGATTGTTCCGCTAACCCCGGATTTGCCCTGGTACTAGTTCACAACTAGCGCCCAGTCGTCGGCCGGGTACGTGTATGGTTTGGTGTTCCGTGTGATTTGACACGCTTGAAGTCAACTGCTGCTCTTTTAAGGTGTCAGCCTGTTTGTCAAACGGTCGTTTTTCGTATTTCACTAGGCAATTGAGTTTTCAATTGCCTCGCGTTTTGTCGCAGGCTTTTAAGTGCTGCCCATCACTTATTCTTTCCCTGCCTGTGATGGTCCGCTCCCAAGCCAAGGGTGGTCAAAATGCGACTGAATGATTGAAATTTGAATGATTTGCCTAATACATCACGGTGACTATTTGTACGAACCGTGAAAATTTGATCGTCTATCCAATCAGGCGATCTATTAGTTTCGGCTTTCATACTCATGTCAATTTCTTCCAAATTCTTTTCTACGATTCTTGCGAGCGCCGTATTGAGTTGTGTGTGTCTGGCGCAGGCGACTCCGGTCAGTTATGTCGCCACGCCAACGACCTATTTTGGTCCTGTCTCCAATCAAATAAACAATGCGCCATATGGTCGATTCGGCAACCAAGACTGGAGCTGGAGTCAGGCTGCTTATAAGGGCTCTTTCTCTTCTGCCACATTGACCATCGGTGCGCATGATGTGGACCCAGGCGAAATTGACAACATCTATGCTTATGACTCAAGTGCGGCTGGAGGGAAATGGGTGTTGTTGGGCAGGCTGACTGGTGCAAATGATGTTTTCTCAGATACCAGTTTCGCGTTGACGAGCAATTTCTTCGACGACATCGTCTCGGGGTTGAAGTTGAAGATTGATATTGACGCAACCTCCGCTGGTTGGGGCGTCGGATTGACGAATTCCGTACTCAACCTCACCAATAGCAACACGGTGCCCGAGCCTGGTTCTCTTGCACTTTTCGGGTTGGGTCTTGCGGGTCTTGTTGCTGTACGCAAGCGTAAGTCGGCCTGAATTGACGAGTCTCAAACTAAACCCGCTGAGGCGGTTTTTTTTATTGGCAGATCATTTTTAGTGTTTGAACGCGCTTCGCGACAACATCAAAGCGCTAGAGGTTCGTGCAACAGATCACTGTGAGTAATACGTCGGTGGTGGAATATTGCGAGGATGCGCTTTTTCGCGGTGCCGCCCCGACAGTTTGCAGTGGGGTTCGGTGGCTCCTCAACCTGGGCTCGAACCAGGGACCTACGGATTAACAGTCCGGCGCTCTACCAACTGAGCTATTGAGGAATATCGGGTGCATCAGCCTTGGTGGCTGAAATAAAAAGGGCTTACGGATTGGCGTAAGCCCTTTTTGCAAAATTCTGGCTCCTCAACCTGGGCTCGAACCAGGGACCTACGGATTAACAGTCCGGCGCTCTACCAACTGAGCTATTGAGGAATATGACAGACTTAAATTATAGCGTCAGTTTTTTGGATTTTGCAAGTTAGCGATTTTTTACCGTAAAAAGTTCACTCTAGGCCCAGCGGGCCGTGTATGGCCTGGCGCAGGGCTGCGGCGGCACTCTCCGGGTCGGGGGCTGCGGTGATTGCGCGCACTACGGCCACTGAGCCGACGCCGCTGGCCAGCACGGCGGGCAGGCGCTCACTGTCGATGCCGCCTATGGCGACCAATGGGTAGTCGCGCAGCACCTTGGCATAGGCGGCCAGGCGGGCCGTGCCCTGGGGGGCGGTGGCCATCTTCTTCAATGTAGTGGGGAACACCGCACCCAGGGCGATGTAGCTGGGACTGACGCGGTCTGCGCGCAGCATTTCGGCATAGCCATGGGTGCTGATGCCCAGGCGCAGGCCGGCGCTGCGGATGGCATGCAAATCGTGTTGGCTCAGCAGGTCCAGGTCCTCCTGGCCCAGGTGTACACCATAGGCTCCGGCCTGGATGGCTTGCTGCCAGTGATCATTGATGAACAGCAGGGCGCGCGTGCCCCGTACGGCATCTACAGCGGCCTGGACTTCGCGTTGGATGTCGTCGGCATCTTCGGATTTGAAGCGTAGCTGCACCGTGGGTACGTCTGCGCGGGCCATGCGGGCGACCCAGGCGGCATCAGGCAGGACTGCGTACAGACCCAACTGGCGTGGGCAGGGTGCAAAAGTCTGTTCACGCGGCCAGGGAGCCAAGCCGAAATCTTCTGGTGCTGTGGGCCAGTCGCTGGTGTTACCGGTGCGCGCAGCCTGGGCTTGCCAGGCCTGGGCGATGCAATGGGCGTCGGTGGGGATGAAGCCCAGTTGTAAAGCCGCACTCAGACTGGCGTCGAATACCGCGTCGCTGGTGGGCAACGCCATGGCGCTGTGTTGGTCCAGGATAGCCTGGGTCAGGGCAGGTTGCATATGGAACTATTCCTGTGCGTGGTGCCAGAACGGCGTGCCTAGCACCGGCGTGCTGGGGTGGGCGGCCTGCTGTTCCAGCATGGCGCCGGCCAGGAAGGCGCTGCGCCCGGCGGCAACCGCATCGGCAAAGGCACCGGCCATGGTGACGGGGTCTTGGGCCAGGGCGACTGCGGTGTTCAGCAGCACGCCGTCATAGCCCCATTCCATCACCTGGCAGGCATGCGAGGGGCGGCCCAGGCCGGCATCGACCAGCAGCGGCACGCTCAGGCGTTCGCGCAGCACCTGCATGGCGTAGGGGTTGATCGGGCCCTTGCCCGTGCCTATGGGGGCGGCCCAGGGCATGACGGCCTGGCAGCCTACGTCCACCAGGCGTTGGCACAGCACCAGGTCCTCGGTGCAATAGGGCAGCACTTTGAAGCCGTCCTTGATGAGGCGGCTGGCGGCCTCCACCAGGTTCAAGGTATCGGGCTGCAAGGTGTAGTCGTCGCCTATCAGTTCCAGCTTGATCCAGGGCGTGTCGAACACCTCGCGCGCCATGTGGGAGGTGGTAATGGCTTCCTGCAGACCATGGCAGCCGGCGGTGTTGGGCAACACCGGCACGCCGGTCTGGCGCAGCAGTTCCCAGAAACCATTGGGGCTTTTGTCTTGACCGCTCAGGTTCTGTCGGCGCAGCGAGGCCGTGAGCATGGCCGGACCGGCGCGCGTGATGGCGTCGGCCATGGTGCTGGGCGAGGGGTAGCGGGAGGTGCCCAGCAGCAGGCGGCTGGTGAAGCTTTCGCCGTACAGGATGAGAGGGTCGTGGGACATGGTTTCAGCCTCCGGTCACGGGGTGGATGATTTCTATGCTGTCGGCCTCGGCTAGCACGGTGTGCGGGTACTGCGCGCGTGGCACAAAGGTCTTGTTCACCGCGGTGGCAAATGGCGGCTGTGCCTGCATCTGCGCCAGTGCGTCGGCCAGCGTGGCGCCGTCAGGCAGGGTCTGGGGGGTGTTGTTGATGGTGACGTTCATGCTTCTCCTATCGCCAGGTCGAATTGCGTGGCTAGCGCGGACGTGCCGTGTTGCACCAGTTCCAGCACCACGTCCAGCATGGCCGGGGCGATCATGAAGCCGTGGCGGTACAGACCGTTGATTTGCAGCGTATTGGGGGCAATCCGCCGGATCGCGGGCAGGTTGTTGGGCAGGGTGGGGCGGCACTGGGTGGCGCTTTCCAGGATGCGCGCTTCGCCAAAGCCGCTGTGCACGCTGTAAGCCGCGCTCAGTAGCTCCAGACTGGAGCGCACGCTCATGGGCGACATATCGTCGGACTCGATCTCGGTGGCACCCACGACAAAGTTGTTGCCGGGTTTGGGGGCGATGTACAGCGGATAACGCGGGTGCACCAGGCGCACTGGGCGCTGCAGCTCCACGCCTGGCGCGTGCAGGCGCAAAACCTCGCCACGCACCGCGCGCAGGGCCGGCCATTGTTCGCGTGCGCCCAGGCCGCGGCAGTCAAACACCCAGTCGCTGAGGACATCTTCTGGCTGGCGCGGGCTGTGCCAGTGCATGGTGACACCTACCTGCTGCAACTGCACCAGCAGAGCGTTGAGCAAGCCACGGTTGTCCAGTTGTCCCTCGCCGGGTAGCAGCAGGCCCTGGCTGAAGCGGTTGCCGATGGTGGGCTCCAGCGCTGCGATGGCGGCGGAGTCCAGGTGCTGCGGTATGGGTAGGTTGGGCAGTTGCTGGCAGGTGGCGGTGAGCTGCTGGCCAAAGCGGCTGGCCTCGGGGGCGTCTTGCCGGTGCCAGAGAATCAAAGTGCCGTTGCGCTGGAAGAACACCGGCGTGTCCAGTTCGGCGATCAGTTCCGGCCAGCGCGTGAGTCCATGCTGGCCCATCTGCACCACGCCGGTCTCGGTGATGGCCGATTCAGCCAGTGGCGCCAGCATGGCGGCGGCCACGCGGGCGGCTGCGCCCTCGGCCTCGGCTCCGCCGGCCTCAAAGACCTGCACGGTGTGGCCCGCGCGCGCCAGCGCCAGGGCGAGCAAGCGGCCCATCAGGCCTGCGCCAAGAATGGTGGTGGAGAGTGGGGTTGCCAAGGTATCGTCCGTTTGCGAAAGCTCAATTGGGACGAAACGAGGCGCTGTCGTTGATAGAAACTTCCCACGCCAGCATGATCTGGATCGGGTATGAGGGTTTTTCTCAGTCTGGTTTACGTACCAGACACCCCTGTTTCATCCGCAAACCCGGATTACATCACATCGCTGGCCCGATAATTTCAGCATGACTATTTCTGACTCTTCTCCCCGCTATCTGCGCCTGTTGTCGATTGCTGGCTCTGATAGTGGCGGCGGCGCGGGCATACAGGCCGACTTGAAAACCTTTGCCGCGCTGGGCTGCTACGGCATGACGGCGCTGGCCGCGCTGACCGCACAGAACACGCGTGGCGTGACTGCCATCCACCCCGTGCCAGCGTCCTTTCTGAAAGCCCAGTTGCAGGCTGTGCTGGATGATATTGGCGCCGACGCGGTGAAGATCGGCATGCTGCATTCGCCCGAGATGGTGGAGGTGGTGGCCTGGGCCATTGACCAGTACCAACTACAACGCGTGGTGCTGGACCCGGTCATGGTGGCCACCAGCGGCGACCGCTTGATGGCGGTTGAAACCGTGCAGGTACTGGTAGCCCAGCTGTTTCCCCGCGCCACCGTGGTCACACCCAATCTGGATGAAGCGGCTTTGCTGCTGGGGCGCAGCGTGGATAGCGTGGAAACGCTGGAGCCTGCGGTGGCGGATTTGCTGGCGTTAGGTGCGCCGGCCGTGCTGCTCAAGGGGGGGCACCTGCCGGGGGATGCGGTGGTAGACCTGTTGGGCCAGCGCGATGGTAGCCGCCAGCCCTGGCATTCAGCCCGCATTGCTACGCACAACGGCCACGGCACGGGCTGCACGTTGTCGTCTGCCATTGCGGTGTACCTGGCAAAGGGCTTTGAGCTGACAGAGGCGGTGGGCCAGGCCCGGACTTATATCCGTGGCGCCATACAAGCCGGTGCCAGCGTGCACACCGGGCACGGCCACGGACCGTTGAACCACGGATTCGCGCCCTTGCCCATGCAGGTTCTAGGCGTTTGAGGGTTTATAGGAAATAGACCTGTAGCGCAGGTATTACCTGCGCAAGCAGCTATTTTTTCTATAGCGCGTAGGTGATGCGCAAAGGCCGCGTCAACCAAGCTACGAAGAATACCAGGGCCAGCGTGGGCAGGGCGGCGCCGAACTGTGGCGCGTAGTTGGTCAGCAGGTGGTAGGCCACAATGCCGGCCACCCATAACAGGGCAGCGCTGGGCTCCACCAGGCGTTGTGATGCGGTGGCCGTGCCCTGTGACAGGCGGCCCAGGATCACACCGTACAGGGGCACGAACACCGAGCTCAGCAGTGTCAGAAATGGCTCCAGGCTGTGCATGGGCAGCACCAGCGCCAGGCCGGTGCAGGCCACGGCCAGCAGCAGGCCCCAACGGCGCACGCTCCACCAGGGGGCGAGGCTGTGGGCGGATACCGCACCCGAATACACGTCGCCGTAGGCGTTGTCGATCTCGTCCACCAGGATCAGCCCCAGCGCCAGCAGGCCGCCCTGGGCTAGCAGCAATGCGGTGACCAGGCCGGTATCCGGGCCGGCCACGGTCACCACCATCACGCCCAGTGCATAGCACCAAATATTTGCCAGCGCATAGCCCAGCCAGGTGCCGCTCATGGCGCTGCGGCCTTGGCGGCCGTGGCGCGCATAGTCGGCCACCAGCGGCAGCCAGGACACGGGCATGGCGATCACCAGGTCCATGGCCGACAGCAGGCCCATGCTGCCGTCGCCCGGCCGGGTCCAGAAGGCGTGTAGGTCAGATTCCATCAGCTTGTGGCCGAACTGCCAGCTCAGCCATAGCAGGGACAGCACCACCAGCGGCAGGCCGTAGCGGCTGATGAATTTGCGCACCAGGGTCAGCATGGAGCCGGCCATCAGCGCAGTCAGCAGTGCGCCCCATAGCAGGGTCACCAGCAGCGTACCTTGGCTGCCTTGCGGTATCCAGCCGAAATGTTCCTGGGCAATGGCCAGGGTGCCGTCGCGCATCACCACCAGCTCAAATGCGGTCCAGCCCAGCAGTTGCACAATGTTCAGCACCACCGGCAGGCGCGCAAAGCCGCTGCCATAGGTGGCGTGCATCAGGCCGGCGCTGGAGAGGCCGCTGTCACAGCCAATGCGCGCCGTCCAGGCCAGCAGACCGGAGCCAACGAGAGAGCCCAGCACAATCGCCAGCACGGCATCGCGCGTGCCTACGGCGGGCACCAGGTAGGCGCCGATCTGCATCACCAGCAGACCCACTCCTAGGCTGAACCAGAGTGCGGCATGGGCCGACCAGCCGAAGACGCGCTGCGCCTGCGGTATCGGCGTCAAGGCCTCGTTATTGAAAAAGGATGGCTGAGCCATGTGTTTGCTCCATACAAATGATGCCGGTCAGTGGGCCTGTAGCTCGCGGGCCAGTGCTGGCGCAGGGACGCAAGATTTTATCGTGGCGCCATCTTGTGGTGCATAGGGCGTCTGGCGTAGGCGTTAGCTGTTTAAAGTGCTATTAATTTTATAGCGATACAATCGGCGGCTGTTTTTGGGCCGGTGCGTGCTGCGCCGGCCCGAGCATTCTTACCCCCACATCCCTGAATACTATGGACGCTTTCATCCGCCCCTGGCAGTTTGTTTTCTGCGCATTGCTCGGTCTGACCGGCAGCGCGATGGCCCAGACCGCCACCGACAGTGCTGACCAGCCCTACCGCTGGCGTATCGAGTTCAGCCCGCACACGACCCACTACAGCTACAACCCCGAGCATCGCCCGGTGCATTTGCTGGGCCTGGAGCGTGAATCCACCGCCGACAACAGCTTTTACGGACTGGCGCTGTTCAGCAACTCCTTTGGCCAGGACAGTGGCTACCTGTACCTGGGCAAAAGCTATTACGGTGTGTTTGACAGCTATCCCAAGATCTACTTGAAATGGTCGGCGGGCATCTTGTACGGCTACAAGCCGCCATATGAAAACAAGGTGCCGCTGAATCACAACGGCTTTTCGCCCGCCATCGTGCCAGCTGTGGGCTGGAAGTTTGATTCCGGCTGGCATGCGCAGATTGACATGCTGGGCACGGCTGGCTTGACGTATTCGGTGGTCAAGGAGTTCTGAAGCCGGCGACAGCGTGAAGTCCTGTCACAAAACAGGTCTTTTTCTCACACACAGACTTTTTTCTTTGCGCCACAATGGGGTTAACTACCCCAGGATGTGCGCCATGCAATCTGCCGGTCTGTACACATTCTTACCGTCTTTGCGGCCGTGCGGGCTGTCTCCGCTGGTGGCATTGTGTGTGGCGTCCTGGGTCCATGCGCAGCAAGATGTGGTGGTCCCCCAGCCCAGTTTGCAGCTGGAGTTGGCCCCCGTTCCCAGTCTGGACCGCACTGCAAATTCCCGTATGTCTTTGACCGGCTGGTCCGGCTCCTCCCCTCAATCGGCGCTAGGCCTTAGCGCTGCCGTAACCCCCCCTGCCGCTAGCCCGGCACTGAATGGCCGCAGCGTTTCTCCTGGGTTGGATCTGGGCCTGCGCTGGCGTTCTTCAGAGGACAGCCGGGGCCGCGTGAATATCGGCATCTGGCAGCATGTGGCGCCGGCGCCGGATGCGATGGAGCTGATCCAGCGGGCGAACGGAGAGCCCAGCTACGACACGCGGCTGGAGATGCAGTTCAGCTCGGCCACCGCGCGTGGCATCCAGTTCGAGTTGGGAGGTGCCTTGGGCATGCAGCTCAACAACAACGAGAAGCTGGTGCTGCGCGTCAGCCGTGGCAAACCCATGGTGTATTACCGCGCGAAGTTTTAACGCGAGTGCTTCTGAGTCCCGGGCGCTTTATTCTGCTGTTGGCGTAGCTACGCCCAACAACTGGTGTAGCCGTGGCGAGGTTGTTGTGTACTGGAACGGGATTTTCTTACCGGGGAAGACCAGCGGTGCAGCGGCGTAGGCCGCCAGCGTGGCTTCGTGGAAGCCGCAGACGATAAGCTTTTGCTTGCCGGGGTAGGTGTTGATGTCGCCCACGGCGAAGATGCCCGGCTCGCTGGTTTCAAAGCGCGCTGTATCCACGGCCAATTGCTTGCGCTCCATGGCCAGGCCCCAGTCGGCGACCGGGCCGAGCTTGGGCGACAGGCCCTGGAACACGCTGATGGCGTCTGCCGAGAGGCGGTGCAGCACACCATCCACGTCGCTGATCTGCAGGGCGGTCAAGCGGTCGGCATCGGCCTCAAAACCAGCGATCTGTCCGACCATGAAACGCATGCGCCCGGCTTGCTGCTGCATCTGCATTTCCACAATGTCGGCGGTGGGCGCCTGCAGCACATCGCGCCGGTGCAACAAGGTGACGCTCTTGGCATCGGTCTCGGCCAATGCCAGAGCGCAACGCAAGGCGGCTTCGTCACCACCCACCACCACCAGGTGTTTGTCCGCGACATCCGCGGGTGGGGCGTGGTAGTGCAGTTGGCTGCCTTCAAAGGCCTCGATACCATCCATCTTCAGACGCCGAGGCTGGAAGGCACCAACGCCGGCGGCGATCACCACCACGGGCGCCAGCAGCTGGGTGCCGCGGTCGGTGGATACCAGGAAGCGGCCATCGGCCTGTTTGGCGATGCTGCTGACTTGCTGACCCAGATGGAACTGCGCGCCAAAAGGCTGTATTTGCTGCAGCAGCGACGCGGCCAGCGCCCGGCCACTGGTGGCCGGCGTGCCGGGAATATCGTAGATGGGCTTGTCGGGGTAGAGCTCCATGCACTGGCCACCCGCGTGGGGCAGGGCGTCAATCACATGGGTGGGAACCTCCAGCAGGCCCAGCTGGAAGACCTGGAACAGCCCGACCGGGCCCGCGCCGATGACAACGGCGCCGGTTTCCAGTACGGGCAACACGGTTTAACGTTCCAACAGCTGGATCTTGGGCATCACGTCTTTCCAGTCGTCTGCGTCGGGCAGGGCTGGTTTGCGCTTGGTGATGCTCTTCCAGCCGTCGGCGCGGGCCAGTTCCACATTCAGCTTGATGAAGGCCAACTGGTCGGCTGGCATGTCTTCTTCGGCGTAGATGGCGTTGGCCGGGCACTCGGGGATGCAGACGGCGCAGTCAATGCATTCATCCGGGTCGATGACCAGCATGTTGGGGCCTTCGCGGAAGCAGTCCACGGGGCAGACGTCCACACAGTCTGTGTATTTGCACTTGATGCAGGCTTCGGATACGACGTGAGTCATGGTATTTTTTTCAATTGCGGGGTTAACCCGTGATTTTAAATTAGCGGACCAGCACGGCGCCCGAGGTCTTGTGCGAGGCCGTATCGACCAGCACCAGCGCACCCAAAGAGCGCGATTGGATGTAGGGCAGGGTGGCGATGCCTTCCTGCAGCGCCAGCTCGATGTGGCCGATGGCGTTCGGCGGTAGCTCGCTTGCATCTTCCTCGGCCAGGGTGTTGATGTCCAGCTTGTGGACGATGCGTTTGACCTTGGCCTTGACCCAGCGGTGGCCGTGCAGCGCCCAGTAGACGCGGCCGGCAACCAGGGGCTCGTCGTCCATCCAGGCCACGGTAGCCGAGATTTCGCGGCTGGCTTCGAATTGGCCCGGGGCCAGCAGCCAGTCGCCGCGCGATACATCGACTTCGCGGTCCAGCGTGATGCCGGCGCTATTGCCGGCCAGCACGCTCTTGGGGTTGCGCGCATGGTCCAGCACCTGGGCCACGGTGGCCGTTTGGCCGCTGGGCAGGATGCGGATTTCTTGGCCAACTTCGACCTTGCCGGTGGCCACACGGCCCCAGAACACGCGGCGGCCCTGGCTGGTGTCGCTGCTGGACGAGAACTTTTCCACCCACTGCACGGGGAAGGCGAAGGGCTGCTCGACTTCGGCCGGCGTGCTCGGCAGTTGCTCCAGAATCTGTAGAAGGGTCGGGCCGGTGTACTTGCACCAATCGGGGTTTTCGCTGTGGCCGGCTTCGACCACGTTCCAGCCCTTCAAGGCCGAAATCGGCACGATGGCCTTGACCGGAATCTCGGCGGCGGCGGCAAAGCTGTTCAAAGCAGCGCTGATGTGGGCAAAGGCCAGGGCCGAGTCTTCCACCGCGTCCAGCTTGTTGATGGCAAACACGATGCTGGGTACACGCAGCAGGTGGCACAGCAGCGAGTGGCGGCGGGTTTGCGGCAGCAGCTCCAGCGCGGCGTTCTTCCAGTCGAGCTTGGTGGCATCGACCAGCACCACGGCGGCGTCGGCACTGCTGGCGGCGGTCACCATGTTGCGGGTGTACTGCTCGTGGCCGGGCGCGTCGCCGATGATGAACTTGCGGTCTTCGGTGTTGAAGTAGCGGTAGGCCACGTCGATGGTGATGCCTTGCTCGCGCTCGGCGCTCAGACCGTCGGTCAGCAGGGCCAGGTCGGTTTCGCCCTGGCGCTGCACGCCGGCCAGGTGGTCTTGCAGCACCGCCTTGGTGTCGACCAGCAGGCGGCCGATCAAGGTGCTCTTGCCGTCATCGACCGAACCACAGGTGATGAATTTCAAGGCTGAAAGGGCTGCAGCGCTGGTAGTACCTGCGGGAGTAGCTATTAATGTTGTAGCGTTTGTCATTTCAATCAATCACGTTAATACAGAACGGTCCAAGCCCTGAGACACCGTGGAACCGGCTTTGCCGGGCCTCTGGTGTCGCCCCCTGCAAGGGGGTAGGAGGCCACACGAAGTGGGCAAGCCTGGGGGTGTTCAAAAATATCCGTCTTTCTTGCGCTTCTCCATCGAAGCCTCAGAGGTTTTGTCGTCCATGCGGGTCGCGCCGCGTTCGCTCACATCGGCGGCCAGGGTTTCGATCACGATGTCGCCGGCGGTGGCGGCAAAGCTCTCCACCGGGCAGGTGCAGGTGATGTCGCCCACGGTGCGGAAGCGCACGTCGCGCAGCTCGGCCGTTTCGCCGGCCTTCAGTGGGGTCAGGTCGGTTACCGGCACCAGCAGGCCCTTGCGCTCGACCACTTCGCGTTTGTGCGTGTAGTACAGCGAGGGAAGGGCGATTTGCTCGCGCTCGATGTACTGCCAGACGTCGAGTTCGGTCCAGTTGCTGATGGGGAACACGCGGAAGTGTTCGCCGGGCTGCAGGCGGGTGTTGAACAAGGTCCACAGCTCAGGGCGCTGGGCCTTGGGCTGCCATTGGCCGAAGCTGTCGCGGTGCGAAAAAATGCGCTCCTTGGCACGGGCTTTTTCTTCGTCACGGCGGGCGCCGCCAATCAGTGCGTCGAAGCGGAATTCTTCAATCGCTTCCAGCAGGGTCACCGACTGGTGCACATTGCGCGATTCGCCAGGGTGGGCCAGGCGCACGGTGCCGCGCTTCATCGAGTCTTCGACATTGCGCACGATGAGTTCGGCACCCAGTTCCTTGGCACGGAAGTCGCGGAAGTCGGTCACTTCATGGAAGTTGTGGCCGGTGTCGATCATCAGCAGCGGGTACGGGATACGGCCTGCGCCGAAGGCTTTTTCGGCGCATTTCAGCAGCACCAGCGAGTCTTTGCCGCCCGAAAACAGCAGGGTGGGGCGTTCAAACACGGCAGCCACTTCGCGCAGGATGAAGATGGTTTCTTCTTCCAGTGCGTCGAGGTGGGTATTGCTCAGATGGTGTGGGGTCACTTGGGTATTCATGTCGGGGTCAGGTTTCAGTGGGCAAGGTGCAAGCCGCACTCGCGGTTGTCTTCACCCTTGGTGGGGTCCACGTAGTCGAAGTTGTTGGGCAGGCCGTGGGTCACACAGTATTCGTGGAGCTCTTTGGACGACCAGTGCAGCAGCGGCGCGACCTTGATCAGGCCGTCGGGGTTGATGCTGACAGGGTCCATCTGGGCGCGCACGGCGGTATCGGTGGCGCGCAGTGCGGTGAACCAGACCTTAGGCGCCGTCTCGCGCAGTGCGCGGGCAAAAGGTTCCAGCTTCACTTCTTCGGTGAAGGCTGCATGGCGCGGATCGTCCAGCGCGGGCGTCGCGCCTTCCACGGCCTCGCGGTGCGCTCGCGAGCGCAGCGGCAGGTAGATGCGCAGGTTCAGCTTCAGCTGTTTTGTCACTTCATCGACAAACTGGTAGGTGGCCTCGGTGTTGTAACCGTTGTCCATCCAGACCACAGGCACGTCGGGGTTGACGCGGGTGACCATGTGCAGGATGACCGCCTCGAAGGGGCGGAAGTTGGTGGTGACGATGGCGGGCTGGCCTAGGCCAAGCGCCCATTCCACCAGTGCGGGGGCGTTGCGGCCGAGGTCGGCGTTGATTTGTGCGAGATTGAGGGTGCTCATGGTGTTGGTTCCGATTGGGCCGATATCAGGCCGAGTCTTGCCGTTCCAGCTCGGCACCGTAGGCTGCGCTGTCTTCGGTTTCGGCAAAGTGGGGCACCACGTGGACGGCATCGCCCTGGTAGAAGCCCTGGAAGCGGTCGAACTGGCGCTGGGCGGCACTGGCGTCTACGCCTTCGCGCAGCACGGCCACGTCAAAGCCGCTGCGTTGCATCTGTACCAGTTGGTCGATCAGCACGTCGCCGGTGGCGCGGATTTCGCCGGTGAAGCCGAGGCGGCGGCGCAGCAGAAAGGCCTGGCTGTAGGCGCGGCCATCGGTGAACTTGGGGAAGTTCAGGTCGATGCGGGTAACGCCCGCCAGGTCCAGGCTGCGGGGGTCTTCGGTGTTGGCTAAGGCTATTTGGTCTTTTTGGCCTTCAGCGCAGGGAATATGTGCGGTAGCAGCTATTATTTTCATAGTATTTCCTCTCAGGCAGCAACGCTGTCGCGGGTGGGCTTGCCGGTGCTGATGCGGGCGCCGTTGGCAGCCTGTTTGAACGGGTCCTGGCCGACGCGGCGCAGGGTGTCGATGAAGTTTTCACCGCTGTGGCGGGTGCTGCGGTAGGTGTCCAGCACGGCTTCGATGACTTCGGGTACTTCGGCTGCGCTGAAGGACGGGCCGACGACCTTGCCCGCAATGGCGGGGCCGGACAGATTCGAGCCGTCCGAGCCGGCCAGCGTCACCTGGTACCACTCCTGGCCGTCCTTGTCCACGCCCAGAATGCCGATGTGCGCGCTGTGGTGATGGCCGCAGGAGTTGATGCAGCCGCTCATGTGCACGTCGATCTCGCCCAGGTCGTGCAGTTCGTCCATGTCCTGGTAGCGCTGGCTGATGGCTTCGGAAATCGGCAGCGAGCGGGCATTGGCCAGGCTGCAGAAGTCGCCGCCGGGGCAGACGATCATGTCGGTCAGCAGGCGGATGTTGGCCTTGGCCAGGCCCAGCGCCTTGGCTTCGGCGTACAGGGCGGGTAGCTCGTCGGCGCGGACCCAGGGCAGCACCAGATTCTGGTCGTGGGTCACGCGGGTTTCACCGGCGCTGTAGCGGTCGGCCAGGTCGGCTGCGGCATCCAACTGTTCTGCGGTGGCGTCGCCGGGCGAGTAGCCCAGGCGTTTGAACGACAGGGTCACGGCACGCAACAGCGGGTTTTGGTGGGCGGCTACGTTTTGCTTCAGCCAGCGGGTGTAGTCCTTGTCGTCGACAGGGGCCGCAACCGGGTTGGCCAGGGCGGGCAAGGCACCGACGCGACTGGCCGGAGGAACGAAGCTGGCGGTAACCCGGTCCAGTTCGGCCTGGCTGATGGTGTGTGGCGCGCCGTCACGGGTCAGGATTTGCTGGTATTCATCCTCGACCTCGTCGATATAGCGCTGGCCTTCGGCCTTCACCAGGATCTTGATGCGCGCCTTGTACATATTGTCGCGGCGGCCCCAGCGGTTGTAGACGCGTACCACGGCTTCCAGGTAGTTGAGTATCTGGTTCCAGGGCAGGAAGTCGCGGATCACGGTGCCGACGACCGGTGTGCGGCCCATGCCGCCGCCAACCATCACGCGCAGGCCGACTTCACCTGCCTCGTTCTTCAGGACATGCAGGCCTACGTCGTGCCAGGCGGTGGCGGCGCGGTCGTCGGTGGCGCCGACGATGGCGATCTTGAACTTGCGTGGCAGGAAGGCGAACTCATGGTGCAGCGTGCTCCACTGGCGGATGATTTCGGCCAGGGGGCGGGGATCGGCGACTTCATCGGCGGCAATGCCGGCGCGCTCGTCGCTGGTGGTGTTGCGGATGCAGTTGCCGCTGGTCTGGATGCCGTGCAGATGTACGCTGGCCAGCAGGTCCATCACGTCGGCGCTCTTGTCCAGCGGAATCCAGTTGAACTGGACGTTCTGGCGGGTGGTGAAGTGGGCGCAGGCGCTGGGCAGACTGTGCAGATCGCTGAGGCCGGGGTTGGCCTTGGCCAGGTCGTGCGCGTCTTTTTTATCAAAATCGCGGGCGATGGTGCCCAGCACGCGCAGCTGGGCGCTGTTCAGCTCGCCATAGGGCACGGCCACGCGCAGCATGGGGGCAAAGCGCTGTACATACCAGCCGTTTTGCAGGCGCAGCGGGCGGAACTCGTCTTCGGCCAGCGTGCCCTTTTGCCAGCGTTCCAGCTGGTCGCGGTACTGGGCGGCGCGCAGTTGCACAAACTGTTTGTCAAATTCGGTGTATTGGTACATTTTGGTGGTCTATCGTGGTACGGGTCGCTTGGGGCAACCCGCGATTTTAAAGTGCCAGTAATTTGGTGCCCGCATAAGCCAGCAACAAAGACAGTACGCCGCGGATGACACGGTCGGGTGTCTTCAACACCATATGCGACCCGAGCCAGATGCCGGGCAGGGAGCCGGCCAGCAGCTTACCCAGCAGAGGCCAGTCCACAGAGCCCAGGCCGGCATGTCCCAGGCCGGCTACCAGCGTCAAGGGCACGGCATAGGCGATGTCGGCGGCAACAATGCGCTGCAGCGGCAGCAAGGGGTAGAGCAGCATGAGCACCGTGACGCCAATCGCGCCAGCGCCCACCGAGGTCAGTGTGACCAGGCAGCCTATGCATGCGCCGAATAGCAGCGGCAGGCTCCAGTGGCGCGGGCGTTCTGCCTGGGCCATGGCCTGGTTGCTGATGGTGCGCGGTGCGCTCTTGCCACGTATGCTTTTGTAGAGCGTGGCCAAGGCCGTCAGCAGCAAAGCCACGCCCAGTGTGGTGGTCATGATTTTTTGTACGTGGGGGTCGGCCGGCCCGAGGGTATGCAATGCCCACAGGGTTAGCAGCGAGGCGGGCACGCTGCCTGCGCACAGGGTGGCCACGATGCGCCAGTTGACCAGACCCGAGCGGGCCATCTTCAGCGTGCCACCGGCCTTGGTGAAGCAGGCGAACAGCAGGTCGGTGCCGATCGCCAGGTAGGGCTTCATGCCAAAGAAGAAGATCAAGATGGGCGTCATGAGCGAGCCGCCGCCCACACCCGTCAGGCCGACTACAAAGCCGACAAAAAATCCGGCAAAAACGAAAGCAAAATCGTACATGGCCGCGACTATAGAAGCCGGGCCTCCGATTCCAAACTACTTTATTGTTCTACCAATATGCCAATCGGCATATTTAGAAATAACGAAATTGGCCTTGGCGCCTATGTACTGTTCGCATTGGCAGCGTAGGCTGCATCCATTTGCTCGTTGATGGCATGCCACAGCGGGCGCATCATCAGGCGTGCGCCCTGGTAGACATCGTTCACTTTCAACATGGACGGGACACGTTGGCCGCGGTGTTCCACAGCGCCGCCGATGGGGATGATATTGACGCCAAGTTTGGCGAAATGTTCGGCCAAGCGCGGTTCTGTGAGGGTGAACAGGATTTCTATGCCTTGGCGCCGCGCCATGGCCAGTGCGCCTATATACAGGCTGACGGGAATGTAGGGGAAGCGTGGTTGGTCGCGTTCGCCGAAATCGGAGTCTGAGATGGTGGCTCCGCTGTGCTGTTCGCCCTTGCGCCGACGGAATTCGGACATGACCGCCAAGCGTGATACTTCTGCAATGCGCTCGCGCGGTTCGCGCGCCGGGTCGATGATGCTGCGGTCTATGGTGTCCCTGCAGGTGACCTCAAACGGCAGTGGCGCCGCAGGGTCAGCGGGGTCGGTCAGTACCAGGCGGGCACAGCCTGCAAGCCTGTGCGGTTCGCCTGCAGTACGTACTAGGCAGTGTTGCGAACGGTAATCGTATTTATCGGTCTCGCGCTGGTCTTCCCGTACCGGCTCAAAGCCTAGTTCGCGGGCATAGACATCATGGCGAATGAAGAATACGTCGTCGACTCGCGCCTCTTCCAGTGCAGGAGCAATCTCAAAATACTGCTTGTAGCTGTCACCCAGGTTGAGTCGTCGATTTTCTGACATTGGAAGCCTTGCTGGTTGTCTCGTCCTGCGTCATGTTTCGAACCGTGCGCGCCGTGTGCTTCCATTATTCAGGTTTTATGTCCTTGACGTAAAGTTTTCTTGGGGGTTAATTGCTATTTCTCAAGCTTCAGAAAGTAGCAGTGCCCAGGGTGTCTTTTGCCATGCCAGGGCTTCATCGCGTAGCAGATGGGCCGATTGCGGATAGGCCTGAGACCAGCCAGGACGGGTGGTCAGCGAAAACTGTGTGGAGTCTCCGAGTTCCAGCTCCAGTCCTTCCACATCGGGATCGCGGCGTGCGTGGCACAGGATTGCAGCAATCCGTAGTGACAGCAACTGCTGCATGTAGTCGGCATCGCTGAAGTCGCATTCCAGTTTGTGCAACTTCCCACGGTGGCCCAGCACAAGTTGGCTCAGGCGCTGCAGCTCCGATAAGGCAAAGCCGGGCAAGTCGGCGTGGCCCAGGATGTAGGCGCCATGCCGGTGGTAGTCGTTGTGAGAAATCTGGCTGCCAATTTCATGTAACTGGCCAGCCCAATGCAGCTTGCGCTGCAGACGGGTAATTTCTGCAGCGGGGACACCGCTACGGGCCTGCATCTGGCCAAACAGATGGCTCGCAATCTGGGCTACACGTTGGGCTTGGTCCGCGTCCACTGCAAAGCGGGTGGCCATGCGTTGCACGGACACCGCGCGCAGATCGGTTTCCTCTTGGCTTCGTGTAACCAGGTCGTACAGCACGCCATGGCGCAGCGCGCCATCGGCTGCATGCATTTCATCGATGCCCAGCAGATCAAAAATGGCCCGCAGCACGCTGATTCCGCCGCCTATGACCAGCTTGCGGTCGTCCTTCATGCCTTCGATGCGCAGTTTTTCGACGGTTTGCGCCTTGAGTAGCCGGTCGCTGATCCAATCCAGGCCTTCACGGGTGATGAGATTCAGGGGCCAACCGGCGGCGTGCAGGATATCTGCGACTGCGCCCACCGTGCCGGAGGAACCATAGGCGACATCCCAAGTGTCGCGCCGGTAGGCGTTCAGGGCTTCGTCCAAAACGGCTTTGGCGGCAATTTCGGCAATACGGAACGCATCGCGGGTGAATTGGCCCTGGGGAAAGTATTTCATCGACCAAGCGACACTGCCGACCCGGAAGGACTCCATGACGTTCGCTTCGTAGGCCTGGCCCAAAATCATCTCGGTGGAGCGGCCGCCAATGTCTACCACCAGGCGTCGTTCGTCCGATTGGGGTAAGAGCCGTGCTACGCCTTGGTATATCAGCCGTGCTTCTTCCCGGCCTGGAATCACGTCGATGGGAAAGCCCAGGATTTCGTGCGCGCGGGCCAGAAATGCGTCCCGGTTGCGGGCTTCGCGCAGGGTTTGGGTTGCGACGGCGCGGACTTGCTGGTGTTTGAAGCCCGCCAGGCGCTCGGCGAAGCGGGCCAGGCAGTCCCAGCCGCGCTGCATGGCTTCGGCGCTGAGGTTGCGGTTTTCGTCCAGACCGTTGCCTTGGCGAACGGTTTCCTTCAGGTATTCGGTGCGGTGGATCTGGCCATGGTCGAGTCGGCCAATTTCCAGGCGAAAGCTATTGGAGCCCAAGTCCAGGGCGGCGAGAAGTGTTCCGTTTTGCATGGTGTCGCAAGTTTTTGTGGGCGCAGCATAGCACCCATGTGCCTTGGGACCTCATTCACGCCTATCGGCCCCGGTGCGGGCTTTGTTTTGTCACATGTCTGTCACATAACCTTCTTAAATTAGCACCATCGCACAGATTTACCAGGACCGGTGAATCGTCGGGTTGGTTTCCTCACACTTAAAGGATTTGCTGATGCAAACACGTTTCAAAATGGCCCTGGTGGGTTTGGCGGCTTCTGGGGTATTGTCATTTTCGGGTCTGGTTAGCGCCCAAGAAATTACCGGTGCAGGTGCGACCTTCCCGGCTCCCGTCTACTCCAAGTGGGCTGCCGAGTACAACAAGGCCACGGGCGTGAAGATCAACTACCAATCGGTGGGTTCTGGCGCCGGCATCAAGCAGATCGACTCCAAGACGGTGGATTTCGGTGCTTCCGACATGCCGCAAACCGATGATGTGCTCAAGTCCAAAGGCCAGATGCAGTTCCCCTCCGTAATCGGGGGTACCGTGCCTGTGGTGAACATCAAGGGTATCGCCCCCGGCCAACTGAAGCTGACCGGCCAAGTGCTGGGCGATATCTATCTGGGCAAGATCACCAAGTGGAATGATGCCGCCCTGGTGGCTCTGAACCCTGGCCTACCTTTGCCTGACGCTGCGATTTCCCCTGTGCGCCGTGCAGATGGTTCGGGTACGACCTTCAACTTCACCAACTACCTGAGCCGCGTCCACCCAGAGTGGAAAGAAAAAGTGGGCGAGGGCACAGCGGTTAACTGGCCTGTGGGCGCGGGTGGCAAGGGCAATGAAGGCGTTGCCGCTTTCGTGAATCGTCTGCCCAATTCCATCGGCTATGTGGAATACGCCTATGTGAAGCAAAACAAGATGACCTACGCCCAGATGAAGAACCGTGACGGCCTGTTCGTTAGCCCCAGTGACACTGCTTTCGCCGCAGCCGCTGCTGGCGCGGATTGGAATAAGTCGTTCTACCAACTGATCACTGACCAGCCTGGTAAGGAAGCCTGGCCTATCTCCACCGCAACCTTCATCCTGATGCACCTGAAACAGGACAAGCCAGCCAACGCCACCGAAGTGTTCAAGTTCTTCAACTGGGCTTACAAGAACGGCGCCAAGATTGCTGACGACCTGGACTACGTGCCTCTGCCAGCGCCTGTGGTGGCTTCCATTGAAAAAGCCTGGGGTCAAGTGACCGATGGCGCCGGCAAGCCAGTTGCCATTAAGTAATTTGGCTCACCCCCAGGCTGCAGTGCTTCGCATCTTTCGCCAACCCCCTTGCTGGGGGCAACACCAGCAGCCTGGCGAAGCCAGTTCTGCGGTGTTTCTGGGCGGTATGCGTTCTTGCCGTGGCATAGGGCTGGTTAGTTACTAACAATGAACCAAGGAAAGGGGCAAAACGTGTCATCTACACTTCCGGCGCAAGATCTATCGTTAAATCCGTCTGTCAAGACTTCCGGACATGTGATGAGCACTCCTCCTCGCCCTAAAGCGGCCCGTTCGGGCCCTGTCTTCGACCGCATCTTTGGCTGGTTGGCCAAAGGTTCGGCCATTTTTACCCTGGCGATGCTGGTGGCGATCCTGATGTCGCTGGTGGTCAGTGCCTGGCCGGCCATTACCAAGTACGGCCTGGGTTTTTTGACCAGCACCACCTGGGACCCGGTGAAAGAGGAGTTTGGTGGCCTGGTGATGATTTACGGCACGGTGATGACTTCCATCATTGCCTTGCTCATTGCCGTACCGGTCAGCTTCGGTATCGCGCTGTTCCTGACGGAGTTGTCACCAGCCTGGCTGAAACGTCCTCTGGGCACAGCCATTGAGCTGCTGGCTGCCGTGCCCTCCATTGTGTACGGCATGTGGGGTCTGCTGGTGTTTAGCCCGGTACTGTCCACTTATGTGCAGCAACCGCTGCAATCCATGTTCAGCGGTGTGCCTTATGTGGGCGCCCTGTTTTCAGGCGCTCCGGTGGGTATCGGCATCTTGTCTGCCGGCATCATCCTGGCCATCATGATCATTCCGTTCATTGCAGCTGTGATGCGGGACGTGTTTGAGGTGACGCCAACCTTGCTCAAGGAATCCGCCTACGGACTGGGTGCAACCACCTGGGAGGTTGTATCCAAGGTGGTGCTGCCTTACACCAAGTCCGGCGTGATCGGCGGCATCATGCTGGGGTTGGGGCGCGCCATTGGCGAAACCATGGCGGTTACCTTCGTGATCGGCAACTTCAACCAACTGGATTCGCTGAGCCTCTTCCAGGCTGCAAACAGCATCACCTCTGCGTTGGCAAACGAGTTTGCCGAAGCGGGCGAGGGCTTGCACCAGGGGGCTTTGATGTATCTGGGCTTGGTGCTGTTCTTCATTACTTTCGTCATTCTTTCCCTGTCCAAATTGCTGCTGCTGCAACTGCGCAAGAATGAAGGAGCCAAATCATGACCACGAGCGAAATGTTGCTCAAGGCGGCTGCTGTTGAGCAGGCCCGCGGTGTGAAGTACGCCGCCCGCAAGCGGGTGAACCGGATTGCCCTGGTGCTGGCGTTGGGAGCCATGGCTTTCGGCCTGTTCTGGTTGTTCTGGATCTTGTTTGAAACCGTGCGCCTGGGCATCGACGGCCTGAACTTGGCCACCCTGACGCAGATGACGCCTCCGCCAAACGACGAGGGTGGTTTGGCGAATGCGATCTACGGCTCGGTCCTGATGGTGGGGCTGGCCACGTTTGTCGGCGCTCCCATTGGCATCATGGCAGGCATCTATCTGGCCGAATACGACACTAAGGGCTGGCTGGCGTCCGCCACGCGGTTTGTGAACGACATTCTGCTGTCGGCTCCCAGCATCGTGATCGGCTTGTTTGTCTACACGGTCGTAGTGTCTCGCTTCAAGTCCTTTTCGGGCTGGGCAGGCATCGTGGCCCTGGCCTTGATCGTGATTCCGGTGGTCATTCGCACCACGGAAAACATGCTGCAGCTCGTGCCACCTGGCCTGCGTGAAGCCGCTTACGCCCTGGGCGCACCCAAGTGGAAGGTGATTTTGAGCATCACCCTGAAGGCCGCACGGGCCGGTGTGATCACCGGGATCATGTTGGCTGTGGCCCGTATTGCCGGCGAAACCGCACCGTTGCTGTTCACCGCGCTGAGCAACCAGTTCTGGACATCCAGCCTGAGCCAGCCCATGGCGAGCTTGCCGGTGACGATTTTCAAATTTGCGATGAGCCCCTACGAGAACTGGCAAAAGCTGGCTTGGGCTGGGGTCTTCTTGATCACCATGACCGTGTTGGGTCTGAACATTTTGGCCCGCGCCTGGGCTGGT
This sequence comes from Rhodoferax sp. GW821-FHT10B06, assembly GCF_059415605.1. Classification (NCBI taxonomy): domain Bacteria; kingdom Pseudomonadati; phylum Pseudomonadota; class Betaproteobacteria; order Burkholderiales; family Comamonadaceae; genus Rhodoferax; species Rhodoferax sp. GW821-FHT10B06. Next base: position 17,548 of record NZ_JBWKNO010000017.1, on the reverse strand, counting down.
AAGAACAAAGGTTAATCATGCAAACCGCTATTGCCCAAAACTCCAAGATCTCGGTCAAGAACCTGAATTTCTACTACGGCAAATTCCATGCGCTCAAGGGCATCAACATGGAAATCCCGGAAAAGAAGGTGACGGCTTTTATCGGCCCATCCGGTTGCGGCAAGTCCACCTTGCTGCGCATCTTCAACCGCATGTTCGAGTTGTACCCCGAGCAGCGCGCTGAAGGCGAGATCATGCTGGACGGAGAAAACCTGCTGACCAGCAAAAAAGACGTGGCCCTGCTGCGTGCCAAGGTCGGTATGGTGTTTCAAAAGCCCACGCCATTCCCCATGTCTATCTATGACAACATCACCTTCGGTGTGAAGCTGTTTGAAGATCTGAGCGCTACCGATATGGAAGAGCGCGTTGAATGGGCCCTGCGCAAGGCTGCGCTATGGACCGAGGTCAAGGACAAGCTCAACCAAAGCGGCTCCAGCCTGTCGGGTGGTCAGCAGCAACGCCTGTGCATTGCACGCGGCATCGCCATCAAACCCGAGGTACTGTTGCTGGACGAACCTTGCTCGGCACTGGACCCGATTTCCACTTCCAAGGTGGAAGAGTTGATCACCGAACTGAAGAACGACTACACCGTCGTGATCGTGACCCACAACATGCAGCAGGCCGCACGTTGCAGTGACTACACCGCCTATATGTACCTGGGTGACCTGATGGAGTTTGGTGCCACCGAAGACATCTTCTTCAAGCCCAAGCGCAAAGAGACCGAAGACTACATCACCGGCCGTTTTGGTTGATCGCAGCGTATCCAAAGGACAACACCATGCCTGAAAAACATCTTTCCAGCCAGTTCGACGCGGAACTCAATGGCGTTTCCAGCCGCGTGATGGAGCTGGGTGGTCTGGTTGAATCGCAGATTCGCCAGGCGATTTATGCACTCTCGCAGTTCAGCGGTGAAGTGGCCGACCAGGTTGCCGAGACCGAGCTGCGCGTGAACGCCATGGAAATCGAGATTGACCGCGAGCTCTCCAGCATCATTGCGCGCCGCCAGCCTACCGCACGTGACCTGCGCTTGCTGATCGCCATTTCTAAGACCACCGCCAACCTGGAGCGCGTGGGCGACGAGGCCAACAAGATCGCCCGCATGGTCAAGTCCATCGCCCACAGCAGCGCGCCGCGTGCCCTGCCGACGCTGGACTTGCGTGTATCGGCCGACATGGCTTCAGGCCTGCTGCGCAAGGCGCTGGATGCCTTTGCCCGCCTGGACACAGCCGCTGCGGTGAACATCCTCAAGGAAGACGATCTGCTGGACAAAGAGTTCGACGGCTTTGTGCGCAAACTCATTACTTACATGATGGAAGACCCGCGCACCATTTCTGCCAGTCTGGATCTGCTGTTTATTGCCAAGGCCATTGAGCGCATTGGTGACCATTCCAAGAATATTGCCGAGTTCATCATCTACATCGTCAAGGGCGAGGATGTGCGCCATGCGACGACGGCACAAGTGGAGTCGGTGCTGCAATGAAAAATATGCCACGGGTTTTGATCGTCGAAGATGAGCCGGCGATTGCCGAGCTGATTGCCGTCAACCTGCGCCACAGTGGTTTTCAGCCCACCTGGGCGATGGACAGTGTCACGGCCCAATGCGAGCTGGATGCGGTTCTGCCCGATGTGATCTTGCTGGACTGGATGCTGCCTGGTGAAAGCGGTTTGTCGCTGGCCAAGAAATGGCGTGCCAATCCGCGTACCAAGGCGGTGCCCATCATTCTGCTGACCGCACGTGGCGATGAAAGCGACCGTGTGGCGGGCTTGGATGCAGGCGCGGACGACTACATCTCCAAGCCTTTTTCCACCAAGGAAATGTTGGCCCGCATCCGTGCGGTGCTGCGCCGTCGAGCGCCCGAGCAGGACGGTGGCGTAGTCAGCATTGGCGCCTTGGTGCTGGATGCGTCCACCTACCGAGTGACCTTCCAGGACCAGGCGGTGAAGATCGGCCCGACCGAATTCAAGCTGCTGCACTATCTGATGAAACATTCTGAGCGCGTACACAGCCGTTCACAGCTGCTGGACCGCGTTTGGGGTGACCATGTATTTATCGAGGAGCGCACGGTGGACGTCCACGTGAAGCGCTTGCGCGAGGCCTTGGGCGCGGGCGGCGCCATGGTCGAAACGGTGCGCGGTGCGGGTTACCGCATCACGGCCCAGCCGGTGGTGGCGTCAGCTCCCGCGGCAGCTTCTGCAGCTTGATTTTCGGGGCGGCCAGGCGTCGCCCCTCCACTTACTATCGCCCCTATGTGGTTTCGTTTCTTGAGTTTTTTGGGCGGGCAGCTGGCTGCGGGCCTGCTGGGTTGGGAGTTGGGGGGGCATCTGGGTGCAAGCATTGGCACCGTGCTCTCCGGGGCCGCGTGGATGCTGGTGGACCTGTGGCGCGGTGGCCGCGTGATGCAGTGGCTGCGCACCGGCGAGGCCTCCCAGGCACCGCATATGCAGGGCTGGTGGGGTGACTTCAGCGACCGCATGCGGCGCTGGCTGCGCCAGACCGAGCAAAAAATGCAGGATTCGGACCGGCGCCTGCAGGAGTTCCTGGCCGCCATCCAGGCATCGCCCAATGGCGTGGTGCTGCTGGATGCCGAAGGGCGCATAGAGTGGTGCAACCAGATCGCGGCCACCCATTTCGGTTTCGACGTGTCGCGTGACCTGCAGCAGCTGATTGGCAACCTGGTACGCGACCCTGCATTTGCCACGTATGCAGCCGCGCCAGACCCGGCGGCAGGCGTTGTGATGATAGGCCGCGGTGGCAGCGTGACGCGGCCCGTCCGTTTGTCCGTGCACCTGCATCCGTATGGCGAGGGGCGGCGTTTGCTACTCTCGCGTGACATCACGGCGCTGGAGCAGGCCGAGGCCATGCGACGTGATTTTGTGGCCAATGTGTCGCACGAGATACGCACGCCGCTGACGGTCATGTCCGGCTTCGTGGAAACCATGCAAAGCGTGCCGCTGGATGAGGAGCAACGCGAGCGCTACCTGGGCTTCATGGCCCAGCAGGCGGACCGCATGCAAACCCTGGTGAGTGACTTGCTCACACTGTCCACCATAGAAGGCGGGCCTGCACCCAGCAGCAATGACTGGATACCGGTGCGTGATTTGATGGCCCACTGTGCCCGGGAGGCCGAGGCTTTGTCGGGCATGGTGACCGCAGGGCATGCCAAGTCGCATTCCCTGCGTTTTGGCCCCATGCCCGACGGTGCGCTGGCGGGCGCCCATAGTGAATTGCTCAGTGCCATGTCAAATCTGGTGAGCAATGCAGTGCGCTATACGCCGCCTGGTGGTCGCATTGAGGTGCGCTGGGCACAGCTGGCGGATGGGCGTGCCGAGTTTTCCGTCAAGGACACCGGACCAGGCATTGCGCCTGAGCATTTGCCGCGCCTGACCGAGCGGTTTTATCGGGTAGACCCTAGCCGTTCCCGTGAAACCGGGGGTACTGGTCTGGGCTTGGCGATCGTGAAGCACGTAGTGCAGCGCCATGGCGCTGAGCTGCAGGTGGAGAGTACCCTGGGCCAGGGCTCTCGATTTGCAATCGTATTCCCGGCCAACCGGCTGCGTGTGGATCAGCAGCCGGCTTACGCCAAGTAGTTTCCTTGCTATTTAATGTATAGCTGCCAGCGCACGTGATATCTGCGCTAGAGACCTAAACTATCAATAGTTTTTGCGCATATCCTTGCGCTGGTACAGGCGGATGTTTTCGCCGTTATCGTCGCGGCGACGAACGTTCAGGCGCAGCGACCATGGACTCAGATCCAGCGAGCCGCGCGGCGGGCGTGCCGTGGTGGCATCGACCAGCAGCCAGTCGCATTGCGCGCCATCGGCAACCGGCTTCAGCTTGAGCTGACCGTGGTATTGGAAGGCCGCAATCTGGCCACGGTTCAGGTTTTCAAACGCCACACATCCCGACTCGCCGGCTTGCTGCGACTGCGCCCGGATTTCCTGGCTGACGCTGCGCACCATGGGTACATAGCTGCGGGCATAGTCCACAGCAGGCAGGCCCAGTGTCATCAGCAGCAACCAGCACAGGGCTGTGCCGCCGGCGGGCAGTACCAGGCTTTTCCAGATTGCAGAGCGGTGGCGACCCACCCGCCATTGCACCAGCCAGACCCATACCAGGGAGGCCAGCAGCGCAGGCAAAAAGGTGGGCCAGCTGAAATACGGAATAAAGCCCGGCACCAGGCGTGCCAGGTTGGCGGCCGGTTGCTGCGGTATGCCGGTTTGTGCCGCAAACCATATTACCCAGATGGTGAGTGCGAAGATGGTGAAGAACAGTAATGTGAACCAATCCACCAGTGCCGAAACGGTGCGGCTCAGAGTGGGCAGCGCAAATGCTGCCAGTGTTGCCATGGCCGGTAACGCCAGCAACAGGGAGCGATCGGCAAAGTTGGTGCTCAGCGTGGTACCCAGAGCCACGGCCACAAACCACAGCGGCAGCGCCAGGTGGCGACCAAAGTTGCCACTGGTCAGTTGTTTGCGCCAGCGCCACAGTGTCCATATGGCCAGGGGCCAGACGGGCCAGGTAAACCACAGCAGCAGCCGCAGAATGCCCCGGATGTTGGCTCCGTTGGTTTCTGGCAAATCGATGCGCCAGCGCCACAGGTCGAGTCGCCATGCCAATGCAGCCACGGCGGTCGTCAGCAGGATGATGGCGATAGACCGCGCTACGCTGCGCTGCGCGCTACGAGGTATGTCCAGTTCGGACCGGTCGGGCTGGTCATGGCGGTCCAGAAAGCACACCAATGCCCCGCCCAGACCTAGAAATACCGCCATTGCCGGAGCGCCGGAAAGTGCCAAGCCCGCCAATCCAATAGCGATGCCGGCGGCGGGAATCCAGGTACGGTAGGGCAGAGCAGACATGGCAAAAAAAGCCAGGCTGGTGAACGCCAGTTGTGCCAAGGCGGGTGTGGTTTCGTGCGATAGCTGGGCCAGCCCCAGGCAGGCAATCATGGCCAGCAGGCCGCCATCGGCCATGGCGCGGGCGTAGTCGGTCGGTTTGGCTTCTCCGCCAAAGGCGAATGCCACAGGTTGTGCGCGGGGGCTGCGAGCCAGGTAGTAGACCGCGTACCAGGTGGTGGCCAGCGTCATGCCCAGCAGCAGAATAAAAGGGATGCGGGCTGCGAAATCTATGGCTACTGCCGTCGGGCTCCAGTGCACTACCCAGGCACCTAGCCAGTAGGGCAACAAGGCTTCGGTTTGCGTTGCCTGGCCCAGCAGTTGTGGATGCAACCAGCTGCTGGCACCTTTGGCCAATTCGGCGATGTAGCCGAAGGTCTCCATATCGTTGTTGCGCCAGGGTTCGCGGCCCAGGAAACCCGGCAGGATATAGGCTAGGCACAAGAGCCATAAGGCCACGCGTGGCAGGCGGCGTACGGCACTTTGTGCCACGATGGCAGGAGTTGGATGGTTCACAAGGCAGGAATCTTACGGCCAATAAAACAAAAGGGCAGCGCGGATAAACCGGGCTGCCCTTCTTTTTCCGCAGATGCGGATGTGGAAGAACTTATTCTGCGGCTTTGGTCGCAGCAGTGGTCTTGCCGAAGCGGTTGCGGAAGCGCTCCACGCGGCCACCCATGTTGTCCACGGACTTTTGCGTACCGGTGTAGAAAGGATGGGATTCGCTGGAGGTATCCAGCTTGTACAGCGGCAGTTCGCGGCCGTCTTCCATCGTGATCATTTCCTTGGCGTTAACACAAGAACGGGTCACAAACTTGAAGTTGTTGGACAAGTCCAGGAAACACACTTCACGGTAATTGGGGTGAATGCCTTCTTTCATAGCTCTTCCTTTTCAATTGCGTTAGCCGCCCGGTGCCTTGGGCAATCTGTTTGCCCAATTCAAAAGCCCGGTACTTTTCGCGATTAGCCTTCGATTATCACATATTTTGAGGATCTGTTATCCGCCGCGACGCATCATGTCGAAGAATTCGACATTGTTCTTGGTGGATTTCATGTTCTTCAGCATCAGTTCCATGGACTCGATCTCGTCCATGTTGTACATGAACTGGCGCAGGATGCGGCTCTTTTGCAGGATTTCGGGCGACAGCAGCAATTCTTCGCGGCGGGTGCCGCTGCGGTTCAGCTGGATCGACGGGAACACGCGCTTTTCATACAGGCGGCGGTCCAAATGGATTTCGCAGTTGCCCGTGCCCTTGAATTCTTCAAAGATCACTTCGTCCATACGGCTGCCGGTATCGACCAGCGCGGTGGCGATGATGGTCAGCGAGCCGCCTTCTTCCACATTACGGGCCGCGCCCAGGAAGCGCTTGGGGCGCTGCAGTGCGTTCGAATCGACGCCGCCGGTCAGCACCTTGCCAGAGGAGGGCACCACATTGTTGTAGGCGCGGGCCAGGCGGGTGATCGAGTCCAGCAGGATCACCACGTCTTTTTTCAGCTCGACCAGGCGCTTGGCACGCTCGATCACCATCTCGGCCACGTGCACATGGCGGGCGGCGGGTTCGTCGAAGGTGGAGGCAATCACCTCGCCCTTCACCGAGCGCTGCATTTCGGTCACTTCTTCTGGCCGTTCGTCAACCAGCAAGACCATCATGTGGCTGTTCGGGTAGTTGGCGGCAATCGCGTGGGCCATGTGCTGCATCATCACCGTCTTGCCGCTCTTGGGTGGGGCGACCAGCAGGGCGCGCTGGCCTTTGCCGATGGGCGCCACGATGTCGATGATGCGGCCGGTGATGTTTTCGTCACCCTTGATGTCGCGTTCCAGCTTCATCTGTTCCTTGGGGAACAGCGGGGTCAAGTTCTCGAACATGACCTTGTGCTTGTTCTCTTCGGGGCCGCCACCGTTGACCTTGTCGAGCTTGTTCAGCGCGAAGTAGCGTTCGCCGTCCTTGGGCGTGCGCACTTCACCTTCGATCATGTCGCCGGTGTGCAGATTGAAGCGACGCACCTGGCTGGGGCTGATGTAGATGTCGTCGGTTGATGCGGTGTAGCTGGTATCTGGGCTGCGCAGAAAGCCGAAGCCGTCAGGCAGGATTTCCAGCACGCCATCGGCAATGATCTGCTCGCCGGTGCGGGCGCGCTTTTTGATGATGGCAAACATCAGCTCCTGCTTGCGCATACGGCCGGTGTTCTCAATTTCAAGTTCTTCGGCTTGCTTGAGGACTTCAGACACGTGCAGTGCCTTGAGTTCGTTTAAGTGCATGGATGGACTCCTGTGAGGAGTTCTTGAGGAAAAAAGGGGGGGAGGTTTTGAGGAGGCTAGAAGGGCCTCACAAACCGGGAACTCGAACCGTCTTGCGGGATGGCAATCGGGTGAATGGGCGAATTATGACAGGAAAAAACGAAGCCACCGCAGGGGTGGCTTCAGGGAATACGCTATCAGGCCAGCTGTTGGTCGATAAATGCGGTCAGTTGGGCTTTGCTCATGGCGCCAACCTTGGTGGCTGCCAGTTCGCCGCCCTTGAAAATCATCAGGGTGGGAATGCCGCGGATGCCGAACTTCGCGGGGATGTCACGGTTCTCGTCCACGTTCATCTTGGTGATCTGCAGCTTGCCTTGGTAACCGGTGGCAACTTCGTCGAGAATCGGTGCAATCATCTTGCAAGGACCGCACCATTCAGCCCAGTAGTCCACCAGGACGGGGGTGTTGGATTTCAGAACGTCTGCTTCGAAAGTGGCGTCCGAGGTGTGTTTGATAAGTTCGCTGGCCATGGGGGTTCCTTAAACTGAGTGCCGATACGACTGAAGTTGCGGCATTGTGACAGAAAGCAAGCCCCCTCGTCCTGTGTGGACGCGCTGTGCGGTGCTATTGCATCCATAGCGAAAATCCATTTCTCCCCCTCACCACAGCCTTATCCATGCCACCACTCCACGACCCGCTATGGTTTGCCCCGGCAACCGGCTTGCTGGACCAAATGCGGCAGGCCATGGCGCAGCGCCAGGCCCATCCATCGCGCACCGTGGTGTTGCTGCCTTATGCGCAGCTGATGCCCCTGGCACAGCGCTTCTGGGCCCAGGCCCAGCCAGCGGGCTTTACGCCGCGTTTTGAAACGACCTTGAATTGGGCGCGCAGCCTGGGCGGCGTGCCGCAGGGCGCGCACGACCTGCGCTTTGATACCGCCATGGACATGCTGCAGGCGCCGGCCTTGCTGGATAGTGCCGGCCTGGGCGCCCAGGCCGAGGCCTTGTCGGCCCGATTGGTCGAGGCGGCCCACCAACTGGCGCCGTTGGCCGCCGCCGTGGCACCGCAGCAGCGCGCGGAATGGGCCGCCCAGGCCCGTATTGCCGTGTCTCTGGGCATGGAGGCCTCGGTGCTGGCCCTGGAGAGCCTGGTGGCGCGGATTGCACTGGAGTGGGTGGCCGCGTCCAGCTATGCCACCGACGCGTTGTGGAACGCCGCCGTGCCGGATGGCCTGGACTGCGTGATCGTGCTTGACGGCTTCCAGTCCGAGCCCTTGGTCGAGGCCCTATGCCAGGCCTGGGGCAGCAAGGTGACCCGTTTGCTGCGCCCCGATCCGCCTCCGCCGCCCATGCCCGCGCTGCACCCTTGCACCGATTCCGAGGACGAGGCCCAGCGCGGTGCTGCCTGTGTGCTGCGGCATATCGAGGCCGGTCGGGCACCAGTGGCCCTGGTGGCAACGGACCGGCTGCTGACGCGCCGCATCCGCGCCATGCTGACCACACAGAACGTACGCATACGCGACGAAACCGGCTGGAAGCTGTCCACTACCCGCGCCGCGGCCGAGGTGGTGGTCACGCTGCGCGCGGCCCGCTGGGACGCCAGCAGCGACGCGGTACTGGACTGGCTGAAGAACGCCCCTGCGTTCCGGCCCCGCGTGGTGCAAGGCCTGGAGCGCGCGCTGCGCAAAGCCGCCGCGCAAAACTGGTCATCCTGGAGCCCCGAGGCCACGCCGCGTCAGCCTGCGGTATCCGACGCGGTGCGCCTGGCCAACGAGCTGCGCGCCAACCTGCAAGCGGCGCGCCCCCTGGTGCAATGGCTGGCGGCTTTGCGCGCGCTGCTGCAGGCCAGCGGCCAATGGCCGGCCTTGGTGGCCGATGTGGCGGGGAATAGTTTGCTGTCGGCACTGCGCTTGCAGGAGGGGGCCGAACAAGAGCTGCTGCAACTGCCGCAGGCGGCCCGCCGCATGCGGCAGGCCGAGTTCAGCACCTGGGTCGGCGATACGCTGGAGGCGGCCACCTTCGTGCCTACGCACCCATTGGACGAGCAGGTGGTGGTGCTGCCGCTGAGCCAGTTGCTGGCGCGCCCGTTTGCCGCCCTGGTACTGCCGGGCTGCGACGAGGTGCGGCTGGCGGTGTCACCCGAGCCGCCCGGTGCCTGGACTGTGGCTCAGCGTGAAGCCCTGGGCCTGCCCTCGCGCGCCGCATTGGAGGCCGCGACCCGCGCCTCCTGGGCGAATGCCCTGCAAACCCCGCACACCGATGTGCTGTGGCGGCACAGCGATGCCTCGGGTGAAGACCTGCTGGCCAGCCCGCTGGTGCAGGCCTTGCGCGTGGATGGCTTGGACGAATCCGCCGGCGAGCCACGCATTCCGCGCAGCTTGCAGCCTCAGCCCAGCCTGCCACCGCTGCCGGTGGGCCAGGATTTGCCGGTGCTGCGCCTGTCGGCCAGCGCTTATGAGGATTTGCGCCGCTGCCCCTACCGCTTCTTCGGCCTGCGCCAGCTGGGTTTGCAGGAGTCGCAAGAGCTGACCGGCGAGGTGGACAAGCGCGACTTCGGCACCTGGCTGCACGCGGTGCTCAAGACTTTCCATGAAGAACTAAAAGTGGCTCCAGCGCAGGAATTATCTGCGCGGGTAGCTATGATTAACGTAGCGGCAGAGACGGTGACGCGCGACATGCACCTGGAGCAGGGCGAGTTCCTGCCTTTTGCCTCGGCCTGGCCGCGCGTGCGCGACGGCTACCTGGGCTGGCTGGTCGAGCACGAGGCCAGTGGCGGTGTGTTCGAGCAGGCCGAAAGCGCGCTGGAGCAGCCCCTGGGTCCGCTGACCCTGATAGGCACCATAGACCGTATCGACCAGGTACGGGCCGACGGCAGCCACACCGCGCTGGTGATCGACTATAAGACCGAAAATGCCATAGCCACCCAGAAGCGTATCCAGCAGCCTTTTGAGGACACGCAACTGGCCTTCTACGCCGCTTTGCTGCCCCACGACACCCTGCGTGCCGCCTACCTCAATGTGGGCGAGAAGGACGGTAGCAAGCTGTTTGAGCAGACCGAGGTGGTGGAAGCGCGCGACGCCTTGGTGCACGGCATTCTGGAAGACATGCAGCGCATTGCAGATGGTGCCGTGCTGGCCGCGCTGGGCGAGGGTATGGTCTGCGAATTCTGCGCCGCACGCGGCCTGTGCCGCAAAGACTGGTGGGGTAGCTAGCTGCTTCCAGATCGCTTCAACCACTCGCAAAACGCCACGGCCTGCGGGTTCTGCGCAGCGTACGGTGGGCGTATCCAGTAGACGTTCTTCAGGTCGATTTCCAGCTGCGGGAAGGGGCGCACCAGCAGGCCGTTGTCCAGCACATCGCGCAGCTGGTGCGGGTTGCCCAGGGCCACACCCATGCCCTGGATGGCGGCCTGTACCGCCAGATGGGTGTGGTCGAAGGTGACCATATTCGCGGCCTGTAACTCGGGTTCGCCTGCCGCCGCCAGCCAGTCCTGCCAGAACATCGGGGTCGAGCGGCTCAGCAGCAATGTGTGCTTGCGCAGATCGGCGGGCTTGCGGATCGCCAGCTTGCCAGATACCAGCTGCGGGCTGCACAGGGGCGTCAGCGACTCGGGCAAAAACGCCTCGATCTGTACGCCTTGCCATTTGTCCTTGCGCAGCAGCTCGGCGCGTTCGATGTCGTACATGCAGCGTATGGACACATCGTAGGCCGCCGGGTCAAAGTCGAAGGCGCTGGCGGTGGTGGACAGTTGTACGTCCACATCGGGCACCTCGGCGCAGAAGCTGGCCAGCCGAGGGATCAGCCACTGCGCTGACAGCGTGGCCATGGAGTTCACTGTCAACGTGTTACGCCGCCCCCGCCGCTCTATGCGTCCGGTGGCCTGGGCCATCAGGTCGAAGGCGCTGCTCAGGCTGGGCAGATAGGCGGCGCCTTCGGCCGTCAAGCCCAGGCGGCGCCCGTTGCGCTGTACCAGCGCCACGCCCAGCCAGGCCTCTAGCGCCTTGATCTGGTGGCTGACGGCGCTTTGCGTGACGTGTAGCTCCTGCGCGGCCAGGGTCACGCTCTCACAGCGTGCGGCGGCTTCAAACGCCCGCAGCATGTTCATGGAAGGGAGGCGGCGGGCGTTGCTCACATTGGATCCGGGTCTTTTGGCATGAGATTAATTCATGTATTTCTTAAAAATGAGCGATAGTCATTCGCCATTTGGCCCACTACGATCTGTCACCATGGAGCCTGGCAATGCCGTATAAAACTCATCTTATACCGGGCCTTGGCAAGCCGGCTGCGCACCTTGCCACGAGAAGTGGATGGCCAAAATGGCTTACCCTCCTGGCATTGCCGGGCATCCATCGCGATCTCGCCTAGGCACCCTCTCATTGGAAACCATCCTCATGTACAAAACCGTTGTCTTCGACCTGGGCGCCGTGCTCCTGCACTGGCAGCCTGTAGACCTTGTCGCCACCATGTTGCCCCAGCATGCTCCCACACCTGAAGCCGCACAGCAGCTGTGCGAGCGCATCTTTCAGGGCCTGCACCCCGGCTCCACCTGGGCCGAGTTCGACCGGGGCCGTGTTGAGCCAGATGACCTGGCTGTGCAGCTGGCCGCCCAGACCGGGGTGGATGCCGACGACCTGCTGGACTTCATCCACGCCATTCCCGACCACCTGCACACCAAGCTGGACACGGCGGCGCTTCTGCCGCGCCTGCAGGCCCGGGGCCACCGGCTGGTGTATTTGTCGAACATGCCGACTCCGTACAGCGAGCGCCTGTTGCAGGAGCGCGAGTTCTTCCATTACTTCGACGACGGCATTTTTTCCGGCCTGGTGGGCCTGGTGAAGCCCGAACACGCCATCTACGCCAAGGCCGAGTCCGAATTCGGCCTGACGCCGGAGCACACGGTGTTTGTGGACGACAACGCCCACAACGTGCAGACCGCGCGCGCCCGTGGCTGGCAGGCCATCCAGTTCCTGGACGCCGCCCAGTGCGAACGTGACCTGCAAGCCCTGGGTTGGCTGGAGCCTGCGCATGGCTGATGCGGACCCCATCGCGGTTGCGCGCCCGGGTTTGCAGCGCGCTCCCAGCATGGGCCAGCGCTGGGGCCTGGCCCTGGCGCCGCAGATACGGGTGTTTGCCGCCTTCTTTCTGTATGCCTTCAGCCTGGGCAGCATCTTTCCCCGGCTGGGCGAAATCCAGCGCGGCATGGGCGTGGGCGAGGGCGCCCTGGGCTTGGCGCTGATAGGCACGGCCACCGGCACACTGGTGTCGCTAAGCTTTGCCGGCCCGCTGCTGGAGCGCATGGGCTACCGCCGTGCACTGCTGGTGCTGACGCCGCTGGTGGCGGTGTTCTTTGCCATCGCCTCCTGGGCCAGCGGGCCGCTGGTGTTGTACTTCTGCCTGGTGCCTGCGGGCCTGTGCATAGGTATGGTGGAGATCGTGGTGAATGTGGAGGCCGACCGGGTGGAACACCAGCTGGGCCGGCGCATCATGAACCGCGCCCACGGCTTTTGGAGCTTTGGCTTTTTTGCCGCCGGCCTGATGGGCGCGGGCGTGTCCCAGCTGGGCATCAGCCCGCAGCTGCATTTGATGGGCATGGTGCCGGTGGTGCTGCTCGCGGTCGTGCTGCTGCTGGGTCGCTTCAGCCCCGCGCCGTTGCGCGAAGTGGCGGCCGGTGATGCGCCACCGCACTTTGCCCGGCCCACGCTGGCCATCATGGCCCTGGTGTGTGTCACCCTGTCGGCCATGCTGCTGGAAGGCGCAGGGGCCGACTGGTCGGCCATCTATATGCGCGACGTATTTGCCGCCTCGCCCATGCTGTGCGGCCTGGCGGTGGCCACCGGGGCGTGCACCCAGGGCCTGATGCGCTTTTTTGCCGATGGCCTGGTGGACCGCTACAGCCCGGTGGGCGTGGCGCGCGGCCTGCTGTCGGTGCTGGGCGTGGGCGCCTTGCTGGTGGTGTTGGCACCCGGGCCAGCCTGGGCACTCCTCGGCCTAGGCCTGATGGGCGTGGGCACCAGTGGCATCTTCCCGCTGGCGATGTCGGCCGCGGCGCAGCGCGTGGACCGGCCTGCGGCGGTGAATGTGGCGGCACTGGCGCAGATTTCCTTTGTGGTATTCCTGCTGGGGCCGCCACTGCTGGGCCAGGTGGCTGAGCACTGGGGTGTGCGCTGGGCATTTGGCGTGTGCCTGCCCTTTGTGCTGCTGAGCCTGTTGGCTGCCGGTGCGCTGGGTAAAAAGGATTGACGTAGATGACGCTAGCTGCTTACGAGCACAACGGCCGGTCGGTAGAGCGGGCCGCCTTCTACGCCATGGCCTGCGACCCGCGGCGCAGCATCGCGGTAGAGGCCTGCGCGGGTGCGGGCAAGACCTGGATGCTGGTGTCGCGCATTCTGCGGGCCTTGTTGGAAGGGAGCTTGGCTACCGACGGCCACGGCGTGGCCGCGCATGAAATTCTGGCCATTACCTTCACCAAAAAAGCCGCCGGTGAAATGCGCCAGCGGCTGAACGACTGGCTGGTGGAATTCGCCCAGGCCAGCCCGGAAAAACTGGCCTCCGAGTTGCAGGCCCGGGGCGTGCCTGCTGCGCAGCTGCAAGTTCAGGCTGCGGCCCTGAAGCAGCTCTACCCCCAGTTATTGGCCAGTGCCCGGCCGGTGCAGATACGCACCTTCCACAGCTGGTTCGCGGCCCTGCTGCGCACCGCGCCGCTGGCCGTGCTGCAGGACATGGGCCTGCCCGCCAACTACTCCCTGCTGGAAGACGATACCGAGGCCGTGCGCGAGGTCTGGCCGCGTTTTTACGCTACCGTGGTCGATAGTCCCGGCGCGCGCGCTGATTTCGAGGCCCTGGTGGCCGAGCATGGCCGCTTCCAGGCGCAGAAGGCGCTGGCTTCGGCGCTGTCCAAGCGCGTCGAGTTCGCGTTGGCCGATGCACATGGCGTGGTGGATGCGTCTGTGCCGCCGTTTGGCGAGCAGTTTCCGGCGTTTGCCGGGCTGGATGCACCGGAAGATTATTTGTGGACCCAGCGCCTGCTGCTGCAAGACGCTGCCAGCTGCCTGGGCAAGGCCAGCGCGCCGACCTTCTCCGCCAAGGGCGGCGAGCTGGAGCGCGCCATCACCGCCATGGATGCTGAAGGCGTGGCGGCCGCGCTGCTGACGGCCACCGGCTCGGCGCGCAAGTTTGGCGAGAAGATCGTCGGCATCGCCACCATCCGCGCAGCCCAGGAAGTGGCGCTGCAAGTGGCCCAGGCCCGGCTGCAGCACGCCGCCTGGGGCCACCAGCAGCGCATGGCGCGGCTCACCCGGCTGATGGTGGCCGAGCTGTCCGCACTCAAGTTCGAGCGCGGCTGGGTGGACATGAACGATGTGGAGCGCGCGGCGTCGGTGATGTTGTCCGACCCTGTTCTCAGTGGCTGGGTGCAGGAGCGGCTGGACGCCAAGGTCAAGCACCTGCTGATCGACGAATTCCAGGACACCAGCCCGCTGCAGTGGCAGGCACTGCATGCCTGGCTCAGCGGCTATGCGGGCTCAGGCGGCAATGCGCCCAGCGTGTTCATCGTGGGTGACCCCAAGCAGAGCATTTACCGCTTCCGCCGTGCCGAGCCCCAGGTGTTCCGTGCGGCACAGGCCTTTGTGGTCGATGGCCTGGGTGGCGACCTGCTCAGCTGCGACCACACCCGCCGCAACGCGCCGCCGGTGATGGCGGCGGTCAACAGTGTGATGTCGGCGGCCCAGGCCGCTGGCGCTTATGACGGCTTTCGCGACCACACCACCGAATCCACCGCCCAGGGCGCGCTGCGCTGCCTGCCAGCCATTCCCCGCGACGCGAATGCCAGCACGGCGGCAGCAGGCGAGGGCGGTTGGCGCGACAGCCTGGGCACACCGCGCGAAGAACCCGAAGACACCCTGCGTACGCTGGAATGCCGCCAGGCAGCCCACTGGCTGGCCCAACAGCTGGCCGACGGCCTGCCGCCCCGCGAGGTGATGGTGCTCGCCCGCAAGCGCGACCGCCTGGCCACCATGCGCGACGCGCTGCGCAGCCTGCACATCCCCACCCAGCAGCCCGAGAAAGCCGACCTGGCCGACGCCCCCGAGGTGCAGGACATCGCCGCGCTGCTGGACGCGCTGGTGTCCACCCACCACGACCTGTCGCTGGCCCAGGCGCTCAAGTCGCCGCTGTTCAGCGTGACAGACGCCGACCTGGTGCAGCTGGCCACTTTGCAGCGCGCCGCCCGAGCCGATGCCGAGCGCCAGGATGACAGCAGCTGGTGGACCTTGCTACATAATTCAGAGCTACTACCGCAGGCACTATCTGCGCTAGCGCCCTATTTGTTGCGATGGAAGCAGTGGCTGGACAGCTTGCCGCCGCACGACGCGCTGGACGCCATTTATGCCGACGGCGACGTGCTGGCCCGCTTCGCCGCCGCCGCGCCCGCTGCCCTGCGCGGATCGGTGCAGGCCAATCTGCGTGCCGTGCTGGGCACCGCCCTGCAGCTGAATGAAGGCCGCTTTGCCACGCCCTACGCGCTGGTGCGCGCGCTCAAGGCCGGCGGCGTGAAGGCCCCGGTCACCAGCCTGCCGGATGCCGTGCGCCTGCTGACTGTGCACGGCGCCAAGGGCCTGGAGGCCGCGCTGGTGCTGCTGCTGGATACCGACTCTCCGCCCAGCAAGGCCGAGACCATGGGCGTGCTGGTGGACTGGCCTGGCGAGGCTGCGGCCCCGGTGCGCCTGGTGTTCCTGGCCAGCGAGTCGCATCCCCCCGCCTGCGTGGTCGATGTGCTGTCCATAGAGCAAGCCGCACGCCGGCGCGAGGAGCTCAACGGCCTGTACGTGGCCATGACGCGCGCGCGCCAGCAGCTGGTGCTGTCCTCTGTGCAGCCGCGCAATGCGGTGGATGGCTCCTGGTGGCAGCGCCTGCAGCCCCTGGCCGAGCCGGTGCAGTTGCAGGCAGACGGGGTGGCCACATCCACCGCGCCGGCCATGGACGCGGCTTTCGAGGTACTGGTGCTGCCAGACATTGGTTTGTCGGCCGCGCCGCCACGGGCCGAGGCCGAACCGGACGTGTTGGAGTCGCGCATCGGCAAGGCCATGCACCGTCTGCTGGAGTGGGGTGTGCTGGACGCCGCCCAGCAGCAGGCGGTAGCCCGCGAGTTCGGCCTGAGCCCAGACCAGGCCCAGAAGGCAGTCACCATGGCCGCCGCCATCCGCGCAGGCGAGGGCGCCTGGGCCTGGGATGCCGATGTCATCGACTGGAGCGGCAACGAGGTGGCCCTGACCTACCAGGGCAAAACTCTTCGCCTGGACCGCCTGGTGCGCCGCAAGGACACCGGCGCCTGGTGGGTGCTAGACCACAAATCCAAAGCCCAGCCGCAGCGTGATCCGCTGTTGGTGCAGCAGCTGGAGACTTACCGTGCTGCGCTGTTGGCGCTGTATCCGGGGGCGGAGGTGCGGACTGCGTTTTTGACGGGGGCGGGGGGGCTGGTGGTGGTGTGAGGGGGGCTAAAGCTGAAATTTAACGGTTGGCTTGCCAGTCTCGTGTAAAGGGCTAGGTGCCACTGAGGTCGGCTCGCATGCGCACTCGAAGAACTTGAAGAGCTTCCTGAAGAGCTTTGTGGGCGGCTTCTGCTGGTGCTTTGTACTTCTCGGTGGGATCGGGTGCTTGGATCATGATGAAGGTTTTTTCGCCAACGCGCGTTCTCTTCGGAGAAACGGCGACGTGAAGGGTCGACCAATTTTGTAGTTTGTCTGATGCATCGTCATAGGCCAGATTGACTTCCTCTGAGCCTAGAAGACGGACCTTCGCGTTGTCGCGGCTTCGCGCTTCGGTCAGTTCAAATGACTCATGCGACATGGTGCACTTCATAGCTTGCTCAAGGGTCGAGAAGACCTGCGCATATAGCTCACTCAGTTCCCTGTGCTTCTCTATCGCCAATGAAGTCTCGCGCTCCTTTTCATCGCCTGTTTTTTTGAGACGCCAAGCGAAGAAGGCGGCCAGCAAGGCGAACAGGCCCGTGACAGCGTTACCCAATACTGCAGTGAACTCTTGCATAGTGTGTGCGACGCCCAACTCAATATGTAGAGACGCTACCGTGTCTTCCCAACATTGCATTTGTCGCCCTAGCGTGGACAGCCAAATGCAGCCTAATCCACCTCCAGGCTTGGGTCTTCTCAGTTTGTAGTGGGCGGTTCAAGGCCATAAAAATTTCAGAAAAAGCAGCAGAAGGGGTGCTGCACTATATCCCGGCGATACCTGCAATTTGCTTTGCGATTGCTCTCGTTTTTGAAGGCGTTCATGCTTCCTGCGTCGCTGGCCGGGATGTGCGCCCGGCGGCGCAGTAACTTTTCTTTTGCGCAAAAGAAAAGTCACCAAAAGAAAGGCGCCCCCA
>NZ_JBWKNO010000016.1:100740-120317 GCF_059415605.1 Rhodoferax sp. GW821-FHT10B06 | reverse complement strand
AAGAAGGTCTGCGTTTCGCCATCCGTGAAGGCGGCAAGACCGTCGGCGCCGGCGTGGTTGCCAAGATCATTGCTTAATTTTGTAGGGGCGTAGCTCAATTGGCAGAGCGTCGGTCTCCAAAACCGAAGGTTGATGGTTCGATTCCTTCCGCCCCTGCCACCTAATTAATAAAGGTGGCGATAGACAAAGCCCGTCATGCCCTGACGGGCTTCTGTGTCTCCGGACACACCATGTATTTGAAGCAGGAAAAAGCCAAAAATGGCCACTTCACAAGTTGAAACAGTAAATACCAACGCGGACAAAGCCAAACTAGGCTTGTCTGCTGCTTTGGTTGTTGCTGCATTGGCCGCCTTTTACCTCCTCAGCAAGCAAGGGCAAATTGCCCAGTGGGGGGCATTGATCGTTGGCATAGCCGCAGCTATTGCTTTGTTTATGGCCTCCGAACCTGGCAAACAGTTGCTGGCGTTTGGGCGCGATGCTTGGCGAGAAGTCAAGAAGGTTGTCTGGCCTACACGCAAAGAGGCTACCCAGATGACGCTTTACGTCTTCGGCTTTGTGGTCATCATGGCCTTGTTCCTCTGGCTCACCGATAAGACGCTGGAATGGGTTTTTTACGACTTGATTCTGGGCTGGAAAAAGTAATGACTGATGTTGTAGAAACCGGCGCAGCAGAAACGCCCGCCACCCCCGTCAATCCAGACTTGCGCTGGTATATCGTGCACGCTTACTCCGGAATGGAAAAAGCAGTTGAGCGCAATATTACCGAGCGCATCCAGCAGTCTGGCATGCAGCAAAAGTTTGCACGTATTCTGGTTCCAACAGAAGAAGTCGTTGAAATCAAGAATGGCCAACGCAAAACCACGGAACGTCGTCTGTTTCCAGGTTATGTCTTTGTCGAAATGGTCATGGATGATGAATCCTGGCATTTGGTCAAACACACAAATAAAGTGACTGGTTTCGTGGGCGGCGCCAAGAATCGTCCTGCCCCGATCTCTGAATCTGAAGTTCAGAAAATCGTCAGTCAAATGCAAGAAGGCACGGATAAGCCACGCCACAAGGTGGAGTTTTTGGTTGGCGAATTTGTTCGTGTGAAGGAAGGTCCTTTTACCGACTTCAATGGTTCTGTCGAAGAAGTGAACTACGAGAAAAGCAAAGTTCGCGTTTCGGTCACCATTTTTGGACGTGCCACACCGGTTGAGCTGGAATTTAGCCAGATCGAGAAGACCTGATCCGTCACATCAAATTTTAGGATTCCAAGTTTTACGACTCGGCTTGGATGTTTTGAGAGTCGCAACCCCGGGGAGCCGATGCATGTCTGTTATGACGAACATCAGCGATATCACCCGCAAGGAGTAAAAAATGGCGAAAAAAATCGTCGGTTTTATCAAGCTGCAAGTACCAGCCGGTAAGGCCAACCCATCCCCACCGATCGGCCCCGCACTGGGTCAACGCGGTCTGAACATCATGGAATTCTGCAAGGCATTCAATGCGCAGACCCAAGGTGTTGAGCCAGGCCTGCCTTTGCCAGTGGTTATCACTGCATTCGCAGACAAGAGCTTCACCTTCATCATCAAGACACCGCCTGCGACCGTTTTGATCAAGAAGTCGATCAAGCTCGACAAGGGCTCTTCCACACCGCACAGCGCCAAGGTCGGCAAAATTACCCGCGCTCAACTGGAAGAAATTGCAAAAACCAAGATGAAGGACATGACGGCCGCCGATTTGGACGCCGCTGTTCGCACCATCGCAGGTACCGCCCGTTCCATGGGTGTGAATGTGGAGGGCGTGTAAATGTCCAAATTGACCAAAAAACAAAAAGCCTTTGTTGGCAAGATTGATACCACCAAGCTGTACCCTCTGGGTGACGCTTTGGCTATCGTCAAGGAATGCGCAAATGCCAAGTTCGATGAATCCATCGACGTGGCGGTCCAACTCGGTATCGATGCCAAAAAATCGGACCAAGTGGTGCGTGGCGCTGTCGTGCTGCCCAATGGCACCGGCAAAACCAAGCGTGTTGCCGTGTTTGCCCAAGGCGCCAAGGCTGAAGAAGCCAAAGCGGCTGGTGCCGACATCGTCGGTATGGACGACTTGGCTGCAATGATCAAGGCTGGCGATATGCCTTTTGACGTTGTAATTGCTGCTCCTGATGCAATGCGTATCGTTGGTACCTTGGGTCAGATCCTGGGCCCACGTGGCCTGATGCCTAACCCAAAAGTTGGCACGGTAACCCCTGATGTAGCAACGGCCGTCAAAAATGCGAAAGCTGGTCAAGTCCAATTCCGCGTTGACAAGGCAGGTATTGTGCACAGCACGATTGGCCGCCGCTCGTTCGATTCTGACAAGCTGCAAGGCAACTTGGCTGCCTTGATCGATGCTTTGGCAAAGGCCAAACCTGCATCCAGCAAGGGTTTGTATTTAAGAAAAGTTGCGGTTTCGAGCACGATGGGTGTGGGCGTTCGCGTCGACACGCAAACCATCGCAGCGTAATCGCAAAATTTGAAGCCTTTGAGAAAAAAGGCTTCAAAGTGGTGGGTCGTCGGGATATTTCTATCCAGGCGAGCCATCCAAGACCGTTGGTGTGCAGCTTGTCTGCACTTAATCAGTGAAAACCAACGCAGATGGCGATCCCGCTGCAGATGGAATATGTTCCGAAACAGTTGGTCGCTGCAAAGTAGTGTGTTGAACGGCAATCAGCCGAACGGCACTTTTTAAGGAGTAGACCTTGAGTCTTAATCGCAGTGAGAAAGAAGCGGTCATTACCGATGTGACCAGCCTCGCCGCTAAAGCTCAAACGCTCGTGATGGCGGAGTACCGTGGCATCACGGTCGCTGACATGACCAAATTGCGCTCGGCTGCGCGTAGCAACGGTGTGACCCTCAGCGTGTTGAAGAACACCCTGGCTCGCCGTGCTGTCGCAGGCAGTGCATTTGAAGTTGTGTCCGACCAGATGACCGGTCCGCTGATCTATGGCTTTTCTGTTGACGCCGTCGCCGCCGCAAAAGTGGTGGCTGAATTCTCGAAGACCAATGATAAGTTGGTAATTCGGGGTGGCGCTTTCGGTGGAAAAGCTCTGGACGTGAACGGCGTTAAGCAGTTGGCAAGCATTCCTTCCAAGGAAGTTTTGCTGGCGCAATTGCTGGGCTTGATGCAGTCCCCCATTTCGCGTACGGCACGTGTGCTGGCCGCCCTGGCGGACAAAAAGGGCGCAGGCTCTGCAGCCGAAGCAACCACCGAAGTGGCTGCAGAAGTTGCTCCGGCCTAACGTAGTTGTTACGGTCGATATTGACAAAAACTTTGTTGGATAGTGCTTTGCATATGCGAAGTCTGTCCCCAACTGAAATTACTGGAAATCAAAATGGCATTCGATAAAGACGCATTTTTGACCGCGCTGGACAGCATGACGGTCTTGGAACTCAACGACCTGGTGAAAGCCATCGAAGAGAAGTTTGGCGTGAGCGCTGCCGCCATGGCTGGCCCTGCTGCTGCTGCTGGCCCAGCCGCTGCTGCAGAAGAAAAGACCGAGTTCAATGTTGTGCTGGTCGAAGCTGGCGCCAACAAGGTGTCGGTCATTAAGGCTGTGCGCGAAATCACCGGCCTGGGCTTGAAAGAAGCTAAGGACCTGGTTGACGGCGCCCCCAAGGCAGTCAAGGAAGGCATTGCCAAGGCTGATGCTGAAGCAGCTCTGAAGAAACTGGTGGAAGCCGGTGCTAAGGCTGAATTGAAGTAAGCAAGTTGCTTTGCTGAGGCTGGGAGCTCCACAAGGGCTCCCAGCCTTTGGCGCTTGTAAGAGAACACTGAAAAGTAGCGCTGGTCGTTCTTTTTCAGTGTCTTCTGGCTCCGACTGCAGAAGATGCCTTGGTTCGGATTGCGTGCAATGCGCAATCGTCCGCCATGGTTGGTAGTGGCCAACCGCCAAGTTTGTTGCGCATGATGCGCAAAACGACAGTTGACAGGCCCCCCCTGGACCCCCAGTCCTTGCCCCCGGAGATCTCATGGCTTATACGTACACCGAACGCAAACGCATTCGTAAAAATTTCGGAAGTCGCGACAGCGTACTTGAAGTTCCCTACTTGTTGCAGATGCAAAAAGATGCTTACACCGCATTTTTGCAAGCCGATATCGCCCCTCAGAAGCGCACAGTCGAAGGTCTACAGGCTGCATTTGACGCCGCATTCCCTATCGTTTCCCACAACGGTTTTGTGGAAATGAAGTACGTTGAGTACAACCTCGCCAAACCTGCATTCGACGTACGCGAATGCCAAACCCGGGGTTTGACGTTCGCGTCTGCTGTGCGGGCAAAAGTACAACTGGTCATTTATGACCGCGAGTCTTCCACCTCCCAGTCCAAGGTCGTCAAGGAAGTCAAAGAGCAAGAAGTCTATATGGGCGAAGTGCCCCTGATGACTGAAAAGGGCTCGTTCATCATCAATGGCACGGAACGTGTCATCGTGTCGCAGTTGCACCGTTCACCGGGTGTATTTTTCGAACACGACAAGGGTAAAACCCACAGCTCGGGCAAGCTGCTTTTCTCCGCACGCGTGATCCCCTACCGTGGCTCCTGGCTCGACTTCGAGTTCGACCCCAAAGACATTCTGTACTTCCGAGTGGACCGCCGTCGCAAGATGCCCGTCACCATTCTGCTCAAAGCGATTGGCTTGACCCCCGAGTCCATTTTGGCGAACTTCTTCGTCAACGATAACTTCCGCCTGATGGACAGCGGCGCACAAATGGAATTTGTGGCAGAACGTCTGCGCGGTGAAGTGGCTCGTTTCGACATCACGGATAAAACCGGCAAGGTCGTCGTCGCCAAGGACAAGCGCATTACCGCTCGCCACACCCGTGATATGGAGCAATCCAATACGACCCATATCAGCGTGCCTGAAGACTTCCTGGTGGGCCGCGTGGTTGCCAAGAATATCGTTGATGCCGACACCGGTGAAATCATTGCCAAGGCCAACGAAGAGTTGACCGAAGCGCTGCTCAAGAAACTCCGCGGCGCTGGCGTGCAAGATCTGCAATGCATCTATACCAACGAGCTGGACCAAGGCGCTTACATTTCGCAAACATTGCGTAGCGATGAAACCGTAGACGAATTCGCCGCTCGCGTTGCGATCTATCGCATGATGCGTCCTGGCGAGCCACCAACGGAAGACGCGGTACAGGCACTGTTCCAACGTCTGTTTTACAACCCGGACACCTACGATCTGTCGCGCGTTGGTCGCATGAAGTTCAACGCCAAGATGGGCCGTAACGAGTCCACCGGCCCCATGGTGCTGACCAACGAAGACATCCTGGCAGTAGTCAAGATTCTGGTGGATCTGCGCAATGGCCGCGGCGAAGTCGACGACATCGACCATTTAGGTAACCGCCGCGTGCGTTGCGTGGGCGAGCTGGCAGAAAACCAATACCGTGCAGGTTTGGCTCGTATCGAAAAAGCCGTGAAGGAACGTCTGGGCCAGGCCGAGCAAGAGCCTTTGATGCCGCACGACCTGATCAACAGCAAGCCGATTTCTGCGGCTCTAAAAGAGTTCTTCGGTGCTTCGCAGTTGTCTCAGTTCATGGACCAGACCAACCCGCTGGCAGAAATCACCCATAAGCGCCGTGTGTCGGCCCTTGGCCCGGGCGGTTTGACCCGCGAACGTGCCGGCTTCGAAGTGCGCGACGTGCACGTGACCCACTACGGTCGCGTATGCCCGATTGAAACGCCTGAAGGTCCAAACATCGGTCTGATCAACTCCTTGGCTTTATATGCACGCCTGAACGAATACGGCTTCATCGAAACACCGTACCGCCGCGTGGTAGACAGCAAGGTCACCAACGATATCGACTATCTGTCGGCTATTGAAGAAGGTAAATACGTCATTGCCCAGGCCAATGCGGCTCTGGACAAAGAAGGCAAGCTCACCGGCGACCTGGTTTCTGCGCGTGAAAAAGGTGAATCCATCTTGGTCGGCGCCGAACGTGTGCAGTACATGGATGTGTCACCTGCACAAATCGTTTCCGTGGCTGCTTCGCTGGTCCCATTCCTGGAGCACGATGATGCGAACCGCGCATTGATGGGCGCCAACATGTCGCGCCAGGCTGTGCCTGTGCTGCGTCCTGAAAAGCCCCTGGTCGGTACTGGCATTGAACGCGTTGCAGCAGTCGACTCCGGCACCGTGGTGACCGCGACCCGTGGCGGTATCGTTGACTACGTCGATGCGACCCGTATCGTGATCCGCGTGAACGACGCCGAAGCAGCGGCCGGTGAAGTGGGTGTGGACATCTACAACCTGATCAAGTACCAACGTTCCAATCAGAACACCAACATCCATCAACGCCCCATCGTCAAGAAAGGCGACAAACTGGTCAAGGGCGATGTGATTGCCGACGGTGCATCCACCGACTTCGGTGAAATCGCCATTGGTCAGAACATGCTGATCGCCTTCATGCCCTGGAACGGCTACAACTTCGAAGATTCGATCTTGATCTCCGAACGCGTGGTTGCGGACGACCGCTACACCTCGATCCACATCGAGGAACTGGTGGTGATGGCCCGTGACACCAAGCTGGGCGCGGAAGAAATCACCCGCGATATTCCAAATCTGAGCGAACAGCAGCTGAACCGCCTGGACGAATCCGGCATCATCTACGTGGGTGCAGAAGTGCAGCCCGGCGACACGCTGGTCGGCAAGGTCACCCCTAAGGGCGAAACCACGCTGACGCCAGAGGAAAAATTGCTGCGCGCCATCTTCGGTGAAAAAGCCAGCGACGTGAAAGACACGTCCTTGCGCGTAGACCAGGGTTCACAAGGCACCGTGATCGACGTGCAAGTGTTCACCCGTGAAGGTATCGTGCGTGACAAACGCGCCCAGCAGATCATCGACGATGAACTGAAGCGCTTCCGCCTGGACCTGAACGACCAATTGCGCATCGTGGAAGCCGACGCGTTCGACCGTATCGAGAAGCTGTTGATTGGTAAGGTTGCCAATGGCGGCCCGCAAAAGCTGGCCAAAGGCACCAAACTCGACAAGGCGTACCTGTCTTCGGTGGAGAAGTTCCATTGGTTCGATATCCGCCCCGCGGACGAAGAAGTTGCAAGCCAGCTGGAGTCCATCAAGAACTCTCTGGAGCAAACCCGTCACAGCTTCGACCTGGCCTACGAAGAAAAGCGCAAGAAGCTGACGCAAGGCGACGAATTGCCAGCGGGCGTGCTGAAGATGGTCAAGGTTTACTTGGCTGTCAAGCGCCGCCTGCAACCCGGCGACAAGATGGCCGGCCGCCACGGTAACAAGGGCGTGGTATCCAAGATCGTTCCAGTCGAAGACATGCCTTACATGGCCGATGGCACACCTTGCGACATCTGCTTGAACCCACTGGGCGTGCCATCGCGGATGAACGTCGGTCAGGTTCTGGAAGTGCATTTGGGTTGGGCCGCAAAGGGTATTGGCCAACGCATCGGCGACATGTTGCAAGCCGAAGCCAAGGTGGCAGAAGTCCGTAGCTTCATGGACAAGCTGTACAACGGTTCTGGCCGCAAGGAAGACCTGAGCCAACTCAGCGACCAAGAGGTTCTGAACATGGCGGCGAATATGTCTAACGGTGCCACCTTCGCAACGCCCGTGTTCGATGGCGCGTCTGAAGAAGACATCCGTGGCATGCTGCAACTGGCCTATCCGGACGACATTGCCAAGCACAAAGGTCTGACCGCTACGCGCACCCAGGCAAATCTGTTTGACGGCCGCTCGGGTGAGCCTTTTGAGCGTCCTACCACCGTGGGCTATATGCACTTCTTGAAGCTGCACCATTTGGTTGACGACAAGATGCACGCACGTTCTACCGGCCCCTACAGCTTGGTTACGCAACAACCACTGGGCGGTAAAGCCCAGTTCGGTGGACAGCGCTTCGGGGAGATGGAAGTGTGGGCACTGGAAGCGTACGGCGCGTCCTACACACTGCAGGAAATGCTAACCGTGAAGTCCGACGACGTGGTGGGCCGTACCAAGGTGTACGAAAGCATCGTCAAGGGCGAACACGCTATTGAAGCAGGCATGCCGGAATCGTTCAACGTGCTGGTCAAGGAAATCCGTTCCTTGGGCCTGGACATCGAACTCGAGCGTAGCTAATTGCGGACAAGAAAAGGATTTAACACATGAAATCATTACTCGACCTGTTCAAGCAGTTCACCCCCGACTCGCATTTCGATGCCATTCGGATCGGTATGGCTTCGCCCGAAAAGATCCGCTCGTGGTCTTTCGGTGAAGTCAAAAAGCCTGAAACCATCAACTACCGTACCTTCAAGCCAGAGCGTGATGGTTTGTTCTGCGCCAAGATTTTTGGCCCTATCAAGGACTACGAATGCCTGTGCGGCAAGTACAAGCGCCTCAAGCACCGCGGTGTCATCTGCGAAAAGTGCGGCGTTGAAGTCACGCAGACCAAGGTACGCCGGGAGCGGATGGGCCACATCGATCTGGCCGCGCCTTGCGCCCACATCTGGTTCCTGAAGTCGTTGCCATCGCGTCTGGGCCTGGTACTGGACATGACGCTGCGCGACATTGAACGCGTGCTCTACTTTGAAGCATATGTTGTCACCGACCCTGGCATGACCCCGTTGAAGAAATTCGCGATCATGTCGGAGGATGACTTCGATGCCAAGACCAAGGAATACGGCGACGAGTTCGTGGCCAAGATGGGTGCGGAAGGCATCAAGGACTTGCTGGAAGCCATCGAAATCGATTCTTCCATCGAGCGCCTGCGCAACGACCTGACCGGTTCCGAAGTCAAGATCAAGAAGAACGCCAAGCGCCTCAAGCTGCTGGAAGCATTCAAAAAATCAGGCATCAAACCTGAATGGATGGTGCTGAATGTGCTGCCCGTGCTGCCACCGGACCTGCGTCCGCTGGTGCCACTGGACGGTGGCCGTTTTGCCACATCCGATCTGAATGACTTGTACCGTCGCGTCATCAACCGCAACAGCCGTCTGCGCCGTCTGCTGGAACTGAAGGCGCCGGAAATCATTGCCCGCAACGAAAAGCGCATGCTGCAAGAAGCTGTCGATTCGTTGTTAGACAACGGTCGCCGCGGCAAGGCCATGACCGGAGCCAACAAGCGTGCACTGAAGTCCCTGGCCGACATGATCAAGGGCAAGAGCGGTCGTTTCCGTCAGAACTTGCTGGGCAAGCGCGTCGACTACTCTGGCCGTTCGGTCATTGTGGTGGGCCCGACCCTCAAGCTGCACCAGTGCGGCCTGCCCAAGCTGATGGCTCTGGAACTGTTCAAGCCATTCATCTTCTCGCGCCTGGAAGCCATGGGCATTGCGACCACCATCAAGGCGGCCAAGAAGGAAGTGGAATCCGGCACGCCAGTGGTTTGGGACATCCTGGAAGAGGTGATCAAAGAGCACCCCATCATGCTGAACCGTGCGCCTACGCTGCACCGTTTGGGCATCCAGGCTTTTGAACCCATCCTGATCGAAGGCAAAGCCATCCAACTGCACCCACTCGTCTGCTCGGCATTCAACGCCGACTTTGACGGTGACCAGATGGCTGTTCACGTACCCTTGTCGGTAGAAGCGCAGATGGAAGCCCGCACGCTGATGCTGGCCTCGAACAACATTCTGTTCCCTGCCAACGGTGAACCATCGATCGTGCCAAGCCAGGACGTGGTGCTGGGTCTGTACTACACGACCCGTGACCGTGTGAATGGCAAGGGCGAGGGTCTGATCTTCTCCGATACCGGTGAAGTGCAGCGCGCATTTGACGCCGGCCAGGTCGAACTGACTGCCCGCATCAACGTCCGCCTGACCGAGTACACCAAGGACAAGGCCACCGGCGAGTTCGTGCCATCAACCAAGCTGTGGGAAACCACCGCGGGCCGTGCGCTGCTATCCGAAATCCTGCCCAAGGGCCTGCCTTTCTCTAACATCAACAAGGCGTTGAAGAAGAAGGAAATCTCCAAGCTGATCAACGTGTCGTTCCGCAAGTGCGGATTGAAAGAGACCGTGGTGTTTGCCGACAAGCTGTTGCAAAACGGTTTCCGTCTGGCTACCAAAGCCGGTATCTCGATCTGCATCGACGACATGCTGGTACCACAAGAAAAGCACGGCATCATTGCCCGCGCCGAGAAGGAAGTCAAAGAGATCGCCAACCAGTACGTTTCTGGCTTGGTGACGGCTGGCGAACGCTACAACAAGGTGGTGGACATTTGGGGCAAGGCCGGTGACGAAGTCTCCAAGGTCATGATGTCCCAGCTCTCCAAAGAGAAGACCATCGATCGTGACGGCAAGGAAGTCGAGCAAGAGTCTTTCAACTCCATCTACATGATGGCCGACTCTGGCGCCCGTGGTTCTGCAGCCCAGATTCGCCAGGTGGCCGGTATGCGGGGTCTGATGGCCAAGCCGGACGGTTCCATCATTGAAACGCCGATTACCGCGAACTTCCGCGAAGGTTTGAACGTGTTGGAATACTTCATTTCCACCCACGGTGCCCGTAAGGGTCTCGCGGATACGGCTTTGAAGACCGCCAACTCGGGTTACCTGACCCGTCGTCTGGTGGATGTGACGCAGGACTTGGTCGTGACCGAAAACGACTGTGGCACGGCCAACGGCTACCTGATGCGCGCTATCGTCGAAGGTGGTGAAGTCATCGAATCGCTGCGCGACCGCATTCTGGGTCGTACCGCCGCGGAAGATGTGCTGCACCCCGAAGATCGCTCGGTCCTGGCTAGCGCTGGTGCCATGATGGACGAGGACATGCTCGACATCTTGGAAACCGCTGGTGTGGACGAAGTCAAAGTGCGTACCGCACTGACCTGCGCCACCCGCTTTGGCATCTGCGCCAAGTGCTATGGCCGCGATCTGGGTCGCGGTGGTCTGATCAACGGTGGCGAGGCCGTGGGTGTGATTGCAGCGCAATCTATCGGCGAACCTGGTACCCAGCTGACCATGCGTACCTTCCACATCGGTGGTGCCGCATCCCGTGCGGCCATCGCCTCCAGCGTGGAAGCCAAGTCCAACGGCACGATCGGCTTCAACGCCACGATGCGCTACGTGACCAACAGCAAGAACGAGTTGGTCGTGATTGCCCGCTCCGGTGAAATCATCATCACCGAGCATGGCCGCGAACGCGAACGTCACAAAGTGCCTTACGGTGCCATTCTGTCGGTCAAGGTGGACCAGGCTGTCAAGGCCGGCACCATTCTGGCCAACTGGGATCCGTTGACCCGCCCCATCATTACCGAGTTCGCTGGTACCAGCAAGTTTGAGAATGTGGAAGAAGGTCTGACCGTGGCCCGCCAGGTGGACGAAGTGACCGGTCTGGCAACCCTGGTGGTTATCGATCCGAAGCGCCGCGGTGCAGCCAAGGTCGTGCGTCCCCAAGTCAAACTGATCGACGCGTCGGGTAACGAAGTGAAGATCACCGGTACCGACCACTCCGTGACCATCGGCTTCCCTGTTGGTGCACTGATCCAGGTGCGCGACGGCCAGGAAGTCGGCCGCGGCGAAGTGCTGGCCCGTATCCCGATCGAAGGCCAGAAGACCCGCGACATTACCGGCGGTTTGCCACGTGTGGCCGAGTTGTTCGAAGCCCGTACGCCGAAGGACAAGGGCATGCTGGCCGAAATGACCGGTACCGTGTCGTTCGGCAAGGAAACCAAGGGCAAGGTTCGCCTGCAAATCACCGATCCAGAAGGCAAGGTCTGGGACGAACTGATCCCCAAGGAAAAGAGCATCCTGGTGCACGAAGGCCAAGTGGTCAACAAGGGCGAAAACATTGTGGACGGCCCAGCCGACCCACAAGACATTTTGCGCTTGCTGGGCATGGAAGAACTGGCCCGCTACATCGTGGACGAAGTGCAGGACGTGTACCGCTTGCAAGGCGTGAAGATCAACGACAAGCACATTGAAGTGATCGTGCGCCAGATGCTGCGCCGTGTGGTGGTAGAGAACGCAGGTGACTCCGGCTACATCAACGGCGAACAAGTGGAACGCAGCGAAATGCTGGACACCAATGACGCCCTGCGTGCTGAAGGCAAGACCCCTGCAACGTTTACCAACCTGTTGCTGGGTATTACCAAGGCATCGCTGTCCACCGACAGCTTCATCAGCGCCGCGTCCTTCCAGGAAACCACGCGCGTGCTGACCGAAGCCGCCATCATGGGCAAACGCGACGAGCTGCGTGGCCTGAAGGAAAACGTGATCGTCGGCCGCCTGATACCCGCTGGTACCGGCATGGCCTACCACCAGGCCCGTGTCGCCAAGGACCTGATGGACGACGCCGAGCGCCGCGCCATCGCCGAAGCCGAAGCGGCTGAGCTTGCAGGAACGCAAGACGAAACCGCCAGCGCGGAAGTCAGCGAAGGCCACGTCGGAGAGTAACAAAAGCCGACGGCCCTAAGCCAAGCACCTCAAGCCCTCACCGGGGCTTGGGGTGTTTTTTTATGGGGCCTGGCTTGCGTGACCGCCCCGCCTCGCTTTGCATTGGAAGCTCTGCCGTTGATTTCTTCAAGCATCGTCTGGTGGTGCCTGTGTGCCACCTTACTATTTTGGTCTGTAGGCGCCTACAACCGGCTGGTCCGGCTGCGCTCGCAGGCGTCCCGCGCCTTTGCGCCCGTGGCACTGCAGTTGCAGCGCTATGCGGAGATCATCGCAGCCGCGCAAACTGCATATGCCTCTGTAGATATGACCATAGCCGAGGGGGCATCCAACCAATCGTGGGCGGGACTACTCGGTGCGCTCCAGCAACTCACTGCATCCCTGGCGGTGGCGCGCGATCGCCCCTTGAAAGCGACTGCCATCCGGGCCCTGGCTGCGGCCGATGAAGTGCTGCAAACCGCCTGGCTACGCGTCTGCACAGACGGGCA
This sequence comes from Rhodoferax sp. GW821-FHT10B06, assembly GCF_059415605.1. Classification (NCBI taxonomy): domain Bacteria; kingdom Pseudomonadati; phylum Pseudomonadota; class Betaproteobacteria; order Burkholderiales; family Comamonadaceae; genus Rhodoferax; species Rhodoferax sp. GW821-FHT10B06. The sequence goes on along the minus strand of NZ_JBWKNO010000016.1, from coordinate 107,477 downwards.
TGGCCAGGACGGCGCCCCCCTTCCCCCGAGCCTGCTCTTGCAATGGCAAGATGCAGGCCTACAGGTACAGCACGCGCGCATTGCCTTCGGCCAGGCCGTGCATAGCTACAACGCCGCCATTGCGCAATTTCCCGCCCGGCTGTTGGCCTGGCTGTTTGGTTTCCGTATGGCCCAAGCATTTTGAAACTCTGCCACCCGAGATACTTTCACCTATGACCGCATCCCCCGCGCAGGGTCACAAAATGGCGCCGCACACTGCAGCGCCGATTCCTTTATGGCGCCAGCTGCAGGCTGCAGCCGACGTGTTGCAAGCCATCCGTGGCGGCACTTCGGCCACGCCCTCTTTGGCGGCCGTCAATGGCCCCCTGCGCCCCGGGGTGCAGGCCATCGTATTCCATACCCTGCGCAACCTGGGTCGGGCAGAAGCCCTGCGTTTGCAGCTGGCGCGCCGTGCACCACCTGCACCTGCCGACGCTCTGCTGTGCACAGCATTGGCCCTGGTCTGGCTGGACGCCGAGGCGCCCTATGAAATCTTTACCCTGGTGGACCAAACCGTAGAAGCGGCACAGCGCGGCAAGGCCAAGGCACAGGCCAGCTTCATCAACGCCTGCCTGCGCCGCTTTCTACGCGAGCGCGAAGCCCTGGTGACCGCCACCGAGCGCGACCCGGTGGCCGTGTGGAACCACCCTCGCTGGTGGATTCAACGGCTCAAGCAAGAGCAGCCACAGCAGTGGAAAAACATCCTTCAAGCCAACAATACGCATGCGCCCATGAGCCTGCGGGTTAATGCAAGAAAATCGACTCCAGCGCAGGTAATATCTGCGCTGGCAGCTATGAATATTGAAGCAACCCTGGTGGGTACTTCTGGTCTGCTCCTGGCAAACCCCATGCCGGTACAGCAAATCCCGGGCTTTGCCGAAGGGGCTGTCTCGGTACAAGATGCCGCCGCACAATTAGCCGCCCCCCTGCTGCTACAGGGTTGGGACCTGAGCCAGCCGCTGCGCGTTCTGGACGCCTGTGCAGCACCAGGGGGCAAGACTGCCCATCTGCTGGAGTTGGCCAATGCGGACGTCACCGCCCTGGACATTGACCCGCTGCGCTGCGAACGCATTGGTCAGAATCTGCAGCGCCAGGGCCTGCACGCCACGGTGCGGGCGGCCGATGCCAACCAACCCGCAACCTGGTGGGACGGCCAGTTATTCGATGCCATCTTGCTGGATGCGCCCTGCACCGCATCCGGCATTGTGCGGCGCCACCCGGATGTGCGCTGGCTGCGCCGCGAGAGCGATATTGCCCAGTTGGCCGCGATCCAGGCCAGCCTGCTGCAACAGCTTTGGCCCTTGGTACGCGCCGGCGGACGTCTGCTGTACTGCACCTGCTCGCTGTTCCATGCAGAAGGACGCGACCAGGTCGAAACGTTCCTTGCGCGCCACACAGACGCACTTTTACAACCGTCACCCGGGCATTTAATCCCCCACACGGCGACTTCGGCGGATACCCTAGCCGACAATGTTCTGTGTGATAACGATGGATTCTTTTACGCATTACTGGAAAAGCGTGCGGCTTAGCCAAGCTCTGCTACGCTTTTGCGCCTACGTTTTGCTGTGCCTGCAGCCTCTTGCCTGGGCCGAAAACACCGTGGTGGAAATCAGCCAGATGCAGGTGGAACGCGAAGACGGCGGTGTATTTTTCTCCGCCAATCTGAAGTTCGAGCTACCCAGCCTGGTAGAAGATGCCTTGAACAAAGGCATTCCCATGTTCTTTGTGGCGGAAGTGGAGGTTCTGCGTGACCGCTGGTATTGGTACGACCGCAAACAGGCTTCAGAGGCCCGCCATATGCGCTTGGCCTATCTGCCGCTGACACGGCGCTGGCGTCTGAACGTATCTCCCACTCCCATAGGCAACAGCGGGCTGGGTGTAACGCTGAGCCAGAACTTCGACTCCCTGTCGGATGCGCTCACCTACATACAGCGCTTTTCCCACTGGAAAATTGCCGACGCGGCGGATGTCGAGTTCGACGGTAAGACCCACCTGGACTTCAGCTTCCGACTGGATGTGTCTCAGCTCCCCCGACCGTTCCAGATCAGCACCTTGGGCCAAGCCGACTGGAGCCTCTCCGGCAGCCGTAATATCCGCCTAGGACAAGAAGGCGGCAAATGAGCCAGCCGGCAGCACGCAGCGCCCAAAGCAGCACCCGCGCGCTGCGCTGGGCTGTGGTGGTTGGCGTCGTAGTGGCCATGGCGGTGGGGTTGATCCTATTGCTGCTGCTGACCCAGTCCACCAGCAACCGGGCCTTGTTTGAGCGTAATTACACTCGCCTGTTTGCTGTCAACGTGGTGGTGGCCGCCACCTTGCTTTCGGTCATTGTGTGGATGGCTGTGCGCTTGCTGACCCGGCTACGCAAAGGCAAATTCGGCAGCCGCTTGCTGGTCAAGCTGGCCACCATTTTTGCGCTGGTAGGTCTGATGCCCGGGCTGCTGATCTACGTGGTGTCCTACCAGTTCGTGTCCCGCTCCATCGAAAGCTGGTTTGACGTCAAGGTAGAGGGTGCGCTAGATGCCGGCGTGAACCTGGGCAGAACCACCTTGGACGTATTGGCCAATGACCTGGCCGACAAGGCCCGAAGCGCCAGCCGGCAACTCTCTGATACCCCCGATGCCGCCGCCGGCCTGGCACTGGAACGCATGCGCGATCAGCTCAGCGTGAATGACGTGGTGCTGTGGAATGCCAGTGGGCAGCCGATTGCAAGCGCCGGCCAATCCCGTTTTCTGCTGAATCCGGAGCACCCCAGCAGCCAGCAACTGCGCAACGTGCGCAGCCAGAAGGCTGTTGCATCTATCGAGGGCCTGGACGAAACCGGACTGACGCCGGGCACGCCAGCACAAATCAAGGCATTGGCGGTCGTGGCAAGTCCGGGCGTGGGGTTGCTGGCAGAGCCACGTTATCTTCAGCTCACCCAAACCCTGCCCCAGCAACTGGTAGACAACGCCCTGGCGGTGCAAGCCGCCAACCGCGAGTACCAGGAGCGCGCCCTGGCCCGCAACGGTCTTAAACGCATGTATATCGGCACACTGACACTCAGCCTATTTCTGGCCGTGTTCGGCGCAGTGCTGCTGGCGGTGGTGCTGGGCAACCAGCTCGCCCGTCCACTGCTGCTGCTTGCAGAAGGTGTGCGCCAAGTGGCTGCTGGGGATTTGACGCCCAAGTCGGTACTGCAGGGAAAGGACGAGCTGGGTGGATTGACACGCTCGTTCGCCGACATGACACAGCAGCTTGCGGACGCACGCTCAGCGGTAGACCACAGCATGGCCCAGGTCAGCGCCGCGCGGGCTAATCTGCAAACCATTCTGGACAACCTGACCGCCGGTGTAATTGTGCTGAGCAGCCAGAATGTCATCGAATCCAGCAACCCCGGTGCCACTCGCATCCTGCGCGTGCCGCTGGCCGCCTACGAAGGCAAGCCACTCGCCGAGGTAACGGGTCTGGAGCATTTCGCAGAACGCGTACAAGAGCAGTTTTCCGCCTTCGCCAGCGAGCAAACACACCATGGGCTGGACCATTGGCAACAATCGTTTGAACTGAACGGCACGCAGTCACCGTTTGCGCAGGATGCTATAGTTTTAATAGCACGAGGTGCCGAGCTGCCTGGTAGCAACCGGTTGCTGGTATTTGACGATGTCTCCGAGATGGTATCGGCCCAACGCGCCCAGGCCTGGGGCGAAGTCGCGCGCCGACTAGCCCACGAAATCAAAAACCCGCTTACGCCCATTCAGCTGTCTGCAGAACGACTGGAGATGAAGCTCACAGGCAAAGTGGCCGAGCCGGAACAAGCCTTGCTTACCAAATCCGTCAAAACCATTGTGGACCAGGTCGAAGCCATGAAACGCCTGGTCAATGAATTCCGCGACTATGCACGGCTACCTACCGCAGATCTCAAGCCACTGGACCTGAACCACCTCGTGCAGGATGTGCTGCAGTTGTACGATGCATCGGCCGTGCAAATCTCCGCCGAACTCGACGATCTATGCCCGCCGATTCTGGGCGACGCAGAACAGCTGCGCCAAGTCATCCATAACCTGCTGCAGAACGCGCAGGACGCATCCGAGGCCAAGGCCGCATCTGGTCAGGCCCAGCAGGTACTTTTGCGTACACAATGGATTCCCAGCGCACAACGCGTTCGCCTCACGGTGAACGACCAAGGCTCTGGTTTTCCAGAAAATATCTTGAAGCGGGCCTTTGAGCCCTACGTCACCACCAAGAGCCGTGGCACTGGACTGGGACTGGCTGTCGTCAAGAAAATCGCTGATGAACACGGTGCCCGCATAGACCTCTCCAACCGCATCGCAGATGGTATGGTTGTTGGGGCGCAAGTATCGTTATCATTCTCCATACACAACAAAGCAGCTGCCTAGCAAGCACTGCAACGCTTTATTTTCATTCGGGAACTCGCTCTCAACCATGGCAAACATTTTGGTCGTCGACGATGAACTCGGCATACGCGATCTCCTCTTCGAAATCCTCAACGATGAAGGCCACAACGTCGAACTTGCAGAGAATGCGGCTGAGGCCCGCGCGGCACATCTGCGCACGCGCCATGATTTGGTCTTGCTGGACATCTGGATGCCCGATACGGACGGAGTCTCTCTACTGAAGGAATGGGCCGCCACCGGCACACTGACCATGCCTGTGATCATGATGAGTGGGCACGCCACCATCGACACAGCCGTAGAAGCAACCCGCATAGGTGCCTATTCGTTCCTGGAAAAACCCATTACGTTGCAGAAACTATTGAAAGCCGTCGAACTCGGCCTGACCCGCAACGCCACACGCAAGCCCGCAGCCGCTGCAACGCTACCCCATCCAGTCGAACTCAAAGTTGTAGCCTCTGAATTAACCAATGATGCCGGTGGCATCGGCCTACAAGCGCAACATAACGCAGATGGAAGCCCGCATGCGCAGCAGACGTTCAACCTGGACAAGCCATTGCGCGAAGCACGAGATGGTTTCGAAAAAGCCTACTTCGAATTCCACCTCGCCCAAGAAGGTGGCTCCATGACACGCGTAGCCGAACAAACCGGCTTAGAGCGCACACATCTATATCGAAAACTAAAACAACTAGGAATAGACCTGAGTCGTGGAAAACGCAATTAAACTTGGTATATAATAGTGGTCTTGGCCCGGTAGCTCAGTCGGTAGAGCAGAGGATTGAAAATCCTTGTGTCGGCGGTTCGATTCCGTCCCAGGCCACCAAATTGAAAGCCGCATAAGACTTTAGTTTTATGCGGCTTTTCTTATTTTTATTCCCCACTTTTTATAATATGCAGGCGTTACTGCACTCGTTAATTAGCTGAATCCGAAAGGTTTTTCTGACTCTTTGTGCACAGTCGCTCTTCGAATTGAAGCAGGCTGAGACCGTCCAATTTTGAGTATTTTCTGAACAAGTTGTAGAGCCCCATTTGAGATAGGCGGATACATTGACTCCGGCCCACTCCTTCATTCAGTAGACCGCGCAAGCACACACCGCTGTCTTCCACATTGAGAAGAAGCGTTTATCCTAAAAAAAGCATCGACCTTCTTTGCCCGCGAGCTTCGATGAGCTACCAGCTCGTCAAGCAGTTGCACAAGAAGGCCGTTCCTGTCGGGTGCCTGTGTCACGTGCTAGGCGTCAGCCGTTCAGGCTACTACGGCGTCCGTCAGCGCGCCAAGCTCGCGCCCAAGGCCTGCTTGGTCAGCACGCAATTGAAGGCCGAGTTTGCCGCCAGCGGCAAGGTCTATGGCAGCCGTCGCCTGGGCGCGGTGCTGCGTGCTCAAGGGCTGCACATTGGGCGTTACCGCGTACGGCGTTTGATGCGCGAGAACAGGTTGCGGACCCTGTGGCGGCGCAAGTTCATCCACACTACCGACAGCGGTCATGCGCAGCCGGTCTCAGGCAACGTGCTGGCGCGTCGCTTCAACCCGAGCGGCCCCAAACCCCAACCAGGCCCTGGGTGAGTGACATCACCTACATCCGCACGCGCAGCGGCTGGCTGTACCTGGCGGTGGTGCTGGATCTGTACACACGCAAAGTCGTGGGCTGGGCGATGGCACCGACCATGCATGCCGAGTTGGTGTGCACGGCGCTGCAGTTGGCCATCGCGCAGCGCCAAGCAGCACCTGGGCTGATTGTTCATTCTGACCGGGGCAGCCAGTACGCCAGCGCGCTGCACCAGGCGCTGCTGGCGCGCTACGCTCTAGTCGGCAGCATGAGCCGCAAAGGCAACTGCTGGGGCAACGCGGTGATGGAGCGCTCCTTCCTAAGCCTCAAGACGGAGCGGGTCTGGCAGCGCGACTACGCCAACCACGCCGAGGCCATGACGGACATCGCTGACTACATCGTGGGCTTCTACAACAGCGTGCGGCTGCACTCCAAACTGAGCAATTTTCCACCCAATGCTTTCGAGCAGCAATCGGCAATCAAATCAAGGTGGCCTCACCAAACGGCTACACCGCCAGCAACACGAAACGTGCACGCGTACGATGAGTATTTCGATTTTTAAGACCACTTGAGCTGTATACACTACAGCACAAATACTCGCCTTGACTTGGAGTAGTAAATTACTCTCCTGTTGCTCTTTCGTTCCAACAGCAGCAATGCTTGCGTGACTGCGAATTTAATCGAGCCTAGCATGCTTTTTGGAGCATGCCCGCAAAACGTTTCCGTTTTCTTTAGTGCTTATTGCGTCAACACTAAAGAAAAC
>NZ_JBWKNO010000016.1:0-100640 GCF_059415605.1 Rhodoferax sp. GW821-FHT10B06 | reverse complement strand
AGCCGACTTTTACATCAACCAACTTGACTCACTGTGATCAGCGAAGCCTTGTATTCTAGCATGCTTTTTGGAGCATGCCCGCAAAACGTTTCCGTTTTCTTTAGTGCTTATTGCGTCAACACTAAAGAAAACGCCCAGTCAGCTGACTGGGCGTTTCTTGCTGTAATAGCCTGACGATGACCTACTTTCACACGGGAACCCGCACTATCATCGGCGCAGAGGCGTTTCACTGTCCTGTTCGGGATGGGAAGGAGTGGGACCACCTCGCTATGGTCATCAGGCATAACTTGTTGCCACCCTGACATCGGTCAGGGCAACGAATTCATAGAGATTTAATCAGCTCCGGTATCGCACCGGATATGTGTTTTTGAATGCGTCACTTGGCATAACTAATCCTTGATACCACTTGCGTAGATCAAAGTTATAGGGTCAAGCCGCACGAGCAATTAGTATCAGTTAGCTTAACGCATTACTGCGCTTCCACACCTGACCTATCAACGTCCTGGTCTTGAACGACTCTTTAGGGGGCTCAAGGCCCCGGCAGATCTCATCTTGAAACGAGTTTCCCGCTTAGATGCTTTCAGCGGTTATCTCTTCCACACTTAGCTACTCGGCAATGCCACTGGCGTGACAACCGATACACCAGAGGTGTGTCCACTCCGGTCCTCTCGTACTAGGAGCAGGCTTCCTCAAATCTGCAGCGCCCACGGAAGATAGGGACCAAACTGTCTCACGACGTTTTAAACCCAGCTCACGTACCTCTTTAAATGGCGAACAGCCATACCCTTGGGACCGGCTACAGCCCCAGGATGAGATGAGCCGACATCGAGGTGCCAAACACCGCCGTCGATATGAACTCTTGGGCGGTATCAGCCTGTTATCCCCAGAGTACCTTTTATCCGTTGAGCGATGGCCCTTCCATACAGAACCACCGGATCACTATGTCCTGCTTTCGCATCTGCTCGACTTGTCAGTCTCGCAGTTAAGCACGCTTATGCCATTGCACTATCATCACGATGTCCGACCGTAACTAGCGTACCTTCGAACTCCTCCGTTACGCTTTGGGAGGAGACCGCCCCAGTCAAACTGCCTACCATGCACTGTCCCCGATCCAGATAATGGACCTAGGTTAGAACCTCAAACACACCAGGGTGGTATTTCAACGTTGGCTCCATGTGATCTAGCGACCACACTTCAAAGCCTCCCACCTATCCTACACAGATCTGTTCAAAGTCCAATACAAAGCTACAGTAAAGGTTCATGGGGTCTTTCCGTCTTTCCGCGGGGAGATTGCATCATCACAAACATTTCAACTTCGCTGAGTCTCAGGAGGAGACAGTGTGGCCATCGTTACGCCATTCGTGCAGGTCGGAACTTACCCGACAAGGAATTTCGCTACCTTAGGACCGTTATAGTTACGGCCGCCGTTTACTGGGACTTCAATCAAGAGCTTGCACCCCATCATTTAATCTTCCAGCACCGGGCAGGCGTCACACCCTATACGTCCACTTTCGTGTTTGCAGAGTGCTGTGTTTTTAATAAACAGTCGCAGCCACCGATTTTTTGCAACCCCGTTGGGCTCCATCCGCAAGGGACTTCACCTACTAAAGGCACACCTTCTTCCGAAGTTACGGTGTCAATTTGCCGAGTTCCTTCTCCTGAGTTCTCTCAAGCGCCTTAGAATACTCATCTCGCGCACCAGTGTCGGTTTGCGGTACGGTCGTGTGTAGCTGAAGCTTAGTGGCTTTTCCTGGAAGCAGGGTATCACTCACTTCGGCTGCAAGCAGCCTCGTTATCACCCCTCATCTAAGCCCGGCGGATTTACCTACCAGGCACGACTACAGGCTTGAACCAACATATCCAACAGTTGGCTGAGCTAACCTTCTCCGTCCCCACATCGCACTACACATCGGTACAGGAATATTGACCTGTTTCCCATCAACTACGCATCTCTGCCTCGCCTTAGGGGCCGACTCACTCTACGCCGATGAACGTTGCGTAGAAAACCTTGCGCTTACGGCGAGGGGGCTTTTCACCCCCTTTAACGCTACTCATGTCAGCATTCGCACTTCTGATACCTCCAGCAGGGTTTACACCGCCACCTTCACAGGCCTACAGAACGCTCTCCTACCACTTGCAATAAATTGCAAATCCGCAGCTTCGGTAACTGGCTTAGCCCCGTTACATCTTCCGCGCAGGACGACTCGATCAGTGAGCTATTACGCTTTCTTTAAATGATGGCTGCTTCTAAGCCAACATCCTGACTGTTTTAGCCTTCCCACTTCGTTTCCCACTTAGCCAATTTTAGGGACCTTAGCTGGCGGTCTGGGTTGTTTCCCTCTTGAGTCCGGACGTTAGCACCCGGTGCTCTGTCTCCCAAGCTGTACTCGTCGGTATTCGGAGTTTGCATTGGTTTGGTAAGTCGCCATGACCCCCTAGCCAAAACAGTGCTCTACCCCCGACGGTAATACTTGAGGCACTACCTAAATAGTTTTCGGAGAGAACCAGCTATTTCCAAGTTTGTTTAGCCTTTCACCCCTATCCACAGCTCATCCGCTAGTTTTGCAACACTAGTCGGTTCGGACCTCCAGTGCGTGTTACCGCACCTTCATCCTGGCCATGGATAGATCACTTGGTTTCGGGTCTACACCCAGCGACTGAATCGCCCTATTCGGACTCGGTTTCCCTACGCCTTCCCTATTCGGTTAAGCTTGCCACTGAATGTAAGTCGCTGACCCATTATACAAAAGGTACGCAGTCACCCCTTTCAAGGCTCCTACTTTTTGTAAGCATGCGGTTTCAGGATCTATTTCACTCCCCTCCCGGGGTTCTTTTCGCCTTTCCCTCACGGTACTAGTTCACTATCGGTCAATGATGAGTATTTAGCCTTGGAGGATGGTCCCCCCATATTCAGACAGGATTTCTCGTGTCCCGCCCTACTTTTCGTTAACTTAGTACCACGCGTCTGTTTTCACGTACGGGGCTATCACCCGCTATGGCTAGCCTTTCCAAGCTATTCCGTTAACAGTCGCGCTATCACTAACAGGCTTTTCCGATTTCGCTCGCCACTACTTTCGGAATCTCGGTTGATGTCTTTTCCTCGAGCTACTGAGATGTTTCAGTTCACCCGGTTCGCCTCGCATGACTATGTATTCATCATGCGATACCCCTAAGGGTGGGTTTCCCCATTCAGAAATCTCCGGATCAAAGCTAATTTGCCAGCTCCCCGAAGCTTATCGCAGGCTATCACGTCTTTCGTCGCCTATCATTGCCAAGGCATCCACCACATGCTCTTATTCACTTGACCCTATAACTTTGACGTCTCTTTACAGAAACACCACCGTTGTCTTCAAGGAATGTTTGATTGGTCTTTCACCAATCGCGTTATGCCGTAAACAACTACAGCCCTTTCGAGCTTTCATCGTTAATTTTGAATTTCAAACCAAAGTCTGAATATTCGTTTTGACGCAATCAAAAATTTGTCGCTAGCGGCACGGTCTGCACTAAACCTTTACGAATGTGCAGTTTCCGCTAGCAACGCTGATTAAACTCTATGAATTTTTAATGAACAGCCGATTAACCTTTCGGTTAATTTATATCGATCAATAGATATTGATCAACAACAAAGTAGCCTCGTTAAAAGCCACTTTGGTGTTGAATAGATAAGCACCAACAATATTGGTGGAGGTGACAGGACTCGAACCCGCTACCTACTGCTTGCAAAGCAGCCGCTCTCCCAGCTGAGCTACACCCCCACAAAAACGGCAGTGTTGTTGAATGGATGGTGGGTCTGGTTGGTTTCGAACCAACGACCCCCGCCTTATCAAGACGGTGCTCTAACCAACTGAGCTACAGACCCAAGCCGGTCGCTCTGAGATTCATTTCAAACAAAATCAAGGACTTCGTTTAAAAATTGTCTTAGCGACAACCTTCCAACAACCGATAAGTGTGGGCATTCAAATTTGATTGCAGTTTCCAGAAAGGAGGTGATCCAGCCGCACCTTCCGATACGGCTACCTTGTTACGACTTCACCCCAGTCACGAACCCTGCCGTGGTAATCGCCCTCCTTACGGTTAGGCTAACTACTTCTGGCAGAACCCGCTCCCATGGTGTGACGGGCGGTGTGTACAAGACCCGGGAACGTATTCACCGTGACATTCTGATCCACGATTACTAGCGATTCCGACTTCACGCAGTCGAGTTGCAGACTGCGATCCGGACTACGACTGGTTTTATGGGATTAGCTCCCCCTCGCGGGTTGGCAACCCTTTGTACCAGCCATTGTATGACGTGTGTAGCCCCACCTATAAGGGCCATGAGGACTTGACGTCATCCCCACCTTCCTCCGGTTTGTCACCGGCAGTCTCACTAGAGTGCCCAACTAAATGTAGCAACTAATGACAAGGGTTGCGCTCGTTGCGGGACTTAACCCAACATCTCACGACACGAGCTGACGACAGCCATGCAGCACCTGTGTTACGGCTCTCTTTCGAGCACGAAGCTATCTCTAGCGACTTCCGTACATGTCAAAGGTGGGTAAGGTTTTTCGCGTTGCATCGAATTAAACCACATCATCCACCGCTTGTGCGGGTCCCCGTCAATTCCTTTGAGTTTCAACCTTGCGGCCGTACTCCCCAGGCGGTCAACTTCACGCGTTAGCTTCGTTACTGAGTCAGTGAAGACCCAACAACCAGTTGACATCGTTTAGGGCGTGGACTACCAGGGTATCTAATCCTGTTTGCTCCCCACGCTTTCGTGCATGAGCGTCAGTACAGGTCCAGGGGATTGCCTTCGCCATCGGTGTTCCTCCGCATATCTACGCATTTCACTGCTACACGCGGAATTCCATCCCCCTCTACCGTACTCTAGCTATGCAGTCACAAATGCAGGTCCCAGGTTGAGCCCGGGGATTTCACATCTGTCTTACATAACCGCCTGCGCACGCTTTACGCCCAGTAATTCCGATTAACGCTCGCACCCTACGTATTACCGCGGCTGCTGGCACGTAGTTAGCCGGTGCTTATTCTTACGGTACCGTCATTAGCCCACCGTATTAGGGCAGACCGTTTCGTTCCGTACAAAAGCAGTTTACAACCCGAAGGCCTTCATCCTGCACGCGGCATTGCTGGATCAGGCTTGCGCCCATTGTCCAAAATTCCCCACTGCTGCCTCCCGTAGGAGTCTGGACCGTGTCTCAGTTCCAGTGTGGCTGGTCGTCCTCTCAGACCAGCTACAGATCGTCGCCTTGGTGGGCTTTTACCCCACCAACTAGCTAATCTGATATCGGCCGCTCCAATCGCGCGAGGTCTTGCGATCCCCCGCTTTCATCCAGAGATCGTATGCGGTATTAGCACAGCTTTCGCTGCGTTATCCCCCACGACTGGGCACGTTCCGATATATTACTCACCCGTTCGCCACTCGTCAGCTTAACCTGTTACCGTTCGACTTGCATGTGTAAGGCATGCCGCCAGCGTTCAATCTGAGCCAGGATCAAACTCTATAGTTCGATCTTGAATTTTTTGCCCCTGACTATTACCACCAGAGGCCACTCATAAATTGGAATCGACGCAAAACTCAACAAGTGAATTTCACATCTATTTACTTCATGAGCGTTTGTAGTGCTATGCACTAGTTCCGAAGAACTTGGCAATCGCATTCAAACGCCCACGCTTATCGGCTGTATATTTTTAAGGATCAGCAAGCCGACTTTTACATCAACCAACTTGACTCACTGTGATCAGCGAAGCCTTGTATTCTAGCATGCTTTTTGGAGCATGGGGGCTAATTTCTTCTCCCCGCCGCCAACTGCCGGCCACCTTGGTGACCCTCGTCAGGGTAGCCTTAGAGTATATACCGGATTTACGCGGCGCGCCTCCATATCGCAAATTTAGTTGCTCAATCACGGAGCCGTGGTCCTACCGTTCAGCGCATCCTGAACCCTCCACCAGCAGTCATTCACGGGCACAAACCACGAGGCAGGATAATCGCCACAACATGGCACTCATTACCCTACTCGACGCCCAACTGGCTTTTGGTCACGTCGCACTGCTCGACAAAGCCGCTTTTTCACTTGAAACCACGGAGCGTGTGGGCCTCATTGGCCGCAACGGGGCTGGCAAGTCATCCATGCTCAAGATTCTGGGTGGGCTGGAAAAGCCTGATGACGGCACGATGCATGTACAGCAAGGCTTGCGCATTGCCTACGTGGCCCAAGAACCAGCCCTAGACCCAGAAGTCACCATCTTCAAAGCCGCCAGCGTAGGACTTGCCACCGTCATTGAAGCCCGGGATCTGTATCTTTCCGGCGCCGAAGGGGTAGACCTGGACGCATTGCAATCTCAAATTGAAGCCTTCGATGCGTGGAATTGGGAGCAACGCGTGGAAGAAACTCTGCACCGCCTGCATCTAGACCCCGAGGCCATCGTCGGAACTTTGTCTGGGGGCACCAAAAAGCGCGTGGCACTCGCGCAAGCGTTGGTTGCCAAGCCAGACGTGCTACTACTTGACGAGCCGACCAACCACCTGGACCTGGACTCTATTGAGTGGCTGGAAGATCTGCTGATCGACTTCAAAGGGAGCCTGATTACCATCACCCACGACCGCAGCTTTCTGAACCGCGTCGCCACCCGCATTGTGGAACTTGACCGCGGCAAGCTCGGCTCCTACCCTGGCAACTTCGAACAATATGTACTGCAGAAAGAAGAGCAGCTAGCACAAGAGGCCGTTATCAGCGCAAAGGCCGACAAGCTACTGGCACAAGAGGAAATCTGGATACGCAAGGGTGTGGAAGCGCGCCGCACCCGCAGCCAAAGCCGCATCAGCCGCCTAGAAACACTGCGCAGTAGCCGTGCCGCGCGCCGAGAGGCACAAGGTAGCGTCAATCTGGATGTGGCGTCTGGCCAGTCCAGTGGCAAGATCGTGGCGGAGCTCACCGATGTCAGCAAGTCCTTCGGCGACAAGGTCATCGTCAAGGGCTTCAGCGACGTAATTTTGCGTGGTGACAAGGTCGGCTTACTCGGAGCCAATGGGGCGGGCAAAAGCACTTTGCTCAAGCTCATTCTGGGCGAAATCCAGCCAGACAGCGGCAACGTACGCCAGGGCGCGAATTTGCAGGTCGCTTACTTCGATCAGATGCGCAACGCATTGGATCTGGATGCCACACTGGAGGACTTCATCAGCCCCGGCAGCGAATGGATCGAGATTGGCAACCAGCGCAAACACGTCAAGAGCTATCTGAGCGACTTCCTGTTCTCGGCAGCGCGCGCCAATTCACCGGTCCGCTCCCTGTCTGGCGGCGAACGCAACCGCTTATTGCTGGCCCGGTTGTTCGCACGCCCTGCCAACGTGCTGGTGCTGGACGAACCGACCAACGACCTGGACATCGACACCCTGGAACTGCTGGAAGACCTGCTGCAGAACTACGACGGCACGATCTTCCTAGTCAGCCATGACAGGGCATTCCTGGACAACGTGGTTACCAGCATCATTGCCCATGAACCAGAGGAGCGCCCGGGCTTCTGGCGTGAATACGAAGGTAGCGTGCAGGACTGGTTGATCCAGAGCAAACGCGCCAAAATGATCGCAGAAACCAATAGGAAAAACACGCCACAGCGCGCGTCAGATCAACAAGTTTCACTATCAAATACAGAGCAAAAATCAACAGTTACAACGCCCACGGCGGGAAAGGCCCGCAAGCTCAGCTTCAAGGAACAACGTGAACTGGACGGCTTGCCCGCCCAGATTAGCCAGTTGGAACAGGAGCAGGCCGCCATCAACGCGGAGTTGGCCGATGGCCGCATCTACTCTGCGGACGCCACCAAGGCTACGGCCCTGGCACAACGCAACGCAGACATCGACGAGTTATTGTTAGCCGCGCTAGAACGCTGGGAAATGCTCAGCAGCTGATTGCTATGGTAGTGATAGCTACATGCGCAGATAGGATCTGCGCTATCGGCCGATTTCTTTAGCCATCCAGCGTGACATTTGCCACCATCAAATGCGGTTGTGCAAACGGTCGCCACCAGCGCCCAGCTTGGCCAGCAACGCAGGGGCAATTTTGTCTAACGGCAGAACTTCATCCGCGGCGCCATGGGCAATGGCCTCGCGCGGCATGCCAAACACCACGCAGCTGGCCTCGTCTTGCACGTAGTTGTAGCTACCTTTGTCGTGCATTTCACGCATGGCGCGCGCGCCATCGTTGCCCATACCAGTGAGCATGATGCCGTAGGCATTCCGTCCGACCATCTCGGCGCACGAGAGAAACAAAACCTCTACCGATGGGCGGTGTCGGTTAACGGGCTCGCCATCCTCCACAACTGCCACATAGTTCGCTCCGCTGCGCCCTACCCGGAAGTGCTTGCCGCCCGGCGCAATATAGGCGTGGCCTGGCAGTATGCGTTCGCCATGCACCGCCTCCTTGACCGTGATCTGGCACAAGCTGTTAAGCCGGGCCGCAAAGCTGGTGGTAAAGCCAGGTGGCATATGCTGGGTGATCACAATAGCGGGTGCATCTGCAGGCATACGCACCAAAATTTCCTTAATCGCCTCAGTGCCGCCGGTGGATGCCCCTATACAGATCATTTTCTCTGTCGACAAACGCCCGATCAAGGTATTAGCAGGACGCGCTACCGGCGTAGGTGGAGCACCAATTTGCTCACCCAATGCCAACGCCGGAGGACGGCGGAACTGGGCCACCGATGCAACGCGCACCTTGTCCACGATTTCTGCAGCCAGATCCTTCAAACCGTTCGCCAAACCGATGCGAGGTTTAGCCACAAAATCTACAGCCCCCAACTCCAGGGCACGCATAGTGACCTCAGCCCCCTGGGCCGTCATGGTGGAAATCATCACTACTGGCATGGGCCGCAGGCGCATCAAACGCCCCAGAAAATCAATGCCGTCCATGCGCGGCATTTCCACGTCCAAGGTAATCACATCGGGATCCAGGCTGCGGATCATTTCCCGCGCAATCAAAGGGTCGTTGGCCGCACCTACGCACTCCATATCAGCTTGACGGTTGATGATTTCTGTCAACAAACTGCGCACTAAAGCCGAATCGTCCACCACCAACACACGGATCTTCTTCATCACCCCACCTGACTAAAACAAATCGACCGACCCACCCGAAGTGGACTTCACCACCGTAGCCACGTTGCCGCGCCGCTCGGTCACCGCCTGGTCTGGATGCGCATGGGCCAAACGCTTCACCATGGCCTTACCCGTCACAGGGAAAAAGCATACTTTGCGCGGATAAATGTCCAACACATCTTGCGAGAGCAGCGGAATACGCTCCGTCTGCAAGTAATCAATTACAAACTGCGTATTGCGCTCGCCCACATTCATGGTGGTGAAGTTGGACATCACCTGACCGCCACCAAAAATCTTGGCCTGCATGGTTTCCCGGCGAGCTCCGCTCTTGAGCATCTCATTGATCAGCAGCTCCATGGCGTATGAACCATAGCGCCCCGCCCCCGAACCATCATCGCCATCAGGCAGCATGAAATGGTTCATACCCCCGACCTGAGCACGACTGTCCCACAGACATGCCGCAATGCAGGACCCCAGCACCGTCATGATGACCAGGTTCTCATCCGACACAAAATACTCACCAGGCAGTACCTTGACAGCATTGAACTGGAAGTGGTGATCTGCATAGAAAAAAGAAGCTTCACCCGGCTTGCGAGGACGGCTCTTCAACTGCTCCAGCGTGCAGTTACGTTCGCTCAACGGCCTGCCACCGGGTGTTGCGCCCACACGTGCGGCACGACGACGGTCGGCATCCGGCCCAATGGGAAACTCACCCGCCGCCATGCGCTGGGCGAGAGTAGGACCCGCAGTTCTAGGAATATCCATAGTCGTCAATCGTCCAACGCAATAGAGCCTACCGCCTGCATACCAAACCATGAACCGCCATGGGGCAAAAAGCCTTCAGCAGCGTTCATAACACGTCTTTCCACGCAAGATGAACAGGTCCCGGGACTCACTGAAATTTTCCGCATGACCCACAAACAACATACCACCGGGCTTCATGACACGATGAATGCGCTCTAGCACAGCACGCTGGGTTGCCGCATCAAAATAAATCATGACGTTGCGACAAAAGACAACATCAAACGGATCCCGAAACGGCCAGTCGTTACGAATCAAATTGATACTAAGGAAATCAATCATGCGGCGCAGTTCTGGCTTGATGCGTACCAGACCAGCGTTTTCACCCTTACCACGCAGTAAGAATTTTTGCATGCGCGCCTGGTCCAGCCCCTTGAGATTGTCCAGGCGATAAATACCCTGGGCCGCCGATGCCAACACCTTGGAATCAATATCACTGGCCGCCAACTTGAACGCGGCACCAGCGCCCAGGGACTCCATCGCGGTCATGGCGATCGAGTACGGCTCTTCACCCGTAGAAGATGCACTGCACCAAACATTCCAAGGCGTTGCAGCAGGCCGAGACTTCAGCAAGGCAGCAAGCATTTCAAAATGGTGCTGCTCTCGAAAAAAAGCGGTGAGATTGGTGGTGAGGGCATTCACAAACTCCTGCCACTCGGGACCATCGGAACGCTCCAGCCACCCCAAATATTCATGAAAACTGCCATGCCCCGTTTCACGCAATCTGCGCGACAAGCGGCTGTACACCATGGCATGCTTGCCATCATGCAGCTTGATACCCGCATGCTTGTATATCAGCGACTGCACGCGCTCAAAATCAGCGTCCGTCCAAATGAACTCACGACCCTCTGCAACAGGACCGTTACTGGCTGCAGCAGGTGAATAGCTCTGAAGCATGGAGGGGCGCGGTTCAGTCGGCAGACAAGGCCATATCGGCGCCGGACATCAGCCTCTCAATATCCAGCAAGATCAGCATCCGCTCATTGACCGAGCCCAGTCCCAATATGCAGCCGTTGTCGATGATGCTTTCGATATCCGGCGCAGACTTGATGCTATCAGCCGCAAGCTCAAGCACGTCACTGACAGAATCCACGACGATGCCCACGATGCGGCTACGCAGATTCAAAATGATGACCACCGTAAAGCTGTTGTATTCAGCCTCCGAACAATTGAACTTGAGCCGCATGTCCACAATAGGCACGATGGTGCCACGCAGATTAACCACCCCTTTGATGAAGGTTGGCGCATTGGCGATACGCGTAGGAGGTTCGTATCCACGAATTTCCTGCACCTTGAGAATGTCGATGCCGTACTCTTCCTGGCTCAACCTAAAAGTCAAATACTCCCGTGCAGCAGTAGTCAAATCACCTGCTCGTTCCATTGCACCCATATCTCTCTCCTTCAAGGTCTAACAGTTTGCACTTACGCTGCAGCATCAATGGCGCGAACGACGCACCAACGCACCAATATCCAGAATCAAAGCCACTTTACCGTCACCCATGATGGTGGCTCCAGAAACATTGGAGACTTTGCGGTAGTTAGACTCGAGGTTCTTCACCACAACCTGATGCTGCCCCAGCAACTCGTTCACAAGCAAAGCCACGCGGCTGCCTTCTGACTCCACGACCACCATGATGTTGTTGGCCTTATCAGCATCAAGAATTGGCACCTGGAAGATCTTTTCCAGGGAGATCACGGGCATATATTCCTCGCGAACCTTCACCAATTGCGAGCCCTGTGCAACCGTACTAACCGACTCATCATTGACCTGGAAAGACTCCACTACAGATGACAGCGGCAGTATGTAGACCTCATCCCCCACACTGACTGACATCCCATCCATGATGGCCAGTGTCAACGGAAGGCGTACAGACACCTTCATGCCAAAACCTTCACTGGAATCAATATCAACAGTTCCGTTGAGCGAAGCAATATTGCGCTTGACCACGTCCATACCGACGCCACGCCCGGACACATCGGTTACGACATCGGCGGTAGAAAAACCTGGGGCGAAAATCAGCTGCCACACTTCTGAATCAGACATGCTGTCACTGACATCCAGTCCGCGCTCTCGAGCCTTGCGTAGAATTTTCTCGCGCGACATACCACGGCCATCGTCTCGGACTTCAATCACGATAGAACCGCCTTGGTGCGCGGCAGACAAGGTAATCGTGCCATTTTCAGACTTGCCAGCCGCAAGACGCTCCTCCGGCATTTCAATACCGTGGTCGCAGCTATTACGAACCAAATGGGTCAATGGATCAGTAATCTTCTCTACCAGGCCTTTGTCCAGCTCCGTCGCTTCACCCTGGGTCACAAAATCCACCTTCTTGCCCAAGCGGTTTGCCAAATCACGCAGCATGCGGGGAAAGCGGCTGAAAACTATCGACATCGGAATCATGCGAATAGACATCACAGATTCTTGCAAGTCCCGGGTATTGCGGTCCAGATCCGCCAGACCTGCAAACAATTGCTGGTGCATGGCCGGATCCAGTCCCTGGCTGTTTTGGGCCAGCATGGCCTGGGTGATAACCAACTCGCCCACCAAGTTGATCAGTTGATCAACCTTTTTAATATCAACGCGAATGGTAGTGGCCTCAAGAGGCGTCTGAGCAGCCGCTTTAGGCTCTGCCTTACCCCCTTTGGGTCCATCCGCAGAGACAACTACAGCACGCTCCTCTGGGTGACCTGGCGCCCCCACAAAGAAACCATACTCCTCCTCGCCTGGGGACACTGTTGCAGCAGTAACCTCTGCAACCAGCGGTGCGGCCTCTGCCACAACAGCATTTGCTGCTTCCGCCCGATCACGAATCAAGACTTTTTCTTTAGCAACATGAAACACAAACAAATCGAGCAAATCTGCATCTGAAGATGTCGTTTCAACCGCAAAAACACGGGTGTCAGGTTGATCACTCGGCAAACTGGTCACGGAACCCAGGCCTGGAATGTCTCTGAACAACTCCTGCACAGGATCAGCTTGCTCTGGACGTTCCAGTGGACCAATCCGAATCTCCAAGGAGCGGGTTCCACTTGGCTTGCTACTGGCCATAGGGGCCACAGCAACAGCTGGTACAGCGGGAGCAGGCGCGGCCACTGCTGGAGGCGGGACTTCACCAGCGGCCAGTATGCTGATTCGCTTGACCAAAGCAGACGTAGAAACCGCCGTCCCCTCGCCTCCTGCTTGGTGCCGCGCCAACAAACTACGCGATGCGTCTGCAGACTCCAGCAAAGCATCAATCATGGGGGGAATCAACTTCAACTCATGCCGCCGTAAACGGTCGAGCAAAGACTCCATTTGATGGGTCAACTCGGCTACATCCGAAAATCCAAATGTGGCCGCACCGCCTTTGATGGAGTGGGCGCAACGAAAAATTCCATTGAGCTCTTCATCATCCGTATTAGCCAGGTCCAGATCCAGCAGCATCTGCTCCATTTGATCCAAATTTTCGCCAGCTTCTTCAAAGAATATTTGATAGAACTGCGTCAGATCAAAATCAGCGCCCGAACTCTCTTGGTGCATCTCAGCCATACAAACTCCTGTGTTGCCTTACCAAACCACCGTTGGTCAGCGAATAACTTTTTGAATTACTTCGATCAGTCGTGTGGGGTCAAAAGGTTTCACAAGCCACCCCGTCGCGCCAGCACTGCGGCCAGCCTGCTTCATCTGATCGCTAGACTCCGTAGTCAAGATCAGAATAGGGATGGTCTTGAACTTGGGATGCTCTCGCAGGAGCCGGGTCAGACCTATTCCGTCAAGCCGCGGCATGTTTTGGTCTGCAAGCACCAAGTCAATGGTATGGGACTGGGCCTTTTCGAAAGCATCTTGCCCGTCGACAGCCTCGATGACTTGGTAGCCAGCCCCGGTCAACGTGAATGACACCATCTTTCGCATTGAGGGTGAGTCGTCAACGGCAAGAATCGAATACATGAAAAACTCCAGCTAAAGAAGAGAGTGCTCGTGGATGTTAAATACAGGATTTGGGCGACTAAAAAAGCTCAACAGAGCCAGCGTCCATCTCGCTTTGAGTTACCGGGTTAGGGCGATCTGGAGACAACGCCTCAAACGGCGCGGCCTCCTCCCCTTCTTCTTGGCCCATGGTTTCCGACGCCAAACGAAAGGCACAGCCTTGCAGCATCAGAGTGGTGTGCACAATCAATTGCGAGGCCATGTCCTGAAACTGCAGCTCAGTAACGGCTGCACGGAGATTGCTCCGAACGTCTTCTACTTCAGGCGTGTCAGGCAAAGGTACAGACTGCAGACCCAAATTCACGCTGTTGAAGCGAGTCATCAGGTTATCCATCGTGTGGCTCAGCAGACCTTCCAACCGGCTGAGGTCGTGCATCACTACCATCAAAGAATCCTGCAGCTCAGCAACCAGCATTACCGGCAGCTTGACTACGGGTCCTGTAGATATGGAAGGCTCTGTTTGCATGTATTCTCCGTCGCTGCAGGAAAGCCCTTGGACAAATTGCCTCGTTATAGACGGATAGTAATTCTATTTCACATCCTGTTACCGAAAATCTGCAAAATCAATCGAACCGGCCCATCTAGCGTGGCTACTTCCGCGTATTTTTCACATCATTTTCAGTAAACGCACGGCATGCAAAACACCACCGACGCCCGTCCAATCCAGGTACTTCACCTAGAAGACTCCATAGTCGACCACGAACTGGTCGTCATGGCGTTGCGTAGGCAAGGCTTGACGTGCGAGGTCACCCGTGTAGAAACCCTCGAAGCCTTTGATAGGTTAACGCAAACATCAACATTTGACGTCATTTTGGCGGACTACAGGTTACCAGGCTTTACTGCAATAGATGCCTGGAACCACCTCCAGCAGCAACATGGGCCACCGCCCTTTATCCTGCTATCGGGTGCCATCGGTGAGGCTGCCGCAGTGGATGCCATCAGATTGGGGTTTAGTGACTACCTTTTGAAAGATGACATCAACAAGCTGGCGCACGTGATGGCCCGCGCCATTGAGGTACGAGAAACGCGTATAGCCAAGGAGCGGGCAGATGTGGAATTGGCCGCATCGGAACGTAGACTGGGCGAACTTGCAGAGCACCTGCAATCGTCCATCGAGCAAGAGCGCGCGGCTATTGCGCGAGAGGTACATGATGACATTGGCGGAGCTTTAGCCGCAGTAAAAATGGACCTGGCTTGGCTGGCAAGACACCACAAAGACGCAGCATCCCGAGGGCATATTGGCTCGGCGCTGGAGATGTTACAACACGCTCTAGGCGCCAGCCAACGCATCATGATGAATCTGCGCCCGCCCATTCTTGACCAAGGATTGGTAGCCGCAGTCCAATGGCTGGCACACAGCTTTCAAAAACGGACAGGTATAGCGACATCAATACATGCCACCAGCGACAAGATGCATGTTAACAAAGACATTCAACTTGTCGCCTACCGCACGGCACAGGAAGCCCTTACCAATATATCCAAGCATGCAGAATGCAGCACTGTCAGCATAGAGCTGACCGATGAAGAGGGCGTACTAACGCTGGAGATCGCCGACAATGGCAAGGGCCTGCACAAATCCTTCCTAGAAAAACCCAAGGCATTTGGCCTACGGGGATTGCATGAGAGAGCCAAAACCGTGGGGGGATGGCTGGACATCAGCAATCGAGGAGGGGTTGGCACCTCAATTATTTTGTCGGTCCCCCTACCTCACGATACGACAGAGATGCGAGTAGGGCAGCCCCCATGATCCATGTAGTTTTATGTGACGACCACGCTATGGTCCGACGCGGCATACGCGACATGCTGTCGGAGTCTGTCGACATCCAAGTCACGGGAGAGGCCGCAAGCTACGCCGAAGTACGTGAATTGCTGCGCACCACGGCATGTGATGTACTGGTACTCGACTTGAATATGCCCGGGCGAGGAGGCATGGAGGTGCTGGCCAGCCTGCGCGAAACCGATTCGCCCATAAAGGTATTGGTAGTTTCCATGTTCCCCGAAGACCAGTACGCCATTCGCTGCCTGCGAGCTGGTGCGCAAGGCTATTTAAACAAAGCCGGAGACCCTGAGGAACTAGTATTGGCGGTCCGGACAGTCATGATGGGCCGCAAATATGTAACACCTGAAGTTTCTCAGATGCTGATAGACAGCCTGTCCAAACCCCTACTGGAGCTGCCACACGCAGCCCTCTCCGAACGGGAGATGCAGACATTGGTGAAAATCGCCTCAGGCAAACGACTGTCGGATATTGCAGAAGAATTGCTGCTGAGCCCCAAAACTGTCAGTGTGTATAGGACCCGCGTACTGGAAAAGCTCAAACTGACGAACAACGCCGAGCTCACCGTTTACGCAATTCGCAACAACCTGGTTTAGTTGTGCCCCCCCATCTGACCATCATTTGGCAGTGAACAGATCGATAGCCTTTTCCATCAACGCCATCACAGGCTGGTCCAACATGGGCAAAGTAATAGTGACCCCCACGAGCCCCATAGTCAACGTGACCGGAAAGCCTATGGAATAAATATTCATCTGTGGCGCCACGCGGGAAATAACCCCCATGGCTAAGTTAACGAACAGCAGCATGCCTATCATGGGCAGAGCAATCCACAGAGCGCTAGAAAACAAGCTGGATCCCAAGGCATACAGCTTGATGTTCTGCAGGGTGTCAAAAAAATTGCCATCCACCGGGAAACTCTCAAAACTCTTGATCACCGCCATCAAGACGATCAAGTGTCCATTCATCACCACAAACAACAAAGTCGACATATGCCCCATGAAACGGGACACAGCGCTGACCTGGGCGTTGCTGGAAGGGTCAAAAAATGAAGCGAAGTTCAAGCCCATTTGCAAGCCAACCAACTCCCCGGCCAACTCTACCGAAGTAAACACTAACCGCACCGCAAAGCCAATTGACAAGCCCACGCCAACCTGCTGCACGACAGCCCCCAAGGCCTGGGGACTATTCAAGCTCACCAACGGTTGGCCTGCCAATCCGGCTTGCGCGGCGAAGGCTACAAAAAAAGCCAAGCCGATCTTTACCCGCTGGGGAATGGAACGAATTGAAAATACCGGCGCCACACTGAACAAAGCCAGGACGCGCAGGAAGGGCCACACGATGGGCGATAGCCATGCCGCAAGCTGCGCCTCGGTAAACGTAATCACCGGAGCAGCCCTTGCTTACAAAACCAGCGTCGGAATGGACTCAATTGTCCTGCGGATGTAATCAACCAAGGTCGCCAACATCCATGGCCCAGCAATCGCAAAGGTCAACATCGCAGCAATCAGTTTTGGGACAAACGACAAGGTTGCCTCATGGATCTGCGTAATCGCCTGAAAGATACTAACCACCAAGCCGACGACCAGAACCACCGCCAGAACCGGCGATGACACCAACAATAGCAGCCACAAGGCCTCTTGCCCCATGGTGAGCACCATTTGAGAGTTCATAGAAATCTTCGGTTACTGCACGAAACTGGCTGCCAATGAGCCAATCAACAAGTTCCACCCATCGGCCAGCACAAACAGCATCAACTTGAACGGCAATGCCACCAAAACTGGCGACAGCATCATCATCCCCAATGACATCAATACACTGGCCACCACAATATCTATCACCAGGAACGGGATGAAAATCATGAAGCCAATCTGGAATGCAGACTTCAGCTCACTGGTAACGAATGCAGGCACCAAAACACGGAGCGGGGCAGTTTCAGAGGTGACGCTTGAGTCAAGCCGGGCCAGCTTGGCAAACAAAGCAAAATCTGACTGTCGTGTTTGCTTCAACATAAACTGACGCACAGGCGCCTCGCCCTTATCCAAGGCTTGCTCAAACGTGAGTGCGTTGGTGGTGTACGGCAGGTATGCGTCTTGGTAGACGCGGTCAAATGTCGGTCCCATGACAAAGAATGTCAAAAATAAAGACAAGCCCACCACAATTTGATTGGGGGGGGTGGATTGCGTACCCAAGGCCTGACGCAACAAAGACAGCACGATAACGATCCGCGTGAAGCCCGTCATCATGAGCAAAATGGCGGGCAAAAAAGACAGCGCCGTAAAGAACAGTAACGTCTGGATCGGCACCGAGTAACTTACCCCCTGCCCCGGCGCCCCAATCAACAACGGCAAGGTACCCGCCTGCGCATACGCCTGACCCGACACCAGGCTGCCGCTGATAAGGCAAACCCAGAACAACCAAAATCGAAACAAGCGCACCTTAGACACCACTCACGCCCTGATCATGCAACGAAGACGCTACAGCGGCATAGCTTGGCGGCGAAGCCACGAGAGGAGCACTGTGCAGACAGGTAATATTTTGAGTAGTAACCCCCAGAACCAGCCAAGTCCGCGCATTGTCCGGTCCAACCTCAACAGTAACCACCTTTTGCTGCGGGCCAACAGCCACGACAGACACCAAGCGGGAACCACTCACATTGACGGGTAGCCCTCCACCTACACGCCGCTGCATCCATTTGACCGCCAATGGCACCATCGATAACAAGGCGACAAACAGCACAACCACGAGCAAGGTCTGACCCATCATATGGATTACCCCTTGCTCAAACGCTTCAAACGCTCAGAAGGTGTGACCACGTCCGTCAAACGTATGCCGAACTTATCGTTGACCACCACAACCTCCCCTTGCGCAATCAAATAGCCGTTGATCAACACATCCATGGGCTCCCCCGCAAGCGCATCCAGCTCAACCACAGAGCCCTGGGCTAACTGCAAAATATATTTGATAGGCACCTTGGTGCGCCCCAACTCCACCGACAGGGTCACCGGAATATCCAAGACCATATTGATGTCTTGAGAGGTGCCATCCTTGCCTACCGCCGCGCCACCACCGAACAAAGGACCGCCTTGGTCATCGCCCTCTACTTTCGTGTCCGACACTTTTTGCTCTTCCAGAGCCTCCGCCCAAGCGGCCATCGGATCGTCATCTTCCGGTTTTTCATCCGTTGCCATTTAATTCTCCCGGGACATTACTTTCATTACCACGCAAGCACTCTTCAATACGGATCGCGTACTTTGAATTGTGCGTTCCATACTGGCACTCAAATATAGGCACGCCACCAATAGATGCTCGAATCCGCGGCTCCCGCTCCAGCTCGATGAAGTCTCCCGGCTTCATGCTCAGCAGTTGCTCCACCGTTGCTTCCGCCTGGGCCAGCTCGGCCACCAGGGTCACTTCGGCGGCCTGGATCTCCCGACTCAGCAAGGTAATCCAACGACGGTCCACCTCGACAGAATCACCCTGAGTAGACGAATACAGCACATCGCGTATTGGCTCCAACGTCGAATACGGCATGCAAATATGAATGGCACCAGCGATGTCTCCAATTTCCAGCTGGAACACCGTAGACACCACAATCTCACTAGGCGTCGCAATATTGGCGAACTGAGGCTGCATTTCCGAGCGCTGATAGTCAAGCTCCAGCGGATATATACCGTGCCAGGCTTTCTTGTACTCGGCGCAAATCACATCAACCAACCGGTTGATCACGCGCTGCTCGGTCATGGAAAACTCACGACCTTCGATGCGGGTCTGGAATTTGCCTACGCCGCCATACAAGGTGTCGATGACACCAAAGACCAAGGATGGCTCGCATACGATCAGGCCACTGCCGCGCAGAGGGCGAATGGCCATGATGTTGAAATTGGTTGGCACCGCCAGCTCACGCAAAAAAGCGCTATACCGCCGAACCGACACGGTACCAACGGATACCTCGGGGCTTCTGCGGATGAAGTTGAACAAACCGATGCGAAAGTTGCGGGCAAAGCGCTCATTGACCACTTCCATGGTGGGCATCCGACCACGGACAATTCGCTCCTGACTGGAGATATCGTAGTTACGAATCTCCCCCGTCTCAAAAACCTCTTCAGCCGCTTTTTGACTCTCGCCAGTCACCCCTTCCAACAGGGCATCAACCTCTTCTTGCGATAAGAATGATTCACTCATGAAGCGGCTCCATGATCAGCCATCATTGGATGATAAAACTTGAAAACAAAATGCTTTGAATGGGGTTCGCAGCTGCGGTATGTTTCTTTTTAGCGGCCTTTTTCTTGGAAGTCGCATCAGCAGTCGCCTCCTCTGGATCCACGTCTTCTACCTCGTAGCCCAAGGGCGCAGAAACCGCGCGCAAGATGTCGTGCGCCAGCTTCTCTTTGCCTTCCTTGCTCAACAACTCTTCCGATGTGCGCTGCGAAATAAGTAGCAAAATTGCACTACGTATGCTTGGCAAATAAGCTTTCACAGCATCCGACACATGCTGATCATCCACGCCGATGGTGACACCAATCTGGGCAAATTTCTCACCACCTGGATCAGCTAAATTCACAACCATATTGTCCATGGGCAGAAATACGGGTGGCGTCCCATGCTTAGCCTCAGCGTGCGCAGCCGGCGCAGCCTCCTCACCATCTTCCGCAGTCGCAGAGTGGCGTAAAAAGAAAAACCAACCACCACCCGCCAAAACCAAGATAAGCACAACCGCCACAATAATGACGATCATTTTCTTACCCTTGGGCTTGGGCGCAGTTGCATCAGCGGCAGCAGGTGCAGACACAATAATTCCTTCCAGATAGGGTCAACAGCGATTGACCCTCAACACCAGTTCAATCGTATGGCCCATTATTGAGCCACACGAAAGATGCGATAGCCAGATAAGCGCTGAAAAACAGCTGCAATCGTATGGCTACCGACCCATAAGCCTGCGCTATACAAACAAATCAACAGCACGCCCTGAACCCCGGGGCAGGGCCACAGGTCGGGTAACAACCTCTTCACGTGCCTGGCGGGTATTGCTTTGCACGGTTTCTGTCGGCGCTCTACGCTCTCGGGCGCCTGCGTTTTCCGCGCCGGATGAACCGACCGACATACCCGAAAGCACCATTCCCTCGCTCTGCAACAAATCCTTCAGGTGCCCCGACGCGCCAGTCAAAAACTCGCGGGTTTCAGCCTGGTCCGAACGAAAGGCAATGTGAGCCTCGTTGCCAGACAAAGAGATATGGACCTCGACAGGCTGAGAATCCCCCCCGTTGAACGTCAACTCAGCATTTTGCACCCCTTGCGAAATCCAATAGCTGACTTGGTCCGCCACAGCCCTCTCTGGACTCGCCTGGGACAAATCCACAGATTTTGACGCGCTCTCAAACTGCACGGTCGGCGTGAAATGCTGCAGAGCATGCCCCCCCTCGGAGGACTTGCCCGCTTCGCCGACCTTCGTGTCCACCGAGGCAAGCTTAAGTGCCTCGGTAGTCTCCGTAACAACTTGCATTGCAGAAGGCTCAACAACAGGCAACATGAAAGCACCGCCACCCAGACTACTCAAACGGTCTGCACGTGCATCCGCCGCAGTGCCCAGCATGGGTTTCGCGCCTCCTTTTAAGCCAAGCTCGGTGTCCGACTGCGCCAATTCGAAAGCCGAAGAGTCCTTCTTGGTCATGCGACTCTGGATCTGCTCGAACACCGACGCATAGTTAGCCATACCTACGGAGTTGGCCCGCGCATCTGCGGCCGAAGCCTGCGAACGCATATCTGCTGCAGCCGTAGCCACACCAGCCCCCGGATTCGCAACCAATGCAACCGACTCCGCACCCAAGCCATCTTGCGTTACCGCCGCATCGGCAGGGGCCGCATTGGCGGGCGGCACTGCCGGTGGAATGAAGCCCGCCATCGCCATAGCCGCGTCCGGGGTGGCGCCGTCTGCCACAGTCTTTTTGCCAGGCAACTTCTTGGCGGCCTTTTTGTCACCGACCGCGTCCGCATCTTTTGAGCCCTCGGTCTGCGATGCGTGATCCGACGACACCTCATCGGGCCTAGCATCCAGCCCATTCATGACCTCAGAGAACCCTTTGGACTCCTTCTCAGGCATCGTGGATTTTGCCGCGCTGGGCACAGCCTCGACAACCCTGGGCACCGGAATTGCTGAAACACTTTCAATGCTCATGAAGTCACCTCACCAAACTGTTGATCCATCGATTTTCCAAAACGCTGCGCGGCAAACTCATCCGTTTGCTTTTGCTCACGACGACTCTGAGCACGATCCACCTCTTGCTGCTTTTTACGGCATATCTGCTTCAGTGTCGCCAAACGTATTTCAGCTTCAGCCAACTGCTTTTTTACGGCATCAACACGCCGAGCTTCCTCAGCCAGCATGCCCCGCTGCATCTGCATGGCCTGTTCCAGTCGCTCCATGAACTGGTAGTGGTGGCGCATCAACTCAGGTACAGCACAAGTCTGCGCCTGCACCATCCAGCGGTCTTCCGTCTCTTTGGCGTAACTTTCCAGTTGATGCAGCTGATCGCGGGCCGCAATATAGCGCTGCTGCGCATGCCCCACCGCCTGGCTTGCAGCATCACGCTTACTACTGGCAACGCTCACCGCCACCGCCAAGGTCTTTAGCAACGTCATCTAGCGCCCGCCTGACGCGCAATGGCGCGATCCATGCCCAGTACGCTTTGCTCCAGCGTACTGGAGACATACATGCCTTGCTGCAAGAATTCCGTCATACCCTCATTCAAACGGATGGCCTCATCCAAACCAGGATCCGACCCCATGGCGTAAGCACCAATTTGCAGAAGATCCCGCCCCTTCTGGTAACGTGAATTAATGATACGGAAGCGTCTTGCCAACTCAAAGTGCTCTGGTGTTACCACGTTATGCATGACGCGAGAAGCAGACTGCTCTATGTCAATCGCTGGGAAGTGCCCGGCCTCGGCCAACGATCGCGACAGCACAATATGCCCATCCAGAATGGCACGGGCAGCATCGGCGATCGGGTCCTGCTGGTCATCACCTTCTGACAATACGGTATAGAACGCGGTAATCGACCCCACGCCATTGAGCCCATTCCCACTGCGCTCGACCAGCTGTGGCAATTTTGCAAAACAAGAAGGCGGGTAACCCTTGGTCGCAGGCGGCTCACCGATCGCCAGGGCAATCTCCCGCTGGGCCATCGCGAACCGGGTCAAGGAATCCATCAGCAGCAAAACATGCTGCCCTTTGTCTCGAAAATGCTCCGCCACTGCCGTCGCATAAGCGGCCCCTTGCAGACGCAGCAAGGGGGGCGCATCTGCAGGTGCCGCGACGACCACCGAGCGCGCTCGGCCTTCTGCCCCCAGGATGTCCTCGACGAACTCCTTGACTTCACGCCCCCGCTCGCCAATCAGCCCCACCACAATCACATCCGCCTTGGTGTAGCGCGCCATCATGCCCAGCAAAACGCTCTTACCTACGCCAGAACCTGCAAACAAGCCGATACGTTGACCGCGCCCCACTGTCAGCATGCCATTGATGGCACGCACACCCGTGTCCAACGGTTCCCGCACAGGATCTCGGTCCATGGCATTGATAGGCTGGCGGTCCAACGGTTCAGCAACGACATCCAGAATAGGCCCGGCGTGATCCAACGGCACGCCCTGCGCATCGACCACGCGACCCAACAAACCGTCTCCTAGCGGCAACCGAAGCACACCAGCCGCGGCGGCAACCACGTCACGCGACGTATCGCCCAAGCGGGGAACAGAAACATAAGGCGGAGCCGGCACCACGCTCGCACCACTACACAAGCCGTGCACATCGCCCGCAGGCATCAAATAAGCCCGATCATTGGAAAACCCCACCACCTCCACCAACACCGGGGCCGCACCATCCATCACAACATTGCACTGCGAGCCCACCGGCACACGAATACCTACAGCCTCCAGTACCAAGCCGGCCAATCGAGTCAGCGTGCCCCGCGCCTCCAACACGGTCCCGGCCTGGACGCGCTGCAATGCATCGTCCATGAAACGGCTCCAGACGCGTGCATCTTCACGCGGCATCATCCGACTCCACCCAGGCAGATGCCAAACCCAATTGGGCAACGGCTCTCTCCCAGCGTTTCGACAAAGTGCCATCAATCACCATGCCGCCGGACTCCACCAAGCACCCGCCGCGCTCCACAGATGGATCAGTCAGCCAAGTGACCGCAGGCAAGGGAAGCGCCTCTTTCATAGGAGCCTCCAGCACCACCCAGTCTTGGGGATGAAGCTTGACCACCGCCTTCTTGCCATCCATAACCAGCATGTCCAAGGCCTCACGCACCACCGGAATCAATGCAACAGGGTCCACACTCAGCTCCCGACGCACCACCTGCCGTGCCAAGCTGCAAGCGAGATCCAGAACCTGGCGGGCAATATCTTGCTCCACCTGTGCGAGCCGCTCCTGCATGGTTGAGAACAACTCAGCCAGCTTCTGCGCGGTTTCCACACCTTGGCTCTGCACAAAATCATCCAGTCTTTGGTTACCTTCGAGGGTAGCCTCCGCATGGCCTTGGGCCAACCCAGCGTCATGGCCCTCGGCCCAGGCACGGTCAAGACGAACCTGTTCTGGCTCCTCCGGCTCAGCTTGTACAGGCTCCGGCAACTGCTCGATCACCAGAACAGGATCGCCTACCGAACCAAATTGCCATTCCGCAACCGCGCCGATTTCCTCGCTGGGAATAAAGCGCGAATGGGAGCGGCTTTTAGACAAAGCTGTCATCGCCACCCGATCCGATTACAACCTGACCTTCGTCCACCAGACGACGCACAATTTTGAGCACATCCTTCTGCTGGGCCTCGACCTCGGACAGCCTCATGGGGCCACGAGACTCGAGATCCTCACGCATGGTTTCGGCCGCACGAGTCGACATATTGGCCAGGATTTTTTCCTTCAACTCGGGGGATGCCCCCTTCAATGCCACGATCAAAGTCTCGGAAGCCACTTCCTTCAGCACCAACTGGATGGACTTGTTGTCGAGTTTGATGACGTCGTCAAAGACGAACATCTTGTCCACAATCTTCTGCGCCAGATCCGAGTCAAAACCCTTGATCGACTCAATGACCGTACCTTCAATGTTGGCACCCAGCAAGTTGATGATTTCCGCTGCCGTTTTGACACCGCCGAGGGATGTCTTTCGAATTTTGTCGCCGCCCGCCAGGACCTTGAACAGCACCTCGTTCAGGTCCTTCAGCGCCGTGGGCTGAATACCCTCCAAAGTAGCCACCCGCAGCAGTACCTCGTTGCGCTGCCGCTCGGTCAGTTGCTTCAAGATGGCGGCCGACTGCTCGTAATCCAGGTGCACCAGGATGGCCGCCACAATTTGCGGGTGCTCGTTGCGCAACAACTCAGCCACGGACAGCGGGTCCATCCACTTCAGGCTTTCAATGCCGGATACGTCGCCACCCAGCAAAATGCGGTCAATCAACAGAGACGCCTTGTCATCACCCAAGGCTCGCCGCAGCACGGCCTTGACGTAGTCTCCGGTATCGGTCACCAACAAGCTTTGAGCAGCTGCCGCATTGGTGAAACGCAGCAGAACCTCATCCACCTTGTCGCGCGTTACCGCCTTGGATTTGGCAATCGTTTCCCCCAGCTTTTGAACCTCCTTGGGGGAAAAATGCTTAAAAACCTCCGCAGCCTCTTCTTCACCCAAAGACATCAGGAAAATAGCTGCATCGGTGAGACCTTGTTCATCCATGGTGGTCTTTCAGTAAATGGCGCTCAAGAGCTGGATTCCCCATTAATCCACCCCCGGACAATATTTGCAACCGCAGTGGAGTTGGTTCTAGCCAACTGCCGTGCATCCTCCAGCCGCACTTGATGGTCCGTCGGCCCAAGCATGGGCACCCCGCCTGGCCCCATCAACATGGGGCGTTGAGGATCATCCGCCACCATTGCATCCAACTGTCCACCTGGACCAGCCAGAACTGGCAAACCATCCGGCCCCACTGAACCCACAGCCAAAGGCTCCACCTTGGGTGCCATCATGGTCTTCATACCAGGCCGGATCAAGCCAAAAAGCACCAGCGCCGCCAAAATCACAGTGCCAATAGGCCAGGCCAGGCTGCGCGCCACCTCCAATGTCTGCGGTTGCTTCCACAGAGGGGTGTCATCCACCACGGCACTTTCAACCATGAAAGGCGCATTCATCAGATTTACCGAGTCACCACGGTCCTTGTTGAAACCAATCGACTCGCGCACCAGGGCTGTCATCTGCTCGATCTGCTGGTCACTCAATGCCTTGGAAATCGGTTTGCCCTTGTCGTCCTCTGACACCATATGGTTCACCACCACCGCTGCACTCAGCCGCTTGATAGAGCCAGAGCCCCCGCGCACCACCCGCACGGTCTTGTCAACCTCGTAATTGGTCACCGACTCGCGTTTGGCTGGCGTTATGTTGGCACCTGCAGCACCGCCACCAGCCACCGTCAATGGCGAAGACGCACCGTTGATAGGAGCCGTCGAGGAAGCCGGGGGCTGGTTGGTCGTCGCCCCCGGGATACCCGTTGCCGGATTTCCAGCGCCCGCACCAGCACCGGATTCAACCACTTGCTGGCTGCGTACCGCGCTAGTATCCGGCGACAAATTGGGTTTGTGCATTTCCGCCGTGGATTCCACTTGCGAAAAATCCACCTCGGCAGTCACCTGCGCTTTGACGTTCTGCCGCCCGACAATCGGCTCCAACATATCCAGAATGCGGCGGCTGTATTGCTGCTCAATTCTTTGCACATATTGCAGCTGCTCTGCATCCGCACCAGCCGCACCGTCAGGCGACTGCGATAGCAGCTTACCTGTGTCATCCAGCACGCTGACCGCACTGGGCTGCATTTCTGGCACGCTGGACGCCACCAAATGCACGATGCCCGCCAACTGAGTTCTGTCCAGCGTCTGGCCTGGATTCAGACTCACCAAGATGGAAGCGGATGGCTTTTGCTGCTCTCTGAAAAACCCGTTCTGGTTGGGTAGAGCCAGGTGTACTCGGGCACTGGACACCGACGATAAGGCCTGGATAGAACGCGTCAACTCCCCCTCCAAGCCACGCTGAAAGGCCAGCCGCTCCTGGAATTGCGTCATACCGAACCGATTGGCTTCCATAATCTCAAAACCGGAGACCGAAGCTTTAGGCAAACCCAAGGAAGCCAGGCGCAAGCGCGTGTCATGCACACGATCCGCCGGCACCAGAATGGCGCCGCCGCCCTCCGTGTACTTGTACGGTACATTCATCTGGGTCAATTGAGCCACGATGGCACCGCCATCCTTGTCCGCCAGATTTGTATACAAAACACGGTACTCTTGCCGCCCGCTCATAAGAATCCCGGCAATAACCACCAAGACCAGCAATGCCAATCCAGCCCCCAGACGCAAACGCTGGGTGCGATCGAGCTTGGCCAGTCTTTCAGCAAATGGCGAAGAGCTAACGGGAATTTCAGCGACTGCAGACATCATGCTTTCCGGATCGGTATGGCGCGAGCTTGCTCCACGAACTGGGGTGATTATTCTGCCAAGCCCCCAAAACAGCAGCGTGATAAGCCCGTGTTTTGGCCACCATTTCGCCCAATGCTACCGCGCCCGCCTGGCTACGATCACTGCATAGGACCATTACCCTGGAGAAATCGCTATGGATCTCCGCTTGTCACCCATTTCGAGCACCCCGATCCCCCGCACGGGATCAACCATCCGTACCAACACCCCGACTGTGGGCGGCGCGGAAAGCGCTGGTTTTTCAACCGCCCTCAAAGGCGCGCTGAAAGATGTAAGCAATGCACAAAATACGGCAACCCAGCTACAGCAGGAGGTTCAGATGGAGAACCCCAATGTAAGCTTGGAAGAAACCATGGTCGCGATCCAGAAAGCGCAAATTGGCTTTCAGGCGACTCTGCATGTACGCAACCGCATGGTGCAGGCGTACAGCGACATCATGAATATGCAGGTCTAGCACCTGCACAACCGGGGTCCACGGACGCACCAGGCGCCGTGCCCCTCCCCTCTTCAGTGAACCACCTGGGGCCGACGCTCCAGCAGATGCTCAAACTGTTGAATCCAAGGCTCGGTCAGGTAACGGATCTCAGCGTCATTACGCAAGATACGTTGCATGATGCGGGCCTTTTCCGTTTTGTCTTCCGGGGTTAGCTGTTCGGCATAGGACTGGTGGCGCAACTGCTCAATCAGCACCGCACACGCGCCCTCATAACGCACCACTTCATCCCAATCTTCAACCTGGGCAGCCTGCAGCATCTTATGGCTGCTGTCTTCGATGGCTTTGTAATAGTCAATCAAGAGTTGCGACATGGTGTAAATCCAGCAATAGGTCTAAATTCAAGCGTTGCCAACCGAGGGCACATTGATGCTTTTCCAGGCATCAAACACCGGCACGATCAATTGGGTCACCTCCTCAACCAACGAAACATCGTTCTTGAGGTTGGCAGTGGTCAGCCGCAAAATACTGTAGTTATATACACCATTCAAATTCACGGCCAACTCACCTCCAGCTTCCATATCCAGGCCAGACTTCAGCCCTTCTTCCAGGATGCGAACAGCTTTGCCAATCGCCTCCCCCTTCGTCTCGATATCGCCTCGGGCCAGGGCACCGCGTGCACTATTCAAAGAGCGCAGCAAGGCTTCAAACAACAGGCAAATCACTTGATGCGGGCTTGCGCCTTCAATGCTGGTTTGTGCACCAACTCGCTTGTATGCAGAAGCTGCGCGCGCGCTGACTGGAGTAAACATGGTGGTAGTGTCCGTTGGGCTTGTTGTATTAGTTATCGACACAGCACAAAAAAACTCAAGTCAAATTGTTAAAAAAAGTACCGTCTGATCCAAGCAATACAGCGCCACTTACTTGCTACTGCCATTCCAAATATCGACCTGCTGCGTGATGTACGAATTCAACGCCGTCAAGCCCGCCATCTTGGTATCCAAGGCGGTATAGGTCTCCCGCAGACGCTTCTCTACCGATGCCGCACGCGCCGTGATCGTGTCTTGGTCCGTAGAGTTTCGCTTCACCGCCGCAGCCAAGGCATCAGACTTGTTGTTCAACCCCCCGTCAAAAGCCAGCAAACCATCGGCAAAGGTCTTGACCTTGCGAGCAATACCGTTAGTCGACAGGTCTGAATTCTTCTGAGCAAATAAAGCTTTGACGTTGTCCGGCGTATTCAAAGCCGTACCTAGCTTGGTGGCGTCTACCGTAAAGTTGCCATCTCGACCTAGCGAAATACCAATTTCCGACAAACGCGAATATGTGCCAGAGCCATTGGTAGTACTCGTTCCAGTACCGCTCGCCATGGTGGAACGCAGGGAATTGCGCAAACCTACCGCCGTGGAATCACCCTGCAAATCCCCAGCCTTCTTGGTTGTGTCGTCATAAGCCGTGGCGTCCGCCAGATACTTATTGACCGCGTTGTACGCATCCACAAAAGCCTGGATATTGGTCGTCAAAGCAGACTTGTCGACCGCGCTGGATATTTCAGCATTCGTGGTGGTAACCGCTGACGCGGTAATCGTCATACCTGCAATCACACCGGTGAAGGAGTTCGTAGCTGAAGACACCGCAATGCCGTTGATCGTCGCCTTGGCGTTCTGCCCCGCCTGGTAGGTATTGGCCGCCATGCCGTAAGCCGTAGCGGCAGACAGATCAAAGCCCAGCTTGGACAATCCCGAACTGTCCGCATTAGTACCGTCATTATCGGTAGCCAGCACCCGAAAACCCGCCGCCTCGCCCGTCGCAGACGAACGCAACATCAAACGGTCGCCTGTCGCATCCGTCAACACCGTGGCGATCAACCCCGCACCCGAATCATTGATCTTGGTGGCGATCTGGGCCATGGTGTCGGTTGCAGTAACCGTCACCGACACTGCTGCCGAAGTTCCCGCTGCAAAGGAATTGTCGGACTGCCAGGTTCCCGTCTGCAGCGTCAAGGTGCCCGAGCCACCGAAGGCAGCCCCCGCCGTCACGGCAGTCGATGCCGTGGACTGCGCCTTGGCCAGCTGAGAAACCCCTACGCTGAAGCTGGTGGCGCTGGCAAAGCCCGTCACCGACGCAGTCACGGCACTATTGGAAGAATCGACCTTGATACTGTTCCAGCCGCTGTCCAGCGTAATTTTGGAAGCCGCGTCCGACAGCGTGGACACCAGCGACTTGACTTGGGAATAGTCGGAAATCTGCGTCTGAATGACCGCCGCCTTCAGCTGCAGCGTCGTCAAAGGCTGCTTTTCCAACGCCACCAGTTTGGTGATGATGGACTCAACGTCCAAACCACTGCCGATGCCAGTTGATGTAATGCCCATGATGACCTCCAGGACGGATGCTTGCTACGACGAAACGAACAGGCATATTTGTACCTGCATTTCGGAACGCAAAACGGCGGATAAAGGGGGTGCCTTTATCCGCCTTTTCGTTTTAGCACCTATTCACGGTGCTGTCAGCCTTATTGCAGCAGAGACAACACGCTTTGTGGCAGCTTGTTGGCTTGCGCCACCATCGCGGTACCCGCCTGCTGCAGAATCTGCGTACGGGACAAGTTGGCGGTTTCCTGGGCAAAGTCTGCATCCACGATCCGGCCACGAGATGCAGAAAGGTTTTCCACGTTGATCGCGATGTTGCCGGTGGCACTGTCAAACCGGCTTTGCAAAGCGCCCAACTGAGCCCGTGCACTATTGACCTGGTTGATCGCAGAGTCCAGCTTCTTGATGGCCACCCAGGCGTTACGCTGTGTGTCAATAGTCAGGGTGTCGATACCCAGCGCGTCGGTAGAGGTGCTGGTCGCGCTCAACTGCGAAGCCATGGACGTGGCTGCCTCACCCGTGGTAGCAAGCGTAAAGCCGGTCAGGGTCACAGCTTCCGCATCGCCAGCCGTCGTCAGCTTGGACGACATCAGGTCGATACGGTAGGTTTGGTCGTCGTTTTGCGACAGGTAAGCAGTCACGCCCGTATCCGAAGTCTTACGGTTGATTGCCTCAACCACTTGACCCATACGTTCTGCACCGGAGCTTGCTGCGGCAATCACACCCAGATCCACAGCCACCGTTGCACTGGCGGTAGAAATGCTCAAGGTGCCGCTGTTGATAGAGGTCAGCGTGCTCACCGAGCTGGCCGCCACGGCGCTAGCAGACGAGTCAAAACCGTATGCCACCTGGGACAGACCATTGGCAGCCGAATTGGTCAGCTTACCCACGGTAATCGTGTCACCAGCGTTAGCGCCCACTTGGAAAGCCGCACCAGCAAACGATCCGTCCAGTAACTTCTTGCCGTTGAAGGTGGTTTGCTTGGCAATACGGTCCACTTCATCGGTCAGCTGGGAGACTTCGGCCTGCAGCGCCTTGCGGTCATCCGCGCTGTTCGTGGCATTACCTGATTGCACAGCCAGTTCACGCATACGTTGCAGCATGTCACCGACCTTGCCCAAGGCACCTTCAGCCGTTTGCGCCAGCGAAATACCGTCATTGGCGTTACGCGAACCCACCGTCAAGCCCTTGATCTGGCTGTTGAAGCGCTCGGCAATAGCCAGGCCGGCGGCATCGTCCTTGGCGCTGTTGACGCGCAAACCTGAAGACAGGCGCTGCATAGACGTGGCCAACGAGCCGGCGGACGACATCAGATTGCGCTGAGCATTCAGCGAATTGATGTTCGTGTTGATAGTTGTGGACATTTCAAAGCTCCTGAAAGGTTGAGTTCAATGACGAACCATTGAAAAGGCCCGTTGAGTATGTTTTCGGGTGTCCATCGCAAAACTTTAGGGCTGGACATGTAAATAGCCGGTGATTTCTGCCGCTTATCCAAGGACTGCCATGAACTCGAATAAACACAATTGAGTTACCGCTCATGGTCGTTGGCCAGCTGAGCTGACCCGAACCGGCTTTAGCCAACTTTCATCTCTCAAGGAGCTTCGCAATGGCTGCCACGATCAACACGAACATCAATTCGCTCAACGCCCAGCGCAACCTGGCAAACAATGCCATGGGGCTGGCCACCTCCATGCAGCGCCTGTCTTCAGGTTTGCGCGTCAACAGCGCCAAGGACGATGCCGCCGGCCTGGCGATCTCCGAGCGCATGGCCACCCAGATCCGCGGCTTGTCCGTCGGTTCGCGCAATGCCAACGACGGCATTTCGCTGGCGCAAACGGCTGAAGGTGCCTTGGGCAAGGTCGGTGACATGCTGCAACGTATGCGTGAACTGGCTGTGCAGGCCGGTAACGCCACCAACAGCAAGGAAGACCGCAAGGCACTGCAAGCCGAAGTCTCCCAGCTGACCGATGAAATCGACCGTATCGCCAAGCAAACCACCTTCAACGGCACCAAGATTCTGGACGGCTCATTTGCAGGCGCCGTATTCCAGGTCGGCGCCAACTCCGGCGACGTGGCTTCGCTGGGTGCGCTGACCAACTCCACGGCCAAAGGCCTGGCCGATATTGCCTACGCCTACGACCAGTCGGCCAGCGCCGTGGACGCCAGCGCAGTCAGCACGCTGACCTCCATCCCGTCCAATACCCTGACCATATCGATCGCAGGCGCCACTGCCGCTGTCGACCTGGGAGCCATTCCTGTTGCCAGCTCGGGCTCTGAGCGCATGGGCCAAGTGATCGAAGCGATCAACCGGAAGTCATCCGACACCGGCGTGACGGCTTATCTGTCACAGAACGATGACCAAACCTACCGCATCGACCTGATGTCAGCCAAACTGGACAGCAATGGAGACCCCGCCGCTGTCACACTGTCGGGTTTCTCGCTGGCTACCACCGGCGAAGCCGCCACCAGCATGGGTTCTAACATCAGCGCCACCGACACCTCGACCGACGCCCTGGGGATCGATACGCTGAGCATCACCACCCAACGCGACGCCTGGGTGGCAATGAAGAAGATTGACACCGCCATCAACCAGGTCAACACGGCACGGGCCGGCCTGGGCGCTTTGCAAAGTCGCTTTGAAAGTGCTGTGAGCAATATCGCCATCCAAGTGGAAAACCTGGCCGCCGCCAAGGGACGCATCGTGGACGCAGACTTCGCCCAGGAAACCGCCAACCTGTCGCGCACCCAGATCCTGCAGCAGGCCGGCACCGCCATGGTGGCCCAGGCCAACAAGCTGCCGCAAGGCGTGCTGACCCTGCTGCAACAATAAACAGCGTAAGCACCATGAAAAAGGCCCCGAGGGGCCTTTTTTCATGGGCGCAGCAAACCCCGACTCAATGCGCGGCGGATTTCGAGAACACGTTCATGACCACCACACCGGCAATGATCAGTGCCATGCCGCCCAGCGCAGGCGCATCCAGGCGCTGTTTGAACACCACCCACGAGACCACGGCCGTCAGCACGATGCCTACGCCGGACCAGATTGCATAAGCCACACCCGTAGGAACCGTACGCAGCACCACCGTCAGGCAGTAAAAAGCCGCGGCGAACCCCACCAGGGCGCCCAGCGTGGGCCACAGCTTGGTAAAACTGTCAGATGCCTTGAGCATCGCGGTGGAGATCACCTCCAGCACGATGGCGGCGGACAAAGCCAGATAAGCGTTCATGGAAGGTTCTCCTTATTAGATAAAGCCAATAGCGCGGCCTGGATCGCACTGCGGTCGGACGCGGACAGCTTGTAAATACCCAGCAAATCAGACAGCCACAGGCCGTCTGCTGCCAGGCGCATGATGGTTTCGTTGATGCCCGGGGTCGGGTCCTTCTGGCGATCAGCAGCAACCCAGTCCGCCCAGCGGGTCGCCACCGACCGCTCGACCACCGACGCCACCAGCACCGCCCGCCAGTGGGCCAAATCGTCCGGGTCCGCCCCACCACCCACCGCCGCCCGCACATAGGCCTGCGCGGCGGCGCCCGGCCCCACGCCCACCTGCCCCGCAAGCTCGACCTCGAACGCCGTGAGAAAGGTGTCCGCCATGGCCGCCAGCAACTGTTCGCGGGTGCCAAAGTGGTGCTGTACAGCCCCCTTGCTCACGCCTACATGTTCAGCCACCGCCCCGATGGACAGGGCCTGGCCTGCTGCGAGCAGCTCGGCCGTGGCGTTTAATAGCTTGGCGCGTACGGCGTCCGGGTCTTTTTTGCGGTGGTGAGCTTCTGCCATGGCTGAATTTTAACATTACGATCGTATTGTTTCAAATTCAAAAAAAGGCCCTGGCACATGCAGCGCCAAGACCTCTCCATGCAGATATATAGGGAAATATGCTGTTGACGCAGGTAATACCTACGCCAGCAGCTATCAAAACAGAAGCATCAACAAAACCTCAAGCGATACGCTTCAGGAAGCCTTCGGGGGCCACGGTGACCATCAGACGCGACTCGGACGCGCTATCCACGGCGAATTCGGGGTGGCTTTTCAGCCACTGGCGGCTGGCGGTCTTGGGGTTGTTACCCACATCCCAGGGGCGGTTCAGGAAGAAGTTGGGCGGCATGTCTTCGACAAAGGTGTCGAACACCACGCAGTAGCTGCCCGGCGTGACCAGGGGCGCATAGGCGTCCAGCTCGCCCAGCACGTGGTCATGGGTGTGCATGGAATCCAGAAACACCAACACTTTCTTATAACCCTGGGCCGCGGCATGCACCTGGGCCACCACGTCGGGCGCGACGGACGAGCCCTGCACCATCTGGATGCGGCTGGCCATGGGGTGGGCCTCGATGGCAGCACGGTTGTGCGGGCGGATGTCGATGTCGATACCAATCACCTTGCGCGCAGACTTGCGCGGGTCAATGGTGCTGCCGCTCTCGATGGCGTCGCACATGTCCAGCATGGCCAGCAGGGAGGCGCTCAGCACCAGCGAGCCGCCGTGGGCGATGCCGGTTTCGATAATCAGGTCCGGGCGCACCTGCCACACCAGCTCCTGGATGCCCACCATGTCCTGCGGGTACTGGATGATGGGGCGGCCCAGCCAGTCGAAGTTGTAGACATATTTCTTGTCCATCGAAGCTTGCAGCCACTGGCGCGACAGGTCTTTGAAGGCCGTGTCCTGGGCATAGGCGGCCAGGCGCTCCTGGCGTTCGGCGGCAAATTGTTGTTCTGGGGTCATGTCGTGCTCCTTGTTTCTTGAATGGGCGTATGTAATTAGCGTTTGATGACCAGGCCCTGGCCGGTGGGCAGCTCCATCACCTGGTAGCCACGCTGGGCCAGCCAGGCGTCTTCGGCCAGCTTCTGGTCGCGGTAGACGGCCCAGCCGTAGTCGTCCAGCACCAGCAGGGCGCCGGGCACCATGCGGTCGAACAGAACTTCCAGCGCGCCCACCTCGGCCGCCGCGTTGTTCATGTCCAGGTGCATGAAGGCAATTTTCTCGGGCGCCACCTGGTGCAGCACCTCGGGCACTGCGCCCTGGGTGACCACCACATTGGGCATGTCGGCAAACCGGTCTACCACCGCCTGGTAGAGCTGGTTACCGTGGTCGGGCATGGCGTGGTGGGCCATGCCAGGGGCATGTTCAAACAGGTCGTACAGGTAGTAGCGCTTGTCGCAGCGGGCGAAGTCCACCGTGTCGCAGACCACGCGCACGCTGGTACCTTTGTAACAACCACCCTCCACGAAGTCGCCCTCCAGCTTCAGGCCGTTGCGCACGCCCCACAGCAGGATAGAGGTACGCCACAGGATGGCCCGCTCCACGTCTTCATGGACGTTCTTCTCGACGGAGCGCATAAAGGCCTCATCGTCCAGAAAACTCAGGTTCCGGTTGAAGGTGAACAGGTTGTCGCCGGTGTAAATGCCCACCTGCACGTCCAGGTTGTTCACGCTGTGCTGGATACCGCGCAGAAACTCGGGCTTGTTGGCGGCGCCCCAGAACATGCCGGTGAGATGGTTTTTGTCGGTCATGGCGTCACCTTGGTCGTTGTAGGCACAGGCACCACCATGGCAGCCAGGCCTTGCTCCAGCGTCATTTGGGGCCGCCAGCCGGTGGCGCGCAGGCGAGTGCTGTCGCCCACCAACATGGGCGGGTCACCCGGGCGGGCCGTGGCCAGGGCCAGCACGGGGGCTGGGTCGGCGCCGCACAAGCGTGCCAGGATGGTCACCACGTCGCCAATGCGGCTGGGCTCGCCGGAGCAGATATTGAAGCTGCCGTTGCAGCCCTGCAGCAAGACCGTGGCCAGGGCTGCCGCCGCATCCGGCACCGGCAGCATGCCCCGGTAGGCCGCCACGTTCACACCAAACGGTGGTGCTTCACCCCGGAACACCCGCACCAGCGAAGGCAGCATGCGCTGAGGCGCCTCGCCCGGCCCGAACGGAAAAAAGATATGGCCCCAAGCCATGGACACGCCCCGGCCCGCGCACAGGGCAGCGGCCATGCGCCGGGTGGCATCCTTGGCCACGCCGTACAAGGTGGCAGGGGCGTAAGGCGACACGTCTTCGCGCAGATAGCCTGCGGCCCAGTCGTATTCGGCACAGCTACCGGCTATCGCCACATGCTGGCCGCCGGCATCGCAAAAGGCCTGCAGCAGGCGCAGCGTGGCGTCGGCCCAGCGGAAGTTGAGCGGAGATGTCCAGTACTTGCCGTATTCGGTGGTCCAGGCCAGGTGCATCAAATGGCTGGCACCGGCGGCCTGCACGGCCTCGGCCAGGTTCGCGCCGTCCAGCAGATCGCAGTGCACCAGAGGTACATCTTCAAACCCGGCTGGCAGGCTGCGCCCCAACACGGCCACCTCGCAGCCCTGGGTGCGCAGCTGGGCCAGCACGTAGCGGCCCAGGTAGCCGCTGGCGCCGGTGAGCAGTACCTTCACGGCCACACGACCAGCCCCGGCACGGCGGTGACGAAGCGGCCGCCCCAGTCGCGGATGTAGGCCAGCTGCTCCATCACCTCGGCCTGCAGGTTCCACGGCAGTATCAGCACATAGCGCGGCTGCTGGGCGCGCAAATAGGCTTCGTCCACGATGGGAATGCGGCTGCCCGGCATGTACTTGCCCTGCTTGGCGGGAGCCCGGTCCACCACATAGGGCAGCAGGTGCGGGCGCACGCCGGCAAAGTTCAGCAGGGTATTGCCCTTGGCAGCCGCACCGTAGGCGGCAACACTGTGGCCCGCATGTGCGCCGCTCACCAAAAATGAGAGCAGCTCACGCGCAATGCGCCTGCTCTGCGCGCCAAATTGGCTATAGAACTCGGGCGTGCGCATGCCGGCCGCTTCCTCACCCAGCAGCACCTGCTGCACAGCGGGTGCCACGGGCTGGGTGCCAGTATCCGAGCGCTGGGCAAACACGCGCAGGCTGCCGCCGTGGGTGGGTAGCTCCTGCACGTCGAACACCTGCAGGCCGTTGGCTGCAAAGATGCGCTGCACGGCGGTGAGCGACAGATAGGAATAGTGCTCGTGGTAGGCCGTGTCGAACTGGCACTGCTGCACCATCTGCTGCACGTGTGGGAACTCGAAGGTCGCCACACCCTGGGCCTTGAGCAGCAGGGCAAAGCCGGCCACGAAGTCGTTGATGTCGGGCACATGGGCCAGCACATTGTTGGCGGCGGTCAGGTCGGCCTGCTGGCCCTGGGCTACCAGCTCCTGCGCCAGTGCCACGCCAAAGAAGCGTTCTACCACCACAATCCCCTTGGCCTTGGCGGCGGCCGCCGTGCTGGCCGTGGGCTCGATGCCGTAGCAGGGCACGCCGGCGGCCTGCA
This sequence comes from Rhodoferax sp. GW821-FHT10B06, assembly GCF_059415605.1. Lineage (NCBI taxonomy): Bacteria > Pseudomonadati > Pseudomonadota > Betaproteobacteria > Burkholderiales > Comamonadaceae > Rhodoferax > Rhodoferax sp. GW821-FHT10B06. The sequence goes on along the minus strand of NZ_JBWKNO010000016.1, from coordinate 63,406 downwards.
CGTACTGCAGCAGATAGCCGTCGTTGGACGCGACCTCAACCACCCGGCTAGCGGACGTCAGCCCAAAGCGCTGCTGCATCTCGGCCACATAGGCCTGGGCATGGGCCAGCCAGGAGCTGGAGATGCTGCTGAAGTAGGCGTAGTCAGCGGTGAACAGGGCCTCGCGCCCGGCGTGGTCCTCGGTTTGCACCAGCCAGCAGTGCTGGCAAACCAGCACGCGCAGGGGGTACCAGACCTCGGGCGCGTTCAGCGTGGTGTCGGTCAGGTAGGCGTTGCTGGGCGGGGCGCTGCCCAGGTCCAGAAAAGGCAGGCTCAGCAAGGCCCCACAGTGGCGGCATTTCACAAACGGACTCCTTCAAAATCATCACCCAGCGCCGGATGGCTGGCGTCGCGGGTAGACAGGCCACGCACCGGCAGCGGCCAGGCTATGGCCAGGCGCGGGTCCTGCGGGTGCAGGCCGGCCTCGCTCTGCGGCGCATAAGCCTGGGAATGGCAGTACAGCATTTCCGCATCGGCCTCCAGCGCCTGGAAGCCGTGGGCAAAGCCGGGGGGTATCAATAACGCACGCTGGTTGTCGGCCGACAGTGGCTCGGCATGCCAGCGCAGATAGGTGGGCGAATCGGGCCGCAGGTCCACCGCCACGTCCCACACCGCGCCGCGTATGCAGCTGACCAGCTTCATCTCGGCATGCGGCGGGTGCTGGAAGTGCATGCCGCGCACGGTGCCGGGCTCGGCCGTCTGGGTGTGGTTGATCTGGGCAATGGGGCCGACCCAGCCGGCCGCGGCCAGCTCGTCGGCACAGAACAGGCGCGACAGAAAGCCCCGGGCATCGCCCAGGCGCTGGCGCTGCACCACCCACAGGCCGACCAGCGGGGTGGGCTGCAGTTCAAATCGGCTCATGGCTGCGCCACTTTCTTTGAATAAAAAGTGCCTCCGGCACAGGAAATACCTGCGCAAGCAGCTATCAATAACAGAGCAAACGGGTTACAGCGGGCCATAGGCCTCCATCTGGCTACGGCAGAGCTGGGCCATGTCTTCACCGGCGCGCCAGGCGCGGTGCCAGGCCACGGTGTGCTCCAGCGCCTGGTCCAAGCTCCAGCGCGGCTGCCAGCCCAGCTGGGCGCGGGCGCGGGTGATGTCCAGGCGCAACAGGCCTGCCTCGTGGGGATGGTCGCCGCCGTCGGGCATGTCCACGCGGGCGCCCTGCCCCCACAGGCTGGCCAGGCGCTGGGCCAACTGGCCCACGCTGGCGTCGCCGCGTGCGTCGGGGCCGAAATTCCAGGCGCTGGCGGCCTGCGGCGCGCGGGCCAGCAGATGCTCGGCCAGGCGCACATAGCCGGACAAGGGCTCCAGCACATGCTGCCAGGGGCGCACCGCGCCGGGGTAGCGCAGCTGCACCGGCTGGCCGGCGGCAAAGGCCTGCAGGCAGTCGGGCACCAGGCGGTCCGCCGCCCAGTCGCCGCCGCCAATCACATTGCCGGCGCGTGCGGTGGCGATCTGCGCCGCATCGGCGGTATGGAAAAAGCTGGCACGGTAGCTGGCGGCGACGATCTCGGCCGCGCCCTTGCTGGCGCTGTAGGGGTCGTGGCCGCCCAAGGCATCGGCTTCGCGGTAGGGGTAGACCCATTCGCGGTTGTCGTAGACCTTGTCGGTGGTCACCACCACCACGGCGCGCACGCTGGGGACCGCACGCACGGCCTCCAGCAGATGTACCGTGCCCATCACATTGGTGGCAAAAGTGCCCAAGGGGTCGGCATAGCTGGCGCGCACCAAGGGCTGGGCCGCCAGGTGGAACACCACCGTGGGCTGGGCCGCGGCCAGGGCAGCCTGCAGCGCCGTCCGGTCGGCCAGGTCGGCACGGGTGTCGCTGGCCAGGACATCCGCCACGCGCGCCACCTCGAACAGGCTGGGCCTGGTGTTCGGGTCCAGCGCATAGCCATGGACCTTGGCGCCCATGGCGTGCAAGGCCAGGGCCAGCCAGCCGCCTTTGAAGCCGGTGTGGCCGGTGAGAAATACCGGGGCGTCTTGCCAGACCGCCATTACCAACGCTTCCAAGGGGCTTTACCAGAGGACCAAAGCTCCTCCAGCAGATTCTTTTCACGCAGCGTATCCATGGGCTGCCAGAAGCCTGTGTGCTCGTAGGCGCGCAACTGGCCTTCCTGGGCCAGCCCCGCCAGCGGCTCGGCCTCCCAGCTGGTACTGTCGCCGGCGATGCGGTCCAGCACCAGGGGCGAGAGCACGAAGAAGCCGCCGTTGATCAGCCCCCCGTCGCCGCGCGGTTTTTCAGTGAAACCCTGCACCACGTCGCCCTCCATGCGCAGCGCGCCGTAGCGGCCCGGGGGCTGTACGGCAGTCACCGTAGCCAACTTGCCGTGCTGCTGGTGGAAGGCGATGCTGGCGCTGATGTCCACGTCAGACACGCCGTCGCCATAGGTGAAGCAGAAGGCGGGCTCGTTTTTCACGTAGTCGGCCACGCGCTTGAGGCGGCCGCCGGTCATGGAGTCGTCGCCCGTGTCCACCAGAGTGACCTTCCAGGGCTCGGCGTGCTTGTGGTGCACTTCCATGCGGTTCTGCGCCATGTCGAAGGTCACATCGGACATATGCAGAAAGTAGTTGGCGAAGTATTCCTTGATGATGTAGCCCTTGTAGCCACAGCAGATCACGAAGTCGTTCACGCCGTGGGCGGAATACATCTTCAGGATGTGCCAGAGGATGGGCTTGCCACCGATCTCGATCATGGGCTTGGGACGGAGGTGGGTTTCCTCGGAAATCCGGGTACCCAGGCCGCCGGCCAATATCACTGCTTTCATATGTCTCTCCTCTCCCAGCGCTGGAACATCTGAGCATAGGCCTGCTCCACGTTGCGCGCAAAGCCCACCTCGTCCATCAGCCGGCTATCCCGCATCTGCTGGCGTAGCGTGGCACGCTGGTGCGCCAAAGCCGGCAGGTCCGCCGCCAGAGCCACCACTTTGTCCACGTACTCGTCTTCGCTCTGGGCAATCCATTCCGGGTGGCCTACGCCCTCAAGAATGGCGCTGCCGATGCGGCCCACGCTGGGGCGGCCCGCCAGGGTCACAAACGGTAATCCCATGTACAGGGTCTCGAACAGCGTCGTACCCGAGTTGTGCGGAAAACAGTCTAGCCCGATGTCGATGCCACGCAGCACGTCCCACGGAGGGCTGTGGTAGCCAATGTGCAGGCGCTCTGGCTCTATGCCGTGGGCCGTGAATTTGTCCACCGCAGCCTGCTGGACGCTGGCGTCGGTAAAGGAGCTGCTGTCGATGACGATATGGGCCGTAGGCAAGCGCTGCAAGATGGCGGACCAGACACGGATGGTGCGGTGGTTGATACGCACGCCCCGGGTCAGCGTGCCCAGCGTGATGTAGCCGCGTGTCAACGCTGGCAGGGGGCTGGGCTCACCGGTGGTGGTGGCCGGGCGGTAGGCGGTGTAGCTGCCGGGCAGGCGCCAGGGTTGCTCGGAGAACAGGTGTTCGCAGCCTTCAGGCGCGCTGGCCTTGTCGGTCAGGTAGTAGTCGATGGCTTTCAGGCCGGTGGTGTAGCCGTAGCCCATCCAGCTCATGGAGACAGGAGCCGGTTTGCGGGCAAATACCCCCAGACGGTTGCCTGCGGTATGGCCGGCCAGCTCCACCAGGATGTCGATGCCGTCGGCACGGATACGCGCAGCCAAGGCTGCATCGCTCATGCCTCTGGTGGGCACCCAGTGCTCTACATAGCGCTTGTAGCGCTGGGTGGCACCGTCTTCCTGGGTGAGTTCGGCGTAGGCGTACACGTCCACCACGCTGGGGTCGTGGTGTGCCAGCAGGGGCTCCATGAAGAAGGTGCAGGCGTGGTTCTTGAAGTCGGGCGAGACGTAGCCGACCTTCAGGCGCCGGCCGGCCGCCGGTGGGTTGCTGTGGGCAGGCCACTCACTGCGGTACGGTGCACCATACCGCCGCTCGAAGTCCGCGTAGACCTCGTAGATGGCCTCGGCACTCTTGTCGGCGTCGTAGTTCAGCGCAAACAACATGCTGGAATACACCGGGGCGGCGTAGTCGCACAGCTCCAGGGCACGGTAAAAGCTGGTGATGGATTCCGCCAAACGCCCCTGCATGAGCAGCGTGACGGCGTAGTTGGACCAGGTCGGCATAAAGCCCGGGTCCAGCGCAATGCCCTTGGCCAGGTACTCCTCCGACTCGGTCAGGCGCCGCTGCTCCTTGAGGCTGGCGCCCAGATTGCACAGCACCGCCACTGCATCGGGCTTGATCTCCAGGGCACTGCGGTAATCGGCCTCAGCCTGGCTTTGCAAGCCCAGCTCACCCAGGAAGTTGCCACGGTGGAAATAGCTTTCGTAGTCGCCCTCTTTGACCTTCACGGCACCACGTATGCAGGCCTCGGCCTCGGCGCCCCTGCCCTGGCGTTGCAACGCGCGGCTCAGGTGCAGCGATATCTGCACGTCGTCCGGTGTCCAGCGCAACAGGCTGCGCCAGACCGACTCGGCCTCGACAAAATTGCCGGCGTCCTGCAGCAAGGTGCCCAAAATCTGGTGGGCGGAAACAAAGTCTGGCTTCAGGCGCAGGGCCTCGCGGTAGCAAGGTATCGCCTCGACCCGGCGCCCCTGGCCGCACAGGGTGTTGCCCAGGTTGTGCTGGGCTTCGGCGTCGTCCGGCTGCAAGGCGATGACCTGGCGGTAGTAGTGCTCCGCCTGCTCCATCAGCCCTTGCTGCTCGTAGGTCCGCGCCAGGTTGAACAAGGCCTCGGTGTCGTCCGGCAACAGTTGGACAGCACGCCGTTTGGCCTGCAGCGCCTCTTCCAGTCGCTCCTGTTTTTGCAGCAAAGAACCCAGCAATTTCCAGCTGTAGCCATGCCTTGGATAACGCGCCACGAGGGCGCGGGCCGCCTGGGCGCCCTCTTCCCATTGGCCCGCATTGAAGCTGCGTACCAGTGCGTCCATGGCTTCCACGGGCGGCGTGGCCTCTACCGTGCCCGGCGCCACATCGGCCAGCCAGCGCGCGAACATCTGCGCATAGGCCTGCTCGACCTGGCGGGTGAAGCCGGCCTCATCCATCAGGGGGCTGGCCTGCATCTCCGCGCGCAGCGTGGCACGCAAGCGGGCCAGGGCCGGCAGGTCGGAGGCCAGGGCCACCACCTTGTCCACATACGCATCTTCGGTCTGGGCGATCCACTCCGGCCGGCCCAGGCCCTGCAGGATGGCGCTACCGATGCGGCCCACGCTAGGCCGGTCGGCCAGGGTCACATAGGGCAGGCCCATGTACAGGGTCTCGAACAGGGTGGTGCCGGAGTTGTGCGGGAAGCAGTCGAGTCCGATGTCGATGCCGCGCAGCACGTCCCAGGGCGGGCTGTTGTAGCCGATGTGCAGGCGCTCGCGGCCAATGCCGTGGGCGATGAACTTTTGCACCGCCGCCTCTTGCACCGGGCCGTCGCCAAACGAGCGGCTGTCGATCACGATATGGGCCGTGGGCAGGCGCTGCAGGATGCGCGCCCAGACGCGGATAGTGCGGTGGTTGACGCGCACGCCCCGGGTCAGCGTGCCCAGGGTGACGTAGCCACGCTCCAGCGCCGGCAGAGCATTCACCTCGCCCATGCCGGTACCAGGACGGTAGGCGGCGTAGCAGCCCGGCAGGCGCCAGGGCTCCTCGGAGAACAAATGCTCGCTACCCACGGGCACGCTGGCCGCATCGGTCAGGTAGTAGTCGATGGCGCGCAGGCCGGTGGTGTAGCCGTAGCCCATCCAACTCAGGGAGATGGGAGCGGGTTTGCGGGCAAACACACCCAGGCGGTTGCCCACGGTGTGGCCAGCCAGATCGACCAGGATGTCGATGCCATCGGCACGGATGCGCTCGGCCAGGGCCTGGTCCGACAGATGGCGGGTCAGCACCCAGTGGTCTACATAGCTCTGGTAGCGCTGGCTGACGTCATCTTCACGGCCCAGGTCGGCGTAGGCCCACACCTCTACCTGCGCAGGGTCATGGTGGGCCAGCAGCGGCTCCATGAAGAAGGTGCAGGAATGGTTGCGGAAGTCAGGCGACACATAGCCCACCCGGAGGCGGCGCCCGGGCGTGCGGTTGTTGGTGTGCGGTAGCCAGGTGGCGCGCTGCGGTGCGCCAAAGCGGCGCTCATAGTCCTGGTAGCTCTCGTACACCTGCTCGGCCGTATGGCCGGCGTGGTAGTTCAGGGTGAACAGCAGGTTGTCGAAAATCGATTTGTGCTCGGGTGTCAGCGCCAGTGCAGAACGGAAGTTGGCCTCGGACTCCTCCAGCCGACCCATCTTTTGGTAGGTGATGGCCAGATTATTGAAGGCTTCGGCGTAGGCTGGTTTGAGCTGCAAAGCACGCTTCAGCGCAATCTCCGCCTGCGAGTAATGCTCTAAATCTTGTAGCGAATGACCTAGGTTGCAGGCAGCCTCGGCGTCCTGCGGCAGCAGCTTGGCGGCCTGGCGTTTGGCATCCAGGGCCTCCACCGCGCGCCCCGAAGCCTGCAACAGCGCGCCCAGGGCCTTCCAGCCAAAGCCGTGCTGCGGGTAGTTGTGCACCATGGTCTGCGCGGCCTTGATACCGGCATCGAAGTCGCGGGACTCGAAGAACGAGGTCAGCAACTTCATGTCGTCCATGCTGGGATGCGCGCCCAGCGCCTTGCGGCTCTGCTTCTTGCTGGTCTTGGGCGCCGCCTCCCATTGGGCGAACATGGCCTGGTACGCAGCTTCCACATTGCGGGCAAAGCCCAGCTCGTCCATCAGCCGGCTATCCCGCATCTGCTGGCGCAATGTGGCCCGCTGATGTGCCAGGGCAGGCAGGTCCGCCGCCAGGGCCACCACTTTGTCCACGTACTCGTCTTCCGTCTGCGCTATCCACTCTGGGTGGCCTATGCCTTCCAGGATGGCGCTGCCGATGCGTCCCACGCTGGGGCGCCCCGCCAGGGTGACAAACGGCAATCCCATGTACAGGGTTTCAAACAAGGTCGTGCCGGAGTTGTGCGGGAAGCAGTCCAGCCCGATGTCGATGCCGCGCAGCACGTCCCACGGCGGGCTGTTGAATCCAATATGCAGCCGCTCCGTGGCAATGCCATGGGCGGTGAATTTATCTACCGCCGCTTGCTGGACGCTGGCATCTTTGAAGGAGCTACTGTCAATAACGATATGTGCCGTGGGCAAGCGCTGCAGTATGGCAGCCCAAACACGGATAGTGCGGTGGTTGATGCGCACGCCCCGGGTCAGGGTGCCCAGGGTCACATAACCGCGCTGCAGTGCAGGCAGGGGGCTGGGTTCGCCGGTGGTGGTGACTGGACGGTAGGCAGTGTAGCTACCGGGCAGGCGCCATGGCTTTTCTGAGAACAAATGTTCGCAGCCCTCAGGTGCGCTGGTGGCGTCGGTGAGGTAGTAGTCGATGGCTTTCAGGCCGGTGGTGTAGCCGTAGCCCATCCAGCTCATGGATACCGGGGCCGGTTTGCGGGCGAACACACCCAGGCGGTTGCCGGCGGTGTGGCCGGCCAGGTCCACCAGAATGTCAATGCCATCCGCACGAATACGCGCCGCCAAGGCCGCATCGCTCATGCCACGCGTGGGGACCCAGTGCTCAACGTAGCCCTTGTAGCGCTGGGTGGCGCCGTCTTCCTGGGTAAGCTCCGCATAGGCATAGACATCGACCACGCGGGCATCATGGTGGGCCAGCAGGGGTTCCATGAAGAAGGTGCAGGCGTGGTTCTTGAAGTCGGGCGAAACATAGCCGACCTTCAGGCGTCGGCCGGCCGCCGGTGGGTTGCTATGGGCTTGCCACTCACTGCGGTGTGGCGCTCCAAAACGCCTCTCGAAGTCCGCATAGATCTCGTAGATCGCCGCCGCACTCTTGTCCGGATGGTAGTTGGCGACGAACAGCAAGTTGTCAAACGCGACACGGTGGTCGGGCTTGGAGGCCAGCGCGTGCTGCAGGGCGTCTATGGCCTCGTCCACCTGTCCGTGGGCATTGAAAATGCCGCTCAGGTTGTTATAGGCCTCGGCAAAGTCGGGCTGCAAGGCAATTGCCCGCTCAAAGCAGGCATGCGCATCATGGATCTGGCCGTTCGCGTTGAAGGCCAGGCCCAGGTTGTTGAAAGCCTCGGCGTAATCGGGTTTGACCGCCACAGTGGCGCGAAACACGGCGATGGACTCGGGAATCTGCCCCAACTCGAAATGCGCGCGGCCCAGGTTGCAAAGACCCTCGGCATCATTCGGCAGCAATTGCACAGCCCGTTTCTTGACCTCCAGGGCCTCTTCCTTTTTGCCTTGCGGCTGCAGCATGGCTCCCAGCGCCTTCCAGGCAAAACCGCTTTCCGGGCAGCGCTCCACCAAGGCCCGGGCATAAGCCTCACCCTGTACATAGCTTTTCTGCTGGAAGTAGACCACCAGGGCTTTTTGCTCTGCCGGGGTGGGCTCCAGCGCCACATGCGGCTTCACGACCTCGTCTGCCGCCGGTACGGGCAGGCGCTCGGACAACGCATTGAACATCGCACGCGACAGACCCTGGGCTTGCGCCAAAGGCAAGACCTGGCGCGCCATATCGAAATACTGGCAGCGGATCAGCCCATCGATATAGCTGAACCAGAACTGGGTGCTGGTGGCATCTACATTCAGCGCCGCCTCGAAATACGGCAAGGCCTCCAGGGGCCGCAGCAGCTGTATGGCCAGCAGCACCCCCAGATTGTGGTTGGCATCGGGGTTGAGAGGCTCATCCTGCAGCACGGCGCGGTAAGCCGCTTCGGCCTGCGCATACTCCATCCGGCGGTGCGCATCCATGGCCTGCGCCAGCAAGCCCTCGGCCACGGAGTCGTCCGTGCGCGGCAGGCTTGCGGTATCGGTGGTCGCGAGAGTCATGGTCGTGCCGCCCTGGGGCACAGGGCCTATGGGATATTCGTACCCTGGAAGAATAACCAGCACCGAGCGAATGCAAAGGCCGATTTGACGTCGTTTTGCGCCCCTTCTCCCCGTGCAAACATCTTTAAATCCGATACATTTACACACAGGGTCAAACCGCTGGCACCGGCACTATCGGCCCAGCCTATCGCCACAACGCTTGCCAACATCCAAACATGATTGTCCTCATCGGCTACGCCGTCTCCATGGGTTGCATTTTCGGCGTGTACGTCTTCCACGGTGGCAATATCAGCGTAATCCTGCATGCCCTGCCGTTTGAGTTGATCACCATTTTTGGTGGCGCACTGGGCGCCTTCGCAGTCAACAACCAACCCAAAGTGCTCAAGGCCACCATCGCCTTGCTGCCCCAGGCACTCAAAGGGTCCAAGTACACCAAGACCCGCTACATGGAGCTGCTGTCCCTGCTCTACGACATCCTGCAAAAAGCACGCAAGGAAGGGCTGATGGCCATTGAAGGCGACGTGGAATCCCCCCACGAGTCTGAGCTTTTCAAGAAATATCCGACGGTCGGCAGCGACCACCATGTCGTGGAGTTCATGACGGACTATCTGCGCATGATGGTGTCAGGCAATCTGAATGCCCATGAAATCGAGTCGCTGATGGACAGCGAAATCGATACCCACCACGCAGAAGCCCATGCCCCCGTCGCAGCCATTGCGCGCCTGGCCGGCGCACTGCCCGCCTTCGGGATCGTGGCCGCCGTGCTGGGGGTGGTGAACACCATGGGCTCAGTGGGCCAGCCACCGGCTGTGTTGGGTGGGATGATCGCGTCCGCCCTGGTCGGAACCTTTCTGGGGATTCTGCTGGCCTACGGGGTGGTAGAGCCCTTGGGTGGCCTGCTGGAGCAAAAATCCGAAGACAGCGCCAAAGAATTGCAGTGCATGAAAACCACGCTGCTGGCCAGTATGCAGGGCTACAACCCCGCCACAGCCATCGAATTTGGCCGCAAAGTGCTGTTCTCCCCTGACAGACCCAGCTTTTCCGAGCTGGAAAACCATGTGCGCGGCAAGAAATAACCTGAGCAAAGACCGACATGGCGACTGAGGGCAAAAAACTTCAACCGATCATCGTCAAGAAGATCAAAAAAGGCGGCCACGCTGTGCACGGCGGCGCCTGGAAGATTGCTTACGCCGACTTTGTAACCGCCATGATGGCGTTCTTCCTGCTGATGTGGCTGCTGGGCTCCACCACAGAGGGCGACAAAAAAGGGTTGTCCGACTACTTCACGTCCCCCCTCAAGGTGGCCATGCAGGGCGGTAGCGGCGCCGGTGCCAGCAACAGCCTTCTACCCGGCGGAGGTGCGGACTTAACCAAAACAGTCGGACAAGCTGCACGCGGCTCAGGCGACGACCCGAAGAAAAAGAAGATGGACGAAACAGCCGCCAAGGCCGAAGCCGCCAAACAGGACGCCAAACGCATGTCCACATTGCGCGCCAAGATCGACGCCCTGATTTCCAGCAACCCCAAACTATCCGAATACCGCTCACAGATTCGCCTGGAAAGCACACCTGACGGCCTACAGATCCAGATCGTGGACGAACAGAATCGCCCCATGTTCGACAGCGGCAGCGCCCTGGTCAAACCCTATATGCGAGAAATCCTTCGGGAAATTGGCTCCGCACTGAATGGCGTAGAAAACCGCATCAGCCTGGCCGGCCACACCGACAGCACCCCTTATGGCAACGGCGAACGCGGTTACAGCAACTGGGAGCTTTCCGCCGACCGCGCCAACGCATCCCGCCGCGAACTGGTGGCGGCTGGCATGCCCGACGAAAAAATGGCCCGCGTCGTAGGACTGGCTGCCAGCAGCCTTATCGATACAAAAAACCCGTTAGCCCCCATTAACCGCAGAATCAGTATTACGATCATGACCCGCGAGGCCGAAGAAAGACTGATGGGCAATGCGACAATAGACGCAGACGTAACAAGTGCAACGCCGAAGGTTACAGACATGACATCCACTCCAGAGCCCTCGCAAGGCGTGCAGAAACCATGAAAATGCCGAGAATTGCAACCATGCGACTTTTTTTAAAACCCCACCTAGAAAGGGTCACCCGTGGCAACTGACCTGCGTTTTCTTATTGTTGATGACTTCTCCACCATGCGCCGCATCGTGCGAAACCTGCTGAAGGAGAGCGGCTACGCTGACGCGGAAGAGGCTGAAGACGGCCTCGCCGCCCTGCAAAAACTGCGCAGCGGTATCCACTTCGATTTCGTGGTGAGCGATATCAACATGCCCAACATGAATGGCTTCGAGCTTCTGGCATCCATCAAAGGCGACGAGAAGCTCAAGCACCTTCCCGTCCTGATGGTGACCGCCGAAGCACGCAAGGAAGACATCGTGGCCGCAGCCCAAGGTGGCGCGGCGGGCTATATCGTAAAACCGTTCACCAAAGCCACCCTGGAGGAAAAGCTCACGCACATCCTCAAGAAGAATGGGTTGATCCCAGCATGACAGCGCACGAGCCCCCATCTACTGGCGGCGGAGCCATGCAGCCCGAAGTGCACCAGAAGATCGGTCAACTGACACGCCAATTGCACGATTCACTCAATGAGCTCGGCTACACGGACAAACTGAAGGACAGCGTCGAGGAACTGCCCGACGCCCAAAGTCGGCTGACCTATATCGCCCGCCTGACAGGTGAAGCGGCGGAAAAAGTACTGAGCCGGGTTGATCTGGCAAAGATTCAGCATGACTTCATCGCAGCCGAAACCAGCCGCATGGGCGCTCTGATTGTGAAAGACCCGGTTGCCGCAGTAGCCACTGGCGCGGTCTACAACTTTGTAGCCGACGTGGACAAGGCCAGCAAAGAAATCGATAGCCACCTGACCGAAATCATGATGGCCCAAGACTTTCATGATCTGACCGGCCAGGTGATCGCCCGGGTTGTCAATTTGACCGCAGTGATTGAAAAGCAGTTGATCGAATTGCTGATTCAAACCGCCCCCAGCCATGCGGCACCAGTCATCACACCCAAAGCACCCGAGAAACTGCAAGGCCCGGTGGTGGACCCCGAAGCACGCACCGACGTGGTGACAGACCAATCCCAGGTCGACGACCTGTTGGCCAGCCTGGGCTTCTAGCCAGCCAAACTGCCCGCGGGCAATTAAGCCACCTAAGGCCCGCTTATCGGGCTTTAGGTGGGAAACCGGATGCCGACAATGGGGTTTCGTAAAACCCCATTGCCATGGACTCATCCAGTCAAGACAAAAACCTACCGGCGACAGAGCGCAAGCTGCAGCAAGCGCGTAAGGACGGACAGGCGTCGCGCTCCAAGGATTTGTCGCACCTGGCCGTTCTGGGCACAGGTTCCGCCGCTGTTCTGGTGCTGGCCCCATCATTGCTGGAGCATTTGCAGCTCGCAATAGCCCAGCAACTGTCATTCAATGCCAGCACCCTGGCCAACAATGGCAGCATGGTGGACCGCTTGCAGGACATGGTCATGATAGGTATGGCCGCCAGCGCCGCATTTGCCGCCATCGTCATGGCTGCGGCCATAGGCAGCGCCATCGCCTCGGGTGGATGGATCGTCAGCCTGAAACCCCTGATGCCCGACTTCAATCGGCTCAATCCGATCTCCGGCCTGGGACGCCTATTCTCCAAAGAACAGGTCACCGACATTCTGAAGCTGCTGGTCATTACCGCCATTTTGATTGCGGTGAGCTGGACTTACCTGAAAGACAGCCTGGAATCCGTGGGTCAGCTGATGCTGCAACCCAGCAGGCTGTCCATACAACAGCTGGCCAGCTGGATTAGCTCAGGTATGAGCATGCTGCTGCTGGTCGTCTTCGCCGTAGCCGTAATCGACGTGCCGCTACAGACCTTCCTGATGAAGTCCCGGCTGAAGATGTCACACCAGGAAGTCAAACAAGAACACAAAGAGTCCGACGGCAACCCGCAGATGAAGGGCAAAATGCGCGCCCGCGCCCGGGAGATCGCCCAGCGCAGCAGCGTCAGTGCAGTCCCCAAGGCTGATTTCGTCGTGATGAACCCAACCCACTTTGCGGTTGCCCTGAAATACGACGAAAAGACCATGGCTGCACCGCAGGTCATCGCCAAGGGCGCGGACCTGGTGGCCATGAAGATACGGGACGTAGCCAATGCCCACGCCATTCCCGTGCTGCAGTCACCCATGCTGGCACGGGCTCTGTACGCGCATGCAGAAATAGACGGCGAAATTCCATCCACCCTATACACCGCAGTGGCCCAGGTACTGGCCTACGTGTACCGGGTGAAGGCCGCCATGCGTGGCGAAGGACAAATGCCGGACAGTTTCACCCAGCCCCATGTCCCCCCTGAGCTGGACCCGCTGAGCAAAACCATTCTGGCTGAGGCGACCACGTGAACCCGCAACTCCAGTCACTGCAGAAATGGTTCAACACCAATAAATCCCTGGTGCAAGGGGTTTCGGCCCCCATCATGGTGGTAACCATACTTGCCATGATGGTGCTGCCCATGCCCGCATGGCTGTTGGACACCTTCTTTACCATCAATATTGCCGTGGCGCTGATGGTGATGATGGTTGCAGCCTACATGACGCGGCCATTGGACTTTGCGGCATTCCCCTCGGTGCTGCTGCTTACCACCTTGATGCGGCTGTCGCTCAACGTGGCATCCACCAGGGTGGTACTGCTCGAAGGCCACACCGGCGCAGGCGCAGCCGGCGCGGTGATCGAGGCCTTTGGGCACTTTCTGATCGGTGGCAACTTTGCGGTGGGCTTGATCGTGTTCGCCATCCTGGTGGTGATCAACTTTGTCGTTGTGACCAAGGGCTCCGAGCGTATTGCGGAAGTGTCCGCTCGCTTTACCCTGGACGCCATGCCCGGCAAGCAAATGGCCGTTGACGCCGACCTGAACGCAGGCTTGATCAACGAAAAAGAAGCCAAGCGCCGCCGCGCCGAAGTGGGCGAAGAAGCCGACTTCTTCGGCTCCATGGACGGTGCCTCCAAGTTTGTGCGCGGCGATGCCATCGCCGGCATTTTGATCTTGCTGATCAACATCGTAGGCGGCTTCACCATCGGCGTGCTGCAGCACGGACTGACCGCCTCCAAGGCAGCCGATACCTACATCTTGCTGGCCGTTGGCGATGCGCTGGTGGCGCAAATCCCTGGCCTGCTGATCTCCATTGCCGCAGCCATGGTGGTGTCGCGGGTGGGCAAGGACGATGACATCGGCAAGCAGATCATTCAACAGCTATTCGACTCGCCACGCGTACTGGGCATTACCGCGGGCATTCTGGCGTTCATGGGCATCATTCCCAATATGCCGCACACCGTCTTCCTGTCGATGGCGGCCGTGCTGGGCTACATGGCCTGGGCCATTGCCCATCGACCCGTCCCGCAAGACTCGACCTTGATCGTCGGCCCGCCCCCCACGGACGGCGAAGCCACCTGGGACGACCTGCAGCCGGTAGACCTGCTGGGTCTGGAGCTGGGCTATCGGCTCATCACTTTGGTAGATAAAACCCGCCCCGGCGACCTGCTGACCCGCATCAAGGGGGTCAGACGCAAATTCGCCCAAGAAGTGGGCTTCTTGCCACCGCCCGTACACGTCCGCGACAACCTGGAGCTCAAACCCAGCGCCTACCGCATCACTCTGCGTGGCGTGGTGGTGGGAGAAGGGGAGGCCTTCCCCGGCATGCACCTGGCGATCAACCCAGGCGGCATCACTACGCCGCTGATAGGCACAGCCACCACCGATCCGGCCTTTGGACTGCCCGCCCACTGGATCGACGAACGGCAAAAGGAAGCCGCACAAATGGCAGGTTTTACCGTGGTTGATTCGGAAACCGTGATGGCCACACATTTGTCACACTTGATGCAAGTGCAGGCGGCCCGGTTGCTAAGCCGCACAGAGACGCAGCAGCTGGTCGAACATGTTAGCAAACTGGCTCCCAAATTGATCGAAGAGGTGGTTCCCAAAATGGTGTCTATCGCCACGTTCCAGAAAGTCTTGCAGCTACTGCTGGAAGAGTCTGTGCACATCCGCGATATACGCACCATAGTCGAATGCCTGGCCGAACATGCCGGCAATACACAAGACCCGGCGGACTTGGCCCGCCGCGTGCGCATTGCGTTGTCGCCAGCGATCGTGCAACAGATCTACGGCCCTACCCGCGAGCTCAATGTCATCGCCATCGAACCAGGCCTGGAGCGCATGCTGGTGCAAGCCCTGGGCAACGCAGCTGGCCCGGCGCTGGACCCCGGTGTTGCCGACTTGCTGACCCGTAACGTGGCAGACGTCGCCATGCAACAAGAAGAGCTGGGTGTTCCCGCCTGCCTGCTGGTCCCGGACCAGATTCGCAATGCCATCTCCCGATTGGTCCGCCGCGTCGCCCCCCGCCTGCAGGTGCTGGCACACAGCGAAATTCCCGAAACACACACCATCCGCATTGGCCCGATTCTTAAAGGTGCACTGACATGAACATCCAACGCTTTCACGCCGCAACATCCCGCGAAGCATTGGCGAAGGCCCGTGCAGTCTTTGGGGACGGCACACTGATACTGTCGAACCGCCCCACACCCAACGGCGTGGAAGTAGTGGCAACCGCCGAAGACGCCTTGTCTGGATTGGACAAAGTGGCTGAGTCTTTAGGTCGGCCCGCCCAAATCCTGCCAGCTGCGGCCAACTCTGCCGCAACACAGGCCATGGCGCAAATCCCGGTACAGGAAGACACAGAACAGCTGGCAATGAGCACACTGTCGTTCCAAGACTATGTGCGCGAGCGCATGCTGCGCCGCCGGCATGAAACCGTCAGCGGCCCCAATGACGAGGGCCTGCCTCCAAAATCAATCCACCGCACGCAAATGGAGCCGCCCAAGCCAACGGCAGCACCAGCACCGCGGGCCAACCACGCAGTCCCCCTGTCGACACCTGCGTTCAGCAAGTCGAAGGCAACCCAGGCATCCGCCGTCATCAACTCCAAAGGCATCGTGGACGAACTGCAGTCCATGAAAGACCTGATTGAAGAGCGCTTCAACACCATGGCCTGGCTGGGCAAGGCCAACAGCGATCCAATCCAGTCGAACCTGATGCTGAAGCTCATCCGGGCTGGCTACTCACCCACCCTGGCGCGAGCCGTCATTGAGCGCCTGCCCGAAGAAGCCACGGCCGCAGAAGCCGTTCGCTGGCTGATGGACGTACTGGAGCGCAATTTGCACACCGACGCAAGCGGCCAATCCATGGTGCAAGAAGGCGGCGTGTATGCACTGGTAGGCGCCACCGGTGTGGGCAAAACCACCACCGCAGCCAAGCTGGCCGCGCAATGCGTACGTATGTACGGCACCAACAGCGTTGGACTGATTACCCTCGACACCTACCGCATCGCCGCCCACGAGCAATTGCGGGCGTACGGACGCATGTTGGGAGTAGTCGCCCACCTGGCCCATGACCGCGCCGCACTGCAGGATCTGCTGGGCTTGCTGAGCAACAAAAAAATGGTGCTTATCGACACCACGGGATTGGCGCCCAGAGACCCGCGCAAGCGCGACATGCTGGACGTGCTGGACCTGCCTGGAGTCAACCGCTTGCTGGTAGTAAATGCCGGCGGCCATGGCGATACGCTGGACGAGGTGCTCACCTCCTTCAAGACGCGCGGCATACAGCAAGCCATTCTGTCCAAGGTAGACGAAGCCGCCAAACTGGGCCCCGCACTGGACGCCATCATCCGCCACCAATTGGTGTTGCGCGGAGTGTGCAACGGCCAGCGCGTGCCGGAAGACTGGGAAGCAGCCGATGCCAAAAAGCTGGTGCGGGCATCCATGCGCTCGTCAAGCAAATCGGCATTCGATCCCAAGGCACTGGACTTGAACTTCTTCTTCTCGCCCGGCCAGTCCGAACCCGACCGCAAGGAACGGGTACATGCTTGAATCCTGCGCTGATCAGGGCGAAAGCTTGCGGCGATGGACGCCCAAGGCCGCTTGGAGCGTGATCGCCATGGTCAGCCAGGGAGATACGTCCACCGAACTGCCGCTACTGTGGCAAGTTTGTGGCGCCTTGCAAGAGTTGCAATACCGCGTAACCGTGCTGGACGCCACCACCCAGGAATCAGAAGGCAACCCTGGTTTACAGAACCTGTTGGATAGCGCACACTGGCTGGAGGACGCACCGGCTCCCAGTTTGCCGCTGCACATCGTGCCAGCCCGGCTAGGGTTGAGTCGCCTGGCACAGCTTGCCAGCCAGGAACACCCCATGCCTTTGCAGCCATTGGGCCACTTGTTTAGAAACTGCGACGTCGTCGTACTGTATGGGGCGGCCCCCTTACTGACTGCGCTGCTGATAAATAGCGAGGTGCGCCCCCTGCTGGCAGTCACTTCGCTGCGAGAATCCGTGCTGGAAGCCTATAAAAATATCAAGAATCTGTTGCTGCAAGCGCGGCTGTTACCCATTATTGTGCCGGTCATCACCTCTCCTATTCAACGCGCCGAAAACCTGGCAAGAACCACGGGCCGGGTACTGCAGAAATGCGCCCAAATATACCTGGGCTGCAATACCGAATTCATGACGGTGCGCTCCTTCCAGCAACATAAACCCGTATGGGACGATGTGCATAGCCTCGTACTGCGTCTCATGGCCAATGCCGCCCCGGTCGTGCAAGGTTTGTCCATGGCACCGCACAACAAACCATGGGTTTCAGGCACCTCCGTCATGGGAGCCCACTGATGTATACCGCCAAAGGCCATATGGACCGCGAACACATGATTCGCCAGTATGTGCCCCTGGTTCGGCGGCTGGCGCACCACATGATCGCCAAGTTGCCACCGAATATCGAGCTCGACGACCTGATACAGGTCGGCATGATCGGCCTGTCTGAAGCCCTGACCCGCTACGAAGTCGCCCAGGGCGTGCAGTTTGAGACCTTCGCCACGCAACGCATACGCGGAGCCATGATTGATGAACTGCGCGACAGCGACTGGATGTCGCGTGGATCGCGCAAAAGCCAGAAGGACATAGAACGGGCCGTTCAAAAGCTAGAGCAAAGGCTGGGGCGCGGCCCCATGGAATCCGAAATTGCGGCCGAGCTCGAACTCTCACTGCCCGAATACCAAAGCCTGCTGGGCAAGGTACGCGGCACCCAACTGGTCTATTTGGAGGACATGACAGGCGGGGGTGATGACGAAGCCAGCTTCCTGGACCGCCATGTAGCCGATGAAACAGCAGACCCGCTGCACTTGTTGCGTGATCACCGACTGCGCGAATCGCTGGTGGAAGCCATCAAGACCCTACCCGAACGCGAGCAATACATCATGAGCATGTATTACGAAAGCGATCTGAATTTGAAGGAAATCGCAGCAGTGCTGGAGATCACGGAGTCTCGCGTCTGCCAACTGCATAGCCAGTCAATTGCCCGCCTACGGGCCAAAATGCGCAGCCACTAACGCTGACTTGACTATCTAGGCCCATTAAAAAAGCCGCTCCGGATGGGGCGGCTTTTTTAATGGACGCAAGAAGCACTCAGGTTGCCATGGCCGCATATATACGGGCCGCACCACCTCGGTAAGTTGATGCCTTTGCGCCGTTGCCATAGGTCTGCGCTTGTGCTGCCTGGGGTAACACCGCAGCCAAAGCTCGGTCCACCACCACGGCCCGGCGCAATAAATTAGAGCGCTGCTGGGACAACGTGAGCGAAACCCGCGCCAACCGCTGACGCAGCACCTGATCCAGACGGGCTGAAGCTGCAGGGCCTTGCAACAAACCTGACAGCCCCACCACCGCCTGCCTCAATGCAGAACTGGTGGACTCCAAAACCAGAGGCTCGCCAGACAGCAAGGCAGCCGAAACATCTTCCAGCAATTGTTCAACCTGGGACAAACTGTTTTCCAGACGGGATGCAAACATGGTTATTGCCCCAGACGACAAGACAGCGAATAAGCGCTTACTTGGAGGTGACGCTCAGCATTTCCTGGGCATTGGAGAGCAATTTGTCTGCAATCGCCTCCGGATCGACCTTGAAAGTCCCGTTTTTGATGGCAGCCCGCAATTCGGCCACCTTCTTGCTGTCGAAGTCGGAACTCACACCGCGGTCGGCTGTTTCCAGGGTGCGAGCCAAGGTGGAAACGGACACGGATGCGCCTGTCGAGGGCGCCGTCTGGGCGCTCTGCTGCGCAATGCTGGCGGGCGCAGCGCTTTTGTCCTGCTCGGCCTTTTTGAGGCTGGCAGAACCAACCGCTCCCGGTAGCTCTTGTCCTGTTCCAATTTTCATCACACTCTCCAACCGCCTCAAACGTGAAGCATCGTAGCAATGGTTTCGGCAGAATCCGCATTATCTTTAGCCCTAAAAACAGTAGTCGGCGTAAAAAAGCTGATCTTGTTACATTTCAATCCGAACGGTACGGGCGTCCAGCACCATTCCAGACATCACCCGCCCACTATCCATCCGCACGCGGGCCACCTGACCCACCACACCGGCTGTCATGGCCTGGCCATCCGAAGTCACCTGAAAGCCCGCGCCTTGGGCCAAAACCCGGATTTGTGTACCTGCCTGGAACACCTGGGCCGGCTTCAGCATGGATTGGCGTATTACCTGCCCTGCGCCCCAGGAGCGCGTTGCGATCTGACCCACCCACTGTTCAGGCAGGGCAGCAACCGGCGAAACATCGTCCGCCCAGTCCACCTCTGCAGCCATGGCGTCGGCCATCGTCAGCACGGCGCCCGCATTGACATTCGATTTTGCGATCCAGGCCGGGCCGAAAGCCTTCACAGTCACCGGCAAAAAAACATTCCAGCGGGTCACCCCGTCCAGACAGCGCAAGCCTATGCGGCTTTTACCCCATAGACGGGTACCGGCTGGGAGGTAAGGCTCCACCTTGGCGCACGGAGCCAAACGCAAGCGCGTATCCAGCGCCCCCACGACCACTTCCATGCGCAACGACGTACCGCTCCCGGACACATCGCTTGGCACCTGGGCCACGGCAGACTCGGCCCAGCGCTGCCCCACGCTCAGCACCTCCGACTCCACCTGGGCGTAGGCCCCTGCAGACCACAACAAGGCCGCCACAGCGGCGCCAACGCCACGGCGCACACCCACCAGAGAAGAAAGAAACTGCATAACACCTCCATGCCCCGACTGGCTTCACGCGGAACACCACGCCGATTCGGTCCGCAACTTGCGGAACTATAGGCAAACACACCCAAAGACAAAGCCGGGAACTGGCCAGAAATCACCCGCTTCTTCCAGGGCTCAAAAGACTCAAGTTTTCTCATAATTTGTCCAACGCGAGAGCCGGGATGGCACCGGATCTCTCGCTTTAGCGAAAACGCGAGGTGTCGCATGTTGGACAAAATGGTGGGTGGGCTTGATTTCCAGAGCAAGGCATTGGTGCTGCGCGCTGAGCGCCAGCGTGCCATCGCCAGCAATATCGCCAACGTAGATACCCCTGGCTATGTGGCGCGCGACTTCAAGTTCAAAGACGCCATGGAGGCAGCCACATCCAGCTCCAGCCTGGTTACTGGCAACAAGACCAACGCCAGGCATATGGACATGCCGGAGTTGAGCGACAGCACCATTGGAGGCGGCCAGAAACTGGGCTATAGCGTGCAAAGCCAACCCAATCTGGACAACAACACGGTGGACTTGGACCGCGAACGGGCCAACTTTGTGGACAACTCGGTCCGCTACGAAGCCACGCTGCGCTTTATCAACGGGCAGGCCAAAACCATGCTCAGCGCCATTACGGGGCAATAAGCCCAGGCCGATCCCAAGGAGTGACGCATGTCCATGTTTTCCATATTCAATGTCTCTGGCAGCGCCATCAGCGCCCAGTCGCAGCGCCTTAACGTGGTGGCCAGCAATCTGGCCAACGTTGATGCGGTGGCCGGGCCAGACCAACAGCCCTACAAGGCACGCCAGGTGGTATTCCAAACCACACTGATGGGCGCAGAAAGCGCTGCTGGCGTCAAGGTAAAAGAGATCACGGAAAGCCAGCAACCCGGCCGCAAGGTGTTGGACCCGACCAGCCCCATGGCCGATGCCGACGGCTATGTCACCCACTCCAACGTGAACGCCGTGGACGAAATGGTGAACATGATTTCCGCTTCGCGCTCGTACCAGAACAACGTTGAAGTCATGAACACGGCCAAAACCCTGCTGCTCAAAACGCTGCAGATGGGTCAATAATTTTTTACAGGGAATCCAGCCATGGCCGTCGATTACTCCGCCATCAACTCTGTCAGCAGCTCAATTGCGAACACCTCGTCCAGCAGCAACTCGACGACGGCAGCCGCCTCCGAAGACCGGTTCCTGAAATTACTGGTCGCCCAGCTGAACAACCAGGACCCCATGAACCCCATGGACAACGCGCAGATGACCAGTCAACTGGCGCAGATCAACACCGTGTCGGGCATACAGACTCTGAACGACACCATGAAAAGCATGGCCACGCAAATCGCGGCACTGCAATCCCTGCAGGGCAGTTCCACCATTGGCCATGACGTGCTCACCGAAGGCTCCAAACTGGACATCGTGGATGGGGTTGGCAAAGGCTCGTTCGATCTGAGCTCCAACGCCGATGCGGTAAAGGTGGAAGTCAGCACCGCTGGAGGAACCGTGCTGGGTACTGTCAACCTGGGCGCCCAGGAAAAGGGCCGCCAAGCCTTCACCTGGGATGCCTCGTCCTACACCGGCTCCGGCGATCTGAGCTTCAAAGTCACAGCCACCAATGGCGGGACTGCCGTTACCACGACCTCCCTGCAACGCAACAAGGTGGTGGCCGTCAGCAATGACAACAACGTTCTGAATCTGCAATTGCAGAACGGATCGTCGGTGGCCTACGCCGACGTCAAAGCCATTCTGTAAATCCAGCCCTCTCTCACCGTACTTTCAGGAGCACTCCATGAGCTTTCAACAAGGCCTTTCCGGCTTGAACGCCTCCAGCCAAAACCTGGACGTGATTGGCCACAACATCGCCAACGCCAACACCACCGGCATGAAAGCCTCGCGCGCCGAATTTGCCGAGCTGTATGCCTCGTCCCTGGGCAGTACCGGCGGTGTGAGCAAGGGCCTTGGGGTGGAAGTACAAACCATCTCGCAGCAATTTACCCAAGGCAACATCAGCGTCACCGGCAACTCGCTGGACGTGGCCATCAACGGCAATGGCTTCTTCCAGCTGCAACTGACCGACGGCAGTACGGCTTATGGTCGGGACGGCGCATTCAAGCTGAATAAATCCGGTGAAATCATCACCAATGATGGCGCCCACCTCTTGGGACTCACCGCCGCCGCCGATGGCACCATTCCTACCGGCGGTGCCGTCGGCCCCTTGACGCTGCCCACCGGAGGCGAGATCCCAGCGGTCGCCACCTCCGCCGTCACCCTGGGCTTCAACCTGGACGCGTCCGCCGCCGTGGCCACTGGTGGCCCACCGCCCGCCGCCCTGGTGCCGGTGCTGCAAACCTACGGTACCTCCATCACCACCTACAACGCCCAAGGCGCTGAAATCCCGGTGAGTGTGTATTTCACCAAGACGGCAGCCAACACCTGGGACGTCTACGCCAGCGTGGACGGCGGCACCGTGACCAACCAAGGTACCTTGACCTATGACGTCAACGGCAACCCGATCTCGCCCAGTTTGACCAGCCTCACGCTGCCCGACGCCGTCGGCGGCACCGTGACTGCCACACTGGACGCCAGTTCGTCCACCCAATACGGTTCCAAATTCGCCGTGAATACCGCCACCCAGGACGGCCAAGCCCCCGGCACGCTGACAGCAATTACCATTGACTCCAGCGGTATCGTCCAGGGTACCTACTCCAACGGTAAGTCGCTGGCGGCGGGGCAAATCCAGCTGGCCACCTTCACCAATGTGCAGGGCCTGGCGCCGATTGGCAGCAATTTCTGGCGCGCCACTCCGTCCAGCGGCGACCCATCGGCCAAAGGCGTACCCGGCAGCGGCAACCTGGGCTCCCTGCGTGCCGGCGCACTGGAGGACTCCAACGTAGACCTGACCAAGGAGCTGGTCAACATGATGACCGCCCAGCGCGCCTACCAGGCCAATGCACAAACCATCAAGACCCAGGACCAGGTGATGTCCACCTTGGTGAACCTGCGTTAATAAGCTGGCCTGCCTGAGGACGCCCCGCCATGGACCACATCATTTACACCGCGATGACAGGTGCCAACACCGCGTCAAACCGACAAGCGGTGCTGGCCAACAACCTGGCCAACGTGTCCACCAACGGCTTTCGGGCAGAGCTGGCAACATTCCGCTCGGTGCCCTTGAACGGCCCCGGCTCCAGCACCCGCGTCTTCGCTCTGGAAACCACCACTGGCCACTCGGAACTGCCTGGCCCGGTACAGCGCACCGGCCGCAACCTGGATGCCATGGCCCAAGGCAATGCCTGGTTCGCCGTGCAAGGCCTGGACGGTACCGAGGCCTACACCCGCTCCGGCGTGTTTGAGATTTCCCCTACCAGCACCCTGGTCACACCGACCGGTCTGCCCGTGCTGTCCGACGGTGGCTCCCCCATCGACGTACCCAATGGCGCAGAAATCACCCTGGGCAGCGATGGCACCATCAGCGCCAAGGTGGCTGGGCAAGCCCCTACCAACCTGGGGCGCCTGAAGATGGTGACCCCGACCACCGACGACCCGCTCAAACGGGGCGACGACGGCCTGTTTCGCGCCACCTCCGGCGACCCCTTGCCCCAGGACGGCACGGCCAAACTGCTGGCCGGCGCCATAGAAGGCTCCAACGTCAACGCCGTGGAAACCATGGTTGGAATGATCCAGGTGGCACGCCAGTTCGAAACCCAGATGCGCTTGCTGCAAACCGCCGAAACCAATGACAAGAGCGCCAGCCAGCTGCTGAACGTACAGGGCTGAAATGCCCGCTAAAGAGAAAGAACTGCCATGATCAACTCCCTGTGGATCGCCAAGACCGGCATGGAAGCCCAGCAAACCCAGCTGGACGTCATCTCGCACAACCTGGCCAACTCCTCCACCACGGGCTACAAACGTGCCAACGCGGTTTTTGAAGATCTGATCTACCAGAACCTGCGCCAGGTCGGAGCCAACAGCACGGAACAAAACCAGCTGCCCACCGGCCTGCATCTGGGCCTGGGCGTGCGCACGGTGTCCACCACCCGTTCGTTCGCGCAGGGTAGCCTGCAGCAAACCGGCAACACCCTGGACGTAGCGATCAACGGCAACGGCTTCTTCCAGGTCAACCAGTCGGATGGCACCATAGGCTATACCCGCGATGGCTCCTTTCAGGTCGATTCACAAGGCCGCCTGGTCACGGCCGAGGGCCTGACTGTGGCCAGCGGCGTGACCATTCCGGTCAACACCCAAAGCGTCACCATCAGCACCGACGGCTCGGTGACCGTCATGCTGGCCGGCAATGCCACGCCGCAGCCTGCAGGCAATATCACGATGGCCAACTTCATCAACCCGGCTGGCCTGGAGCCCAAGGGCGGCAATTTGTACATCGAAACCGCTGCCTCGGGCCAACCCACCACCGGCACCCCCGGCGTCAGCGGCATGGGTGTGATCAAGCAAGGCTTCGTAGAAAGCTCGAACGTGAACATGGTGCAGGAACTGGTCACCATGATCCAGACCCAGCGCGCCTACGAGATGAACTCCAAGGCCGTGCAAACCTCCGACCAGATGTTGCAAAAGCTGGCGCAGCTCTAAAACTGCGCGAGGAGTTTCACCATGCGTATCCCCTTGACTGCCGCTATCGCACTGGGCCTGCTTTGCACCGGCTGCGCAACCATACACAACTCGCCCAAGGTCGATTTCGCCGAAGCAACCACACCGCGCGCCATTCCCACCATGTCGCCGGAATCCACCGGTCCGGCCACAGGCAGCCTGTTTTCCACCAACCGCTACCGGCCCGGTTTCGAAGACCGCCGCCCCCGCATGGTCGGCGATACGCTGACCATCCAGATCGTAGAAAACGTCACGGCCAGCCAAACCTCCACCTCCACCATTGACCGCAAGGACACCCTGGCCTCCAGCGTAACGGCACTGCCGTTTACCGGTACCGGCATGCTGGGCAAACTGGGCGTAGGTGCAGATTCGTCCAATGCGTTCTCCGGCAAGGGCGGCACCAGCAGCGCTAACACCTTTACCGGCTCCATTACTGCCACCGTGGTCCAGGTTCTGCCCAACGGCCACCTGGTCGTGGCCGGCGAGAAGCAAATCGGTGTCAACGAAAACGTGGACGTTCTGCGCTTCACAGGCACGGTGGACCCGCGCTCCGTCCAACCCGGCAGCATCGTCAGCTCGGCGGCGGTCGCGAATACACGCATTGAATCCAAGGGCCGTGGCGCACAAGGCGAAGCCCAGGCATTAGGCTGGTTGTCCCGGTTCTTTTTGAACGTTCTGCCTTTCTGATGCGCCGGAAAATAGTGCTAAAGGTTTAGCCAAATCGGCCGAACCACTCTGTAGAACAGGTTGTTCGCCATGCATTTCTTCCGCCGCCAGCCAGCACTCCGTGTTTCGACATGGATGGCAGCGCTATGCATGGCCGTCGGCATGCTGGCAGCCCTGCCGGCCCAGGCTTTGCGCATCAAGGAACTGGCCGAAGTCCAAGGCGTGCGCAGCAACCAGTTGACCGGCTACGGCCTGGTTGTGGGCCTGGACGGCACCGGCGACCAGACCACCCAGATGCCCTATACCACCCAGAGCCTGGGCAGCTATCTGCAGCAAATGGGCATCACCCTGCCCGCCAGCCTGACCTCGTCGCTGCAGCTGAAGAACGTGGCGGCGGTCATTGTCACAGCCCAATTGCCCGCATTCGCCCAACCAGGCCAGAAAATTGACATCAACGTCGCCTCCATGGGCAATGCCAAATCGCTCAAGGGTGGACTGCTGATTGCCACCCCCCTGCGCGGTGCAGACGGTGAAATCTACGCCATGGCCCAAGGCAATATGGTGGTGGCCGGCGCTGGCGCAGCCGCTGGCGGAAGCAAGGTCCAGATCAACCACCTCAGCGCAGGTCGCATCCCCGAAGGCGCCCAGGTGGAACGCAGCGTTCCCACACCTTTGCAAGACGGTGACTTCATCACCCTCGGCCTCAACTCATCCGACTTCCAGACCGCCCGCCGGGTCGCAGAAGCCATCAACAGCAAGCTGGGCCGCGGCCTGGCGAATGCACTGGATGGCCGCACCATCCGTGTGCGCGCCCCGAACGACCCGAACTCCCGCGTGAACTTCCTGGCCGACCTGGAAGAGCTACCGCTGGAGGCCTCGGCACCAGCCGCCAAGGTGGTCATAAATTCGCGTACCGGCTCCATCGTGCTGAACCAGTCGGTCACGCTAGGCCCTTGCGCCATCGCCCACGGCAACCTGTCCATCAGCATCAGCACCACACCATCGGTCAGCCAGCCCAATCCGCTGTCACAAGGCCAAACCGTGGTGACCGAAAAAAGCAATATCCAGATCAAGCAGGAACCTGGCATCCTGATACAGGTACCGCCCTCCCCCCAGTTGGCGGACGTGGTGCGCGCCCTGAACGCCCTGGGCGCTACGCCGCAGGACCTGCTGGCCATTTTGCAAGCCATCAAGGCCGCGGGCGCATTGAATGCGGAGCTGGAGGTCATATGACCCATATGACCTACATGACCTCCCTCAGGCTTCGCAGCGTTTAAGACGATGAAAGGTTGATATGTCCATCCAGCAGACATCATCCGTCGCAACCAACTCGCTCGCCGCAGACGCGAAGTCGCTGAACGCGCTGAAACTGCAAGCGGGCAAGGACAGCCCGGCGGCCATCAAGGAAACTGCCAAGCAGCTGGAATCCCTGTTCATGCGCGAGCTGATCAAAAGCATGCGCGAAGCGACCACCAAGTCCGGCATGATGGACAGCGCTGGAGAAAGCCTTGGCACCGATCTGCTGGACCAGCAGTTCTCAGTGATGATGTCCGGCCAACCCGGTGGAATCTCGGCGGCCATCGAACGCCAGCTGTCACGGCAAACTGTGCCCAGCGACAGCTCGGAGCTCAAGATGGGCCCCGCTCCCAGCCCCGCTCCCGCCAAGCCAGCCACCATCAGCCAAACAGAGTTTGTGGAAAAACACAACACTGCCGCCTCCGTGGTGGAGCAGGCCACCGGCATCCCCGCCAGCTATATGCTGGGCCAGGCCGGCCATGAAACCGGCTGGGGCAAACATGAAATCAAGAACGCCGACGGCAGCACCTCGTTCAACCTGTTCGGCATCAAGGCTGGTGCCGGCTGGACCGGCAAGACCGCCACCGTCACGACCACCGAGGTGGTGAACGGCGAAGTGCGCAAGGTCAAGGCCAAGTTCCGCGCCTACGACTCGTACCAAGATTCGTTCCGCGATTACGCCAAGCTCATCAACGACAACCCGCGCTACGCCCAGGCTCGCCAGCAAACCGGCTCTGCCCAGGCCTATGCCACCGAGCTCAAGCGCGCCGGCTATGCCACCGACCCCGACTACGCTGCCAAGCTGAACCGGGCCATCAGCACCACGCAGCAGCTGCGTCGGGCCTACGCATAAGAGAGCACCATGGCTGACCTTCTCAATCTCGGGGCGCGTGCGCTGGTTGTCAATGCATCCGCGTTGCAAACCATTGGCAACAATATCGCCAACGCCAATACGGTTGGCTATTCACGCCAGTCCGTGGTACTCCAGACGGTCGAAGGCCAGTTTACGGGTGGTGGCTATATCGGCCAAGGCGTTGATCTGGCTACGATCCAACGTAACCACGACGAATACCTGACGCGCCAAGCGGCCCTGTCCAAGTCGGTCACGGCCTCTGACGTGTCCCGCGCCAACAAGCTGCTGCTCATGGAAAACGTCTTTACCGGCGGAACCAATGGCCTGGGCGCTGCGGTCAACGACATGCTGAACGCCTACTCTGACGTAGCCAGCGCGCCGACCGACCTGACCGCGCGCACCGTGGTGCTGAGTCGCACCAATGAAGCCGCTGCCCGCTTCAATGACGCTGCATCACAGCTGGACAATATCCAGAGCGGCCTCACCACCGAGCTACAGGACAAGATCACACAGATCAACACCCTGACCACCAATATCGCCGCAGTCAACGGCCAGATCCAGCGCGCCAAAGGCACAGGCCAATCGCCCAATGACTTGCTGGACAAGCGCGACAACCTGATCAACCAGCTCAACCAGTACGTACAAACCAGCCAGATCGAGGCCGACGACGGCACCGTCACGGTGCTGGCCTCCGGCAGCCAGCCGCTGGTGCTGGGCACGACCGCTGCCAGCTTGAAGGTGCAGGCCGATCCGCAGGACGCCTCACGCAGCCAGGTCGCCATCGTGCGTGGCAATTCCTCCGTGGTAATGGACGAGAACATGATGGGTGGCGGCGAAATAGCCGGCCTGCTGAAATTCCAGAACACCGACCTGGCCGAAGGCAAGAACCTGCTGGGGCGCCTGGCGGTCAGCATCACTACGGTCGCCAACGCGCAGCACCAGTTGGGCCTGGACCTGGACGGCAATCCGGGTGGCAATCTGTTCAGCCCGGTCGTGATGACGAATGGCGCCGGCGCCCCCGCCAACACCGGCAGCGGCACGATCGCCTTGGCGGTGGACCCGGCCAATGTTGCCAAGCTGCAGGCCTCCGATTACGTGGTGACCTATAGCTCCAGCAGCACCTTCACGGTGACGCGCAAGTCCGACAACACCGTGATCACCCCCGATGCCACCACCGGCAGCTACGACGGCCTGATGCTGACCATGGGTGGCACCGCCAACGCCGGCGACAGCTTCTTGCTACAACCCTATAACACCGCAGCCAGCAAGATCACGGCCGCCTTCTCCTCGCCGCGCCAGCTGGCCGTGTCCAGCCCGGTGCAGGCCAGCATGGGCACCACCAATACCGGCAGCCTGTCGGTAGCCAGTCTTGCGGCCAAGTCTGTGCCCATCCCCGCAGCCGTCACGCTGACCTTCACGGGCACCAACACCTACACGCGCTCAGACGTGGCCGGCACCTTCACTTACAGCCCGGGCACCCCGATTCCGGCCGACACCACCAACGCGGCAACCGGCTGGTCGCTGACCATGGCAGGCGTCGCCCAGGCTGGCGACACCGTGACCCTGGGGCCGGCCAACACCAGCTTCGCCCAGCTCAATGCCGGCAATGCCGACGCCATGCTGGACCTGCGCGACATGCAGTTGTTCGACGGCGCCAAGCTGTCCGATGGCTATGCCGCGCTGATGTCGCAGGTCGGCGTCAAAGTGCAAAGCGTGCAGTACACCGCCGACGTGTCCAAATCGATCTCCGACAACCTGGAGACATCGCGTACCGGCGTTTCCGGCGTGAACCTGGACGAAGAAGCCGCCCGCCTGCTGCAATACCAACAGGCCTACCAGGCATCGGCCAAGATGATCCAGATCTCGCAGAGCGTTTTCGACAGCATGCTGCAAAGCATTGGCCATTGATCCCGAGGAGAGTTAGATGAGCAACAGCTTCACCCGTCTGGGCTCCGCCAACGGCTACGACCAGGCCCTGCGCAACCTGAGCAACCGCTATGCCCAGCTCTCGTCGCTGCAAGAAAATGTGACCTCCGGCAAGAAGATCCTGCGCGCCAGCGACGACCCCACCGGAGCCGGCCAGGCCGAGCGTGCCACCACCCGCATTGAACGCATCAAGACGGAAGCCCGCGCCCTGAACAACCAGGTCAGCTCCATCAGCCAGGCGGAATCCACCCTGGGCAAAGCCAGCGACCTGCTCACCTCCTTCCGCGATCTGGTGGTACAGGCAGGCAACGGTGCCAACAGCCCGACCGAGCGCGAAACCATCGCCAAACAGCTCACCGGCATCCGGGACGAACTGTTGACCCTGGCCAACACCAAGGACAGCAACGGTATGCCGCTGTTCAACGGCCTGGGCAGTACAGCCACACCATTCCAGACCAGCGCCGACGGCGTAGCCCCCGACCCGGACTACAGCTTCAACGGACTGCCGGGCCAGAATTCGGCCACCACGGTCGCCATTCCCTACGCACTGGACGGCCGCGCCACCTGGATGGATGTGCCGCAAGGCAATGGCGTGTTCAACATCAGCCTGGGCAGCACCAATACCGGCACCGCGTTTTCCGATGTAGGGACGGTGGTGGATGCCACCACCGCCGCTGCCCAGGGCACCGACTACACCATCAACTTCACCGCGCCCGTAGCCCCGGCCACCGGCGCCACCACCTACACGGTGACCGATAACACCACGGCCACCACCTCGGCGGCCCAGACCTACACAGCCGGCCAGGCCATCACCATGGGCGGCATCTCCATGGTGGTGCGCGGCACGCCGGGCAATGGCGACACGCTGGACGTCAACGCCAATGTGCTGGCCAACCGGCCTAGCATCTTCAGCGTGCTGGACCGCACCATCGACTCCATGTTTGCCAAGAACTCGGCAGGCGTGACCACCACCACCGGTGCCAAGAGCACCGACGCCAACTTCAACCAGGAACAGGCCATCTCCCTGGCGCAGATCGACAACAGCCTGGCCAAGATCAGTGCCAGCCGCGGCCACGCAGGCGACCTGCTGAACCGGGCCGACCGCATCACCGACGCGCAAACCCTCAAGTCCACGCAGGCCGAGACCGACCGATCCAACGCGGAAGACATCGACATGTACGCCGCCGTGGCCGACCAGAAGAACCAGCAAACCGCCTACCAGGCCGCCCTGCAGTCCTACGCCTCGATACAGAAGCTGTCCCTGTTCAACTACATCAGCTGAGCCCCATGCCATGAACGCCACCGTGCTGGGCAGCGTCAGCCTGGGCTACCGGCCACTGTGGGACCGGCGCCGCTCGCTGTCGGCAGTGCAGTTGCTCATAGAAGCGCGGCCCGACACCGCCGTGGATGCAGGCCACCTGCTCGCCGCCCTGCAGGAACAGGGCGACGCCAGCACCCCGCCCTGGCTGCTCTCTCCCAACTCACCCGAGCTGCTGCGCGACCTACTGGACCAGACCAGCTCCAGCCGGCACTGGATAGAAGTACGCGGCGACTGGCTGCAGGCCCCCGCCATCAGCGACCGCGTGCAGCGTGCGCAGCGGCGCGGCCTGCGCATGGTGTGGCGCGGCGAGGCCGATATGCTGCCCGGTGGCGCGCTGGAGCGCTGCTTTTTCACCCACCTGCTCTACCTGTCGCCCCAGGCCGCGCTCAGTGCTTTGCAAGCCGCTGCACGCAAGCGGGCCGGTGCCCAGGGCGCGCTGCACAGCCCGGTGCAGGCAGGCCAGATCTACGAAGGCATTGCCAGCCGCCTGCTGATGGAGCATTGCCTGGACCAGCAAAACGCCGCCGCGCTGCTGGGCTGGCCGGACGAAGACATCCTCTACGCCCTGCAGCACAAGGCCACCGGCCCGGACCGCCAGGCCGTGCTGCAAATGATCCGCGCCGTGGACGAAGACCGCAGCACCGAGCACATCGAAGCCCTGCTGTGCGCCGAGCCCATACTCACCTTCCGCTTCCTGGCCTATGCCAACTCGGCCTCCGTGGGCCTGCGCAACACCATCGAGTCGGTGCGCCACGGCCTGATGATGCTGGGCCTGCAGGCGCTGCGCCGTTGGCTGTATGAAATCCTGCCCGGCGCCTCCAGCGACCCGAATCTGCGGCCGGTCAAAGCCTCCATCGTGCTGCGCGCCAAGCTGATGGAACACCTGATGCACGCTGGCGCCGAGCAGGAGCTGAGCCGCGAGATCTACCTCTGCGGCCTGTTCTCGCAAATCGACGTGCTGATGGGCGAGCCCCTGGGCACGGCGCTGCACCGGGTGCCGCTGTCCAGTCGTATCTACGCGGCCACTCTGCACGGAAGCGGCCCCTACGCCCCCCTGCTGCAGATTGCCTGCGCGCTGGAAAACGGCCACGGCACCGCCACCCGCGCACTCTGCCACCAGTTGGGCATGCCGCTGGAAGACGTGAACCGCGCCCTGCTGCGCACCCTGGCCGCGCTGAAACTCGCCGTTTGAGCTGACCCGTGCACCGAGGTGGCGCCTACCGCGTCTGCTATGCACCTCACTCAAAATATATAGAAATCGGCCTCTAGCGCAGGAAATATCTGTGCCAATAGCTATTTAAAACATAGCAACTCAAACCCATCGATTCCGGCAACACCGCGTACGCGCACACATACGGTGCGATTCTTGCTTTGTTTTGGAGCATGCCTGTGCAATCCTGCTTTGGCGCACCAAAACAAACCAATTTATCTCTCGGAGAAGCTATGGAAGCACTAAAACAGGGCGCGGACGCCTTGTTCATTCTGCTCGGCGGCATCATGGTCCTGGCCATGCATGCCGGTTTCGCATTTTTAGAACTCGGTACGGTTCGCAAGAAGAACCAGGTCAATGCGCTGGTCAAGATCATGGTGGACTTCTCGGTCTCCACCGTGGCGTACTTCGTGGTCGGCTACGCCGTGGCCTATGGCACCTCGTTTTTCGTCGGCGCCGAAGAGCTGGCCCTGCACAATGGCTACGCGCTGGTGAAGTTCTTCTTCCTGCTCACCTTCGCGGCCGCTATTCCGGCCATCATCTCGGGTGGCATTGCCGAACGCGCGCGCTTCTGGCCGCAGCTGATCGCCACCTCGGTCATCGTCGGCTTTGTCTATCCCTTTTATGAAGGCATTGCCTGGAACCAGCATTTCGGTGTGCAAGCCTGGCTGAAAGCCACGACCGGCGCCGAGTTCCACGACTTTGCCGGCTCCGTCGTGGTGCATGCCCTGGGCGGCTGGCTGGCGCTGCCGGCCGTGCTGCTGCTGGGTGCACGCAGCAACCGCTACCGCAAGGACGGCAGCCTCAGTGCCCACCCGCCATCGAACATCCCCTTCCTGGCGCTGGGCGCCTGGGTGCTGTGCGTGGGCTGGTTCGGCTTCAACGTGATGAGCGCGCAGACGCTGGACAAAATCTCCGGCCTGGTGGCCGTGAATTCGCTGATGGCCATGGTGGGCGGCACGCTGGTGGCCCTGGTGCTGGGCCGCAACGACCCCGGCTTTGTGCACAACGGCCCGCTGGCTGGCCTGGTTGCCGTGTGCGCCGGCTCCGACCTGATGCACCCGCTAGGCGCGCTGGTGGTGGGCGGCGTGGCCGGCGCCATCTTTGTGCAGATGTTCACCCTGACACAGAACAAATGGAAGATCGACGACGTGCTGGGCGTGTGGCCGCTGCACGGCCTGTGCGGCACCTGGGGTGGCATCGCGGCAGGCATCTTTGGCAGCAAGGCCCTGGGCGGCATCGGCGGCGTCAGCCTGCCGGCACAGCTGATCGGCACGGCCATGGGCGCGGGCTGGGCCCTGCTGGCCGGCACCGTGGTCTACGGTGCACTCAAGTCCAGCATGGGCCTGCGCCTATCGGCCGAAGAAGAATTTGACGGCGCCGACCTGTCCATCCACAAGATCGGCGCCACGCCCGACCGCGAAGCCAGCTGGTAGCAGCTTGGCCCCCCGGGGCCTGCTGCAGGCCCCTGCAACGCCCTAGTGCAAAAAGCTGGGCGGCGCGTCGTGGGATGATTTGAACTTGCCCTGCCAGCCGGCCCGCGAATGGGACCTGGCCGGGGAGTTCTTGGCACGCCGCTCCACTACGGGGCGCGACTGCTCTTCCTGCAGCCGCTTGTCCAGCTCGGCCTTGAGCTGCACCACGACCGCATCGCCCTCCCCATAACGGCTGCGCAGGTCATCCAAAAGACTATCCAAGCCGAATGCGTGTGTAGGCATAAGTCCACTCCCGTGAAAAGTAGCGGACGCCAGTGTAGGTTGGATGCCCCAGCCCATGGGTAACAAACTGCAGCCCATGCTGCCGGTACCACGCCCAACTCTGCAAAACTTGATGCGCATCAAACTGCACACATGGGTGCCCTACGTTACGCTTGAGGCCTACGAAAAGACATAGAGAAAAGTGCCTCCAGCGCAGGAAATACATACGCAATAAGCTACATAATTTATAGCAAAAATAGCCGGCATACGCGCCACGTCTGCCGCAGCTTAATTTTTGCCCGCAGAGCCAAATGCCACGCGCTGCACCCGGTAGCCATGCCGGGCCATCCAGGCCGGAATGCCGGTAGGGCCGACCATGTGCAGGCTGCCGACCGCAGCAAAGACAGAAGTACCCTGCCCATGCAGACGGTCTATGGCCTGCGCCATGCCGAGGTTGCGGTCGTCCAGCAGGGCTTTCATTGCGCGGCGCTCGCGGTCGTTCGCTGGAGCGCATTCGCACCAGGCCTTGTAGGCCTGCAAAGTGGCGTGGTCGCCCTCGTCCCACATGCGGACCATGCGCAAGGTGATACGGCGCACCTTGCCAGAAGCCATATCGTCCAATTGCTCCTGGACGCCCTCGTTACGCTCCTCGGCATTGGCGGCCAGCAGCAAGCGCACCTGGTCTTGCGGTGTTTCCAGCCCCACCACCGGCATGGCGCGCGCGTGGGCGATGGCGGCTAGCTGGACGTCTGCGCCCCAATCTCCCGAATATCCGTCGGCGCGCAGCATGCCAATGTCCAACATGGTCACCTGCATTTCCGGCGCAAACATATCGCTCAAAGCCGGGGGCAGGCAGGCTTGGGCCACCGCTTGGCGCAAACGCGCCTCCAAGGCGGGCGCCAGTACCTGATTGGGCTGGCGCGCCAAGCCTGCCATCAGGGCCTGGATGGTGGCGGGCACAGCGTCCATTTCCAGCGCCAGCTGCTGGCTCGCGTCCAGCGCGGCCTGGGTCTGTGGACCTGGCCGGGCCCAATCGGGTTTGCCTATATGCATGGTGCCGTACAGGTAGGAGGTGTGGCCGCCCTTGCTGATACGCCACAGAAAACCACGGTCGCGCACCGGGCTGTCTGGCATGGCCACCAGCGGTGGGTAGCGGCTGGCGCAGTCGGCGGGCGGTTCGTCTGCACTGGACGGCTGGGCCCAGGCCAGCAGCGGAGCCATCAGGCAGGCCGCCAAAGCGGCACAAAGAATACGGGGCAGCGGAAGGCTTAAAGACATCGCGCCAGCATATCAAGCCTCATCGCGCACCCGCGTAAACACCTTCCAGAAAGCCGCGTCCTGGGCGTTCGCAAAGTTGATGCGCATCAGGCTGCTGGGCTGGCGGTTGGCGTGGAACAGCGCGCCCGGGGCCAGCATATAGCCCTCGTCCAGCATGCGCTGGGCCAGCGCGTCGGTGTCCACGCCGGTATCCACCCAGCCAAACAGGCCGGCCGGCTCGGAGGCAAACC
Source organism: Rhodoferax sp. GW821-FHT10B06 (assembly GCF_059415605.1). Taxonomy (NCBI): domain Bacteria; kingdom Pseudomonadati; phylum Pseudomonadota; class Betaproteobacteria; order Burkholderiales; family Comamonadaceae; genus Rhodoferax; species Rhodoferax sp. GW821-FHT10B06. Next base: position 28,359 of record NZ_JBWKNO010000016.1, on the reverse strand, counting down.
GGCAGCCGGCCGCCAGTACCAGCTTGGTGCTGCGGGCGCGCGCCTGGTCGAGCCGCTCGCGCACCCGTTCGGAATGGCGGCGCAGCTGGCCCTGGTCGATACACCAGGCCAGGGCTTTCTCCAGCAGGGCCGGGGTGGTCAGGGTGGCCAGCAGCTTGGTGTCGGTGAGCCGCTCGACCAGCGCCAGCGGCGCCGCCAGAAAGCCCACGCGCCAGCCCGGCGCCAGGATCTTAGAGAAACCGCTGGCGTACAGGGTGCGCTGCAGGCCGTCCAGCACACAGAGCCGGGTTGCGTGTTCGGGCGCCAGGTGGCTGTAGGTATCGTCTTCCAGGATGTAGAAGTTGTGCGCATTCGCCAGGGTCAGCACCCGGTGCGCGCTGCCCGGCGTCAGGCTGAAGCCGGTGGGGTTATGCAGCACGCTGACGCTGACAAACAGCTTAGGGCTGTGCGCCTCGCAGTAACGCGCCATCACCTCCAGGTCCGGCCCGTCGGCATGGCGCGGCACCGGCAGGATGCGCATGCCCATGGCCTCGAGCCGGGCAAATTCCACCGCCCAGCCCGGCTCCTCGACCATCACGTAATCGCCAGCGCGCAGCAGGGTGCGGCTGGCGATGTCCAGCGCATGGGTGGCGCCCACGGTGGTGATGATCTGCTCGGGCCCGGCGTGCACATGCAGGCCGGCCAGCTTTTTGGACAGGCTCTGGCGCAGGCCCGGGTCGCCGGCCGGGTCGCCGTAGCGGCGCGAAAAGTCTGCCGTGCCGGCCGCCACCCGGCGCACGGCTGCGGGCATGAAGCTGTTCTCCAGCCAATCCGGCGGCAGCACGCCCATACCCGGCTGGGGCTTGTCGCTATCGCCCTGGAACATGCCGCGCATCAGGGCCGTGGCGTCGATGGGGCGGCGCAGCGGGCCGTCGCTTGCTCCTGAATGTGTAGCTGCTCGCGCAAGTACATCCTGCGCTGGGGCCGTTTCTCTTACATAAAAACCGCGGTTCTTGCGGGCTTCGACCAGGCCCAGCGCCAGCAGCCGGTCGTAGGCTGCCACCACGGTGGAGGCGCTGACCTGGTGCTGCTGCGCGCACTGGCGCACCGAGGGCAGGCGCGCGCCGCCGGCCAGCAGGCGGCTGCGGATGCGCTCGGCGAAATGGCTGGCAAGCTGCTCGGTGAGCGACTGGGCGGCGGCTTTCATCAACATGGAATGCACTCCTGTGTGCTGGCCTCAGGACCAGTACAGATAAAAAACTGGCTGGTTAAAGTGTACTGCCAGTGTGCTGGTATTGCCACTACATTGGATGTCCACTCTGTACTTGCCACCGCATGACTACCTTGCACGCCACCCTCCCCCTTGCGCCCACCTCCGCCGAGCGCCGCGGCCTGTGGCTGGGCCTGCTGGGGGTGGTGATTTTTGCGTTGACCCTGCCCATGACGCGCCTGGCCGTGGGCACGTCGGCCGACCCGCAAATGTCCGGCGTATTCATCGCCATGGCCCGCGCCGCAGCCGCCGGGCTGCTGTCCATCGCCTTCCTGCTCGCCACCCGGGCCCCGCTGCCGCAGCGCGCCGACTGGTGGCCGCTGGCCCTGACCGCCTCGGGCGCGGTGTTCGGCTTCCCCTTGCTGACCTCCATCGCCATGCGGCACGTGGAAGCGGTACACGCCAGCGTGATCGTCGGCGTGCTGCCGCTGACCACCGCCGCCGCCGGTGCGCTGCTGCACCGCCAGCGCCCGTCCAAAGGCTTCTGGCTGTGTGCTGCCCTGGGCAGCGCGCTGGTGGTGGGCTTTGCGATGCTGCGCTCTGGAAGCGGCTTGTCCATACAGTCCGCCGATGTACTGCTGTTGCTGGCCATGCTGTTTGGCGCGGTGGGTTATGGATTTGGCGGCCTGCTGTCGCGGCGCATGCGGGCCGACCATGTGATCTGCTGGGCCCTGGTGATCTCGCTGCCGCTGACCGTGCCCGGCGCGGCGATCACCTGGCCTGCAACCGCGCTGCAGCCCACCAGCTGGTTGGCCTTTGGCTACCTGGCGGTGTTCTCGCAGTGGCTGGGCTTCTTCGCCTGGTACCGGGGCCTGGCGCTGGGCGGCACGGTGCGCGTCAGCCAGGTGCAGCTGGTGCAACCCTTTTTGAGCATGCTGTTCGCCGTGCCGTTGCTGGGCGAAAGGCTGGACGCGGTCACCGTCGGCTTCGGCCTGGCCGTGATCGCCGTGGTGTTCGTGGGCAAACGCATGCCTGTTCACTGAACACCCCCAGGCTGCAGTGCTACGCATCTTTCGCCAACCCCCTTGCAGGGGGCAACACCAGCAGCCTGGCAAAGCCAGTTCTGCGGTGTTTCTGGAAAGCGTGCGTTATGCATCTTTGAGTCGTTACGTTGATTGTTTTAAAGAAACCTTATGACCACCCAACTCTTCTTTGCGCTGACGCTGTTCGCCTTCGTCAGCTCCATCACCCCCGGCCCGAACAATCTGATGCTGCTGGCCTCGGGCGTGAACCACGGTTTTCGTGCCACGCTGCCGCACATGGCCGGGGTGTCGATCGGCTTCTTCATTCTGCTGGCCGCGGTCGGCCTGGGGTTGGGCCTGCTGTTTGAACAAATACCGCAGCTCTATCTGGTGCTGAAGTGGCTGGGCACGGCCTATCTGCTGTACCTGGCCTGGGGCGTGGCCACGGCCGGCGCGCCCCAAGACGCCGAGGCCAGCCACCCCATCAGCTTCTGGGGCGCGGCCGGTTTCCAGTGGGTCAACCCCAAAGCCTGGGTGATGGCGGTGGGCGCTTTCAGCAGCTATGTGCCAGCCCACAGCAGCCACGCACTGGTCGTAGCTGCGGCCGCCTGGTTTGCGATTGTCGGCATACCCGCCATCAGCCTGTGGGCCTTATCGGGCAGCCGGCTGCGCCACTGGTTGCGCATACCCCACTACCGGCGACTTTTCAACGGTTTGATGGCAGTTTTGCTGGTCGCTTCGCTCGCACCCATGCTGTCCTAGCCGACAATCCCTTTCCAACTACGCGTAAAAACCTGCCGCGCTGTGCGGCACCTTGAAAGAGCACCATGAGCATCCCCGCGAACCCCTGGCATCTGGCCGCCCGCACCGAGAAAATGAACTCTTCGGTGATCCGTGAAATCCTCAAGGTGACTGAACGCCCCGGCATCATCAGCTTTGCCGGCGGCCTGCCCTCGCCCAAGACCTTCCCGGTGGCTGAGTTCGCCGCGGCCTGCGAAAAGGTGCTGCACGAAGATGGCCGGGGCGCGCTGCAATACGCCGCCAGTGAAGGCTATGGCCCGCTGCGCGAGATCGTCGCCGCCCAACTGCCCTGGAATGTGGAAACCTCCCAGGTACTGATCACCACCGGCTCGCAGCAAGGCCTGGACCTGCTGGGCAAGGTGCTGATCGACCCGGGCAGCAAGGTGCTGGTGGAGACGCCCACCTACCTGGGCGCGCTGCAGGCCTTCGCCCCCATGGAGCCCAAGGTGGTCAGTGTGGCCAGCGATGACGAGGGCGTGGACCTGGACGACCTGGCCCGCAAGGCAGACAACGGCCGATTCTTCTACGTGCTGCCCAACTTCCAGAACCCCACCGGCCGCACTATGACCGAAGCCCGCCGCGCCGCCTTGGTGGAGCGCGCCGCCGCCGTCGGCCTGCCCCTGGTCGAAGACAACCCCTATGGCGACCTGTGGTTCGACGCGCCGCCGCCCGCGCCGCTGACCGCCCGCAACCCCGACGGCTGCGTCTACATGGGTTCGTTCTCCAAGGTACTGGCGCCCGGCCTGCGCCTGGGCTATGTGATCGCCCCCAAGGCGCTGATGCCCAAGCTGCTGCAGGCCAAGCAGGCCGCCGACCTGCACAGCCCCAGCTTCAACCAGCGCATGGTGGTGGCGGTGATGCAGGACGGCTTTCTGGCCCGCCACGTGCCGACCATCCGCACGCTGTACAAGGCCCAGCGCGATGCCATGCTGGCCGCCATGGAGCGTGAAATGCCTGCCGGCGTGACCTGGAATACGCCCGACGGCGGCATGTTCCTGTGGGCCCGCCTACCCGAAGGTATCCACGCCGTGGACCTGCTGCCCAAGGCGGTGGACCAGGGCGTGGCCTTTGTGCCCGGCAGCGCGTTCTACGCCGACCAGGCCGACCCACGCACCCTGCGCCTGTCCTTTGTGACGGCCAGCGTGGAACAAATCAATATCGGCATCAAGGCCCTGGCCGCGGCCATTCGCGCCCTCTAAACTCACACCCAATCCCCCTCTCCCCCGGCGGGGGGGACTGGGGGACACCACCGACAGCCACTCTGAAACACCCGCCATGTCCGCACTGCAACGCCCTTTCCAGCAAGTCGATGTTTTCACGCCCACCCCCTACCAGGGCAACCCCCTGGCGGTGGTGATGGACGGCACAGGTCTGAGCGAGGCGCAGATGCTGCGCTTCGCCAATTGGACCAATCTGTCAGAGACCGCCTTTCTGCTGCCACCCACGCCCGAGGGCCGGGCCGCTGGCGCCGACTACCGGGTGCGCATCTTCAGCCCCATCGACGAAATGCGCTTCGCCGGCCACCCCACGCTGGGCAGCTGCCACGCCTGGCTGCAAGCTGGCGGCCAACCCCGGCAGAGCGGTGTGGTGGTGCAGGAATGCCAGGTCGGCCTGGTGCGCATCCGCCGGCGCGACAGCCGCCTGTTCTTTGCCGCGCCGCCTTTGAAGCGCAGCGCCCCCAGTCCCATGCTGCTAGCCCAGTTGGCCGCCGCCCTGGGGCTGAAGGCACGCGACGTGGTGGCCGCGCAGATGCTGGACAACGGCTCGCCCTGGCTGGGCCTGCTGCTGGACAGCCCGCACACCGTGCTGCAGCTCAAGCCCGACCAGCTGGCGCTGAAGAACCTGGGCCACAAAGTCGGCGTGGTCGGCATCTACCCCCGGGAAGAGGCGCCGCCGCTGATAGGCCGTTCCAACCGCGAAGCCCGTGCCTTCGCCAAGTCGGCCTCGGCCAGCGAGCCCGAGCCCTTGCTGGAAGTGCGCGCCTTTGGCGCCCCGGTGGGCATCCTGGAAGACCCGGTCACCGGCAGCCTGAACGCCAGCCTGGCCCAGTGGCTGATCGCCGATGGCTACGCACCCGAGGAATACCTGGTGTCCCAAGGCACCTGCCTGGACCGCGCCGGCCGTATCCACATCGAACGCGATGCGCAGGGCCAGGTGTGGGTCGGCGGCGAGTCCGTTACCTGCGTCAGCGGCAGCGTACTGCTCTAGCCAAACGCTAGTTTTTTAATAGCTGTCTGCGCAGGCAATACCTGCGTTGGCGGCCTTTTTTCTTTATGGAGCCTGCCATGCCCAATCGTCCATTCCAGCAAGTCGATGTATTCACCGCAACGCCCTACCAGGGCAACCCGCTGGCCGTGGTGCTGGACGGAGCGGGCCTGGGCGACGCCGAGCTGCAACGCTTCGCCAACTGGACGCATCTGTCCGAAACCACCTTTCTGCTGCCGCCCACCGAGGCCGGCCGGGCGGCAGGAGCCGACTACCGGGTACGCATCTTCGACCCGGTAAGCGAGCTGCGCTTTGCCGGCCACCCCACGCTGGGCAGCTGCCACGCCTGGTTGCAAGCCGGTGGCCAGCCACAACGGCCGGGCGTGGTGGTGCAGGAATGCCAGGTCGGCCTGGTGCGCATACGCCGCGACGGCAGCCGCCTGCAGTTTGCCGCGCCGCCTATGCAACGCAGCACGCTGGCCCCAGCGCTAATGGCACAGATCATTGCCGCCATCGGACTGAAACCCCAGCAGCTGCTGGCCGCGCAAATGCTGGACAACGGCCTGCCCTGGCTGGGCCTGCTGCTGGACAGCCCGCAGACCGTGCTGGCGCTGGAGCCCGACCACGCGGCGCTGAAGAACACAGGCATCTGTGTCGGCGTGGTCGGCATCCACGCGGCCCCGGCCGACCCGCTGCTGGAGGTGCGCGCCTTCGCCGCCGCCGTCGAAGTGCCCGAAGACCCGGTCACCGGCAGCCTGAACGCCAGCCTGGCCCAGTGGCTGATCGCCGATGGCTTTGCTCCCACGCAATACCAGGCCGCCCAGGGCACGCGCCTGAACCGCCAAGGCCGGGTGCACGTCTACCAGGACACGGACGGCCAGGTGTGGGTGGGTGGCGAGTCCGTCACCTGCATCGAGGGCCGGGTGCTCCTGTAGTCAAAGCTGGTAATCAACGCCGCAGGGCTGCGGCCACCTGGCGGGCGGCTTGATCGATTGCCTCCGGGCTGAAGGGCGCAAAGCCCATGACCAGGCCCTGGCCCACCGGGTGGCTGCTGGTGTAGCGCCCCAAGGGCGCAGCCTGTATCCCGATGGGGGCCAGCCTGTGTAGGGCCGTGGCCTCGTCCATATCCACCAGGCGGCCCACCACGTCCAGCCCGGCCTGCACCGTGGGCAGCTCGATCAGCCCGCGCCAGTGCGTGTGGGCCGCCTGCTCCAGCGCTGCAGCCCGGGTCGCATAGATCTTGCGCATGCGGCGCACATGGCGGTCGAAATGGCCGTCGGCCATGAAGTCGGCCAGCACCGCCTGGGCCAGACCATTCGCATGGCGGGAGGTCAGCGAGGCGGCGCGCTGAAACGGCTCGACCAGGTGCGTCGGCAGTGCCACATAGGCCAGGCGCAGGGCCGGGAACAGCAGCTTGCTGAAGGTGCCGGCCAGCACCACATGGGCGTCTGCGCCCGGCAGGCCTTTCAGCGCCGGAATCGGCTTGGCGACGAAGCGGTATTCGCTGTCATAGTCGTCTTCGAAAATGCAGGCCTGGTTGGCTATCGCCCAGCGCAGCAGCGCCAACCGTCGCTCGGGCGACAAGGCCACGCCCAGGGGTGCCTGGCGCGATGGCGTCACATAGGCCAGGCGTGCCGTGGATGCCAGGCGCAGGCCGTCTTCCACCCGCAGACCGTCCGCGTCCACTGGCACATCCACCACCTGGGCACCAGCGGCCAGCAGCACCTGCCGCGCGCCGGGGTAACCCGGGTCTTCCATCCACACCGCGTCACCGGGCGCTAGCAGCAAACGCGCACACAGGTCCAGCGCCTGCTGCACGCTGCTCAACACCACGATCTGCGTGGCCGACACCGCCACACCACGGGCAATCGCAAGGTGAGCGGCGATGGCCTCGCGCAGCTCGGGCAGGCCGGCGGGGTCGGCGTCCCACAGCGCGTGCAGCCGGGACGGGCGCAGCTGGCGCGCATGCAATTGGCGCCACAGGGTCATGGGGAAAGCGCTGACATCGCAGCGGTGGGGCGCGAAAGGCAACGGAGCCCCACCGCCACCCAACGGAAACGGCGGCTCCAAGTGGGCCACGCGCTGCAACCATGGGCCGGACGGAGGCGTCGGCTTGGCGGCCGGCAGCGGGCTGCGCCGTCGGGGTATCGGACCGACGCGCAAGACCAGGTCCGGCAAGGCATGGCTGACACGCGTGCCGCTGCCAGGCTGGGCCAGGAGGTAGCCCTCTGACACCAGCTGACTGTAAGCCGCCTGCACCGTGCCACGGGCCAGGCCGTGCTGCAGCGCCAGGCTGCGCGTGCTGGGCAAGATGCTGTCGGCCGGCAGCCGGCCATCGAGGATGGCCCGGCGCAGCGCGCCGTGCAGCCAGTGCTGCAGGCCTTCGCCAGGTGCGGGCGTACCCAGCGGCAGGTCGCCGATCAGCGGGGCCTGCGTATGTTTTCCGGCCATGGCGTGGTGAAAAGTGGACTAATCATTTTGATAAATATTGGCCTAATGCTTGGACCAGTGTAGTTTGAGAATGGGAACTCTTCGTTCAGTCACCCTCTAGGAAACAGCATGTCTAGCCACCCAACCCGCATCAGCTACCCCGATTTCGAACGCCTGGCCCCGAAGGCCGTCACCGCCTTGTACGGCCTGGGTACCGCCTCCCACGGCGGCCTGGACGACCAGTTGGTCGAACTGCTGGAGCTGCGCGCCTCGCAGATCAACGGCTGCGCCTACTGCGTGCAATACCACCTGGGCCTGGCGCGCAAGGCCGGCCTGCCGCAGACCAAGATCGACATGCTGCCGGTATGGCGCGAGGCGGGTATTTACTCGGCACGCGAACTGGCCGCGCTGGCCTGGACCGAGCATCTGACCGACGTCAGCCGCCAGGGCGCCCCCGATGCCGCCTGGGCCGCACTGCGCGAGGTCTTCAGCGAGGCCGAAGCCGCCAGTGTGTGCGTCGCCATCGTGGCGATCAACGCCTGGAACCGCGTCGCCATCGCGCTGGGCTTTGCCCCCACGGCTTGATGTCCACCACCGATGGCCTGTTCGAGATTGCGGACGATGCAGCCGTACATGCACGGCTGCTGCGCAACGCCCTGCCCTTGTGACAGCTCAGCCATCCCTGTTTTCAACCAACGATCGTTACGCCATGCACTCTATGAAATCCATCCTCCTCGGCCTGGCCTTGGCGCTGCCGCTGGCCTCGATCGCACAGGTCCACGACAGCGAGCGCGCTTCCAGCGTCCAGCCCATCTTCAACCAGGCCATCACGAATATCGCCGGCAAAACCATGGTTGCAGTGACGGTCGATTACCCGGCCGGCGGCGGCTCGCCTGCGCACAGGCATGCGGCTTCGGCGTTCATCTTTGCGTACGTGGTGCAGGGTGCGATCCGCAGCCAGGTCGACGGCGGGCCGGTGCGCATCTACCGCGCGGGCGAGAGTTTTTATGAGACACCGGGCCAGCACCACGGCGTCAGCGAAAACGCCAGCAACACCCAACCGGCCAAGCTGCTGGCGGTATTTGTGGTGGACAGCGATGCCAAGGATCTGACCACGCCCGATTGAGCCTGTAGCCAGGAGAACTAAAAACCAGAACCCACGCCAAGTGGGCCAGGGCTTTGCGTATAGTGTGCGTGCACAAACGACACACGATAGGCTCAGATGCAATCCGTCCATGGCGACCAAATGCTTGTCACCGGTGACAAGCGCCGTACCAAGCACCTGCTGGGCCAAGCGTGCTATGGCGAAATGAACAGCGTCTGCCATCCGGCCTGCAGCGCACGAGCATGAGCACGACCGCGTTCGACCTGTCGGTCGTCGTCAGCACCTACAACCGCGCGGCGGACCTGCGCCGCATGCTGGACGCTTTGGCACGCAACCACACCGAAGCAGGCCTGCGCTGGGAAGTACTGGTGGCCGACAACGCCTCCAGCGACGACACCGCCGCCGTGCTGCAGGACTTTGCCGCCACAGCGCCCATGGCCGTGGTCACTCTGTATGAGCCGCGGCGCGGCAAAGCCTATGGCCTGAACCAGGCACTGGGTCTGGCGCGCGGCGAGTTGCTGGCCTTCATCGACGACGACATCCTTGTCGCCGACGACTGGGTGGCCACGGTGGTGGCGCATTTCCGAACGCACCCGGCTTCGCACTGCATAGGCGGGCGGGTCGAGCTGCACGATCCGCTGGACGCACCGGTCACCATCAAGCGCTCCCTGCAGGCCAGCCGCACCGGGCTCACCGGGTTCAGCCCGGACAACATTCCCATCATCGGCTGCAATATGGCCTTTCGGGCCGACTGGCTGCGTAGCCTGGGCCGCTTCGACACCAATATCGGACCCGGCAGTGCTATCGGCGTGGCCGAAGACCTCGACATGCTGTACCGCGTAGTGCGTGCCGGTGGGCTGATCGAATATGTGCCCGGCCTGCTGGTCCAGCACAACCATGGCCGGCGCTCTGCAGAACAGTTGCGGGGGCTGTACGCCGGCTATTACGCCGGACGAGGCGCGTTCTATGCCAAGTACATCTTGCGCCGTGATGCCCTGGTGATGCGCTGGGCCTACTGGGAGGCCCGCAAGCTGCTTCGTCCGCACACAGAGCCGATGCGCCAGGGCCTGTACCGCCGCTCCCGCCTGCATAGCCTGCTGCAGCTGGGCCGCGGGGCGCTGCGCTACCTTCGATTGGCGCAAAACAAAAGCCAAGCCTGACCTGGCTGACACATCCTCCTTCTTTAGGAGAAATCCAGCCGCCCTGCGGTGGCGCCTGGATTGACATTGCCCGCGCCCAGGTGAACCATCTTGGCCGCGGTACGCGCATGCGGGCTGCCGCCCCACCCCCTCCACCGAAAGAACACCATGGACAGACGCGCTGCCGCCCAACAGGCCAAACTGGTTTTGTACGCCTTCGACATGTGCGAGGCCAACTGGAGCCAGCTGACGCCGCCGCCCGATCCGCGCATCACCCCCGACGGCTGGACGCTGCGGGCCTATATCTCCGGCGCCGACGTGTCTCGCCAAAGCGGGCTCACCTCCACCAGCACCGTCATGGGCATGGGCGATGTGCACTGCTACGGCTTTGTGGCGCAGGACGCCGGCGGCAACTTCGCGGTTGCAATACGCGGCACCAAGAGCCTGCCCGAATGGATAGACGACCTGGACTTCTTGATGGTGCCCCACCCCGTAGGCGGGCTGGTGGACCGCGGCTTCTACAACATCTACCAAAGCATGCAGCTGCATGTGCTAGGCGGCGGCCCGGGCTGGTCGCCCCTGGCCAGCGGGATGAGCGCCCTGGTGGGCGCCAGCCCTGTCACCGTGCTGGGCCACAGCCTGGGTTCGGCCATCAGCACCTATCTGACACTGGACCTGCGCCGCCTGGGCCTGAACGCCAGCGCCTGCCTGTTCGCATCGCCCAAAACCGGCGACAGCAACTTCGTCAACGCCTTCGAGCAGAACGTGCCCAACTACGACGTGTTCAACTACGCGCACGACCTGGTGCCCCAGCTGCCGCCCTTCGACATACTGCACTGCTCCAAGTACCGCGACCTGCTGCAGGCCAAGATCTTCAACGACGACTTCTCCATGGCCAAAATCTGCCAGGACAAAGCCTGCTTCCACCACCTGGTCTGCTACATGGCCATGCTGGACTACCCCACGTACACCGAGGTCATGGCGAATATGCCCACCGACGACGACATTGCCTGCGCTAAATGCGTGCTGGGCAAGAACGCCTGAGCCGCAAACCGCTATCAAAAAAGAAGCTGCCTGCGCAGATGCCACCTGCGCCAGGGCCATAAAATCCTTGAAACCTGTGGGGTCGCCTGCACGGGCACTGACGGAGGCGCACAATCGGCGCAGCATCAGCTTCATGCCCCGCATGCCCAAGACCTTTTTGCCCTCCTTGCGCACTCTGTACCGTCTGCGCCGCAGCAGCCTGGCGCTGGCCCTGGCCGGCTGCGCCGGCGCCCAGGCCGCCCCATCCGACCAGGCGCTGCAAAACTACTTCAACGACCCCTTCCTGCAGGTCACCTCGGCCATCACCAGTTGCCCGCCCCAACTGGGCCCGCGCATCAGCCTGGCCGAGATGCAGGCCGAAACCCATTGGCGCGCCGAGCGCGGCACCAGCTGCTACCGTTCCGGCCGCTGCCGCCTGCCCAACGCCTATCTGTACGACGCCGAAATCATCCCCCGCGCGGCCAAAGCCATCCTGGCCGACGGGCGCTTTGCTGACTCCAGCATCTGGGTGCTGGGTCAGCGACGCTGGGTCTGGCTGCAGGGCTGCGTACGCAGCCGCGAAGCAGCCCAAGCCGTGGAGCAGCTGGTGCGCGGCATCGACGATGTGGAAGCCGTCATCAACGAACTCAGCGTGCTGCCCGCCCCTTGAAGAAAATCTGCCCGCAGCGCACATTCCACCTGCGCCAGAAGCTACCAAAACCATAGCAAACACCATGTGCCTGATTGCATTCCAGTGGCAGCCCGACGCCATTGCCCCGCTGACCATCGCCGCCAATCGCGACGAGTTCTATGCCCGTCCCGCCCTGCCGCTGCACCGCTGGGCCAACAGCCCCATCGTCGCCGGCCAGGACCTGCAAGGCGGCGGCACCTGGATGGGCCTGCACACGCCCAGCGGCCGGCTGGCCGCGCTCACCAACTACCGCGACCCCAGCCGGCACAACCCCAAGGCCCCGTCGCGTGGCGGCATCGTCACCGCCTTTTTGCAGAGCCAACAAACGGCCGAGGAGTTTGCGCAAGCCCTGGCCGCCGAGTCCGACGCCTACAACCCGTTCAATCTGCTGCTGTTCGACGGCCAGCAGCTGCGCGCGTATGAGAGCCGGCACCGCAAGCACTTCGCACCCGAGCCCGGCGTCTGGGCCGTGTCGAATGCCGACTTCCACACCCCCTGGCCCAAACTGGTCCGCCTGCACCACGGATTCGCCCAGGCCCTGCAGCAGCACCGAGCCGCCGAGTCCGACCACCTCAGCCCCGCCCTGGAAACCGAGCTCTGGCCCCTGCTGACCGACACCCGCCTAGCCGATGATGCGGACCTGCCGCACACCGGCATCCCCCTGGACCTGGAGCGCGGCCTGTCGGCCGCCTTCATCCACCTGCCGCACTACGGCACGCGCGCCAGCACCTTGGTGCATTGCGCGCGGGACCAGGTGACGTTGATGGAGCGCAGCTTTGGCGTGCAAGGGGTAGAAGCTATGGCGGGCGAGGTACGGGTGGTGTGCAATATCAGAACCGAGGACCGGCCAGTTCTATGAAAGTACGGCGCCGTCCGCCGGGAATGTGCCGGACAAAAGCTCAGAGTCGGTCAGTGTGCGCCCCTGCCACACCTTGACCTGGCTGCCACCGGCACCTAAGGCCATTTCATGGAAAGCGCGTATTTCTACCTGCGTCAACCCGCCCGCCGGATCGCCCAGCGGGTGCATCACCACGCGCGGCGCCATCGAGAACCATGTGCTGCGATTGACACGGAAAAAACAGGCTTTGAGCAGCTGCTCGCCCACCGTGAAGTCACCCACCAAGGTCCGAGGATGCCCAAACGGGTTAACGATTTTCACCGATGGCTCCGCAGCCCGCATGCGTGCTTCGGCCCCTATGCCAACAATCTTAGGTTTGGGCACATGGGCAATGGCCACTTCTGGCACTTCAGAAAAATACTGGCCTGACTTGGGGTTGCGTACAGACAAGCGATCGGGTGACAACTGGACATACAGAGTGGAAGAGAAAAGCGACGCGAGAATGCTCATGGATGGACTTCAAGAAAAAGCATGACAGCTGCGGGCGTTACTAGGCCTGCAAAACGGCAGGCAAAAACGACAAACCACTATAGCCCGGTGCCTCACAGCCACTTCCCGCGCGCCTGCATCTTTCCTTAAAAAGGCGGAGACTGGCATCACCTTCTTTTTATATATATTTCGAGGCAAGTTGAGGGGTATAGAGCGCTCCTGATACCCACGCCCCCGACCGGGGACGCTGGCACCGCGCATCAATGAATTAAACCGGATAGCCCACAACTGCATATAAAACCTGCACCAACAGCTACGAATAAAATAGCAGACACGCCGCGAAGCCATCCACGCTTCAAGCTCTCACTCCATGCAGCACACCACCTATGACTGGCGCAGCATCGCCGCGCTGAACGCGGTCTCCACCTTTGCCCAAGTCGGGCAATTCGGCATTCCATTCGTGGTGCTACCGCTGTGGCTGGAACAACAAGGCGCGACGGCCTTGCAGCTCAGCCTGTATGCCGCATCCCTGTGGCTGGGACAGCTTCCGGGACTGGGCGTGGCACCACGCTTAACCCGCCAGTTTGGCGCGCGGCCCACCATTCTTGCGGCGCTGCTGTGCTCCATCCTGGCCCTGGCGGCCATCGCGCTGGGTATCTCGGCGCTGTGGTTACCCGCGGGTTTGCTGGCCGGCTTTGGACAGGGGCTGCGCTGGATTGGGCTGGAGCCTTGGCTATACCACATCGCGCCCAGCCATGCGCGCGGGCGGCTGGTGGGCTTCCATGAAACCCTGATTGCACTGGCGCCCATCGTGGCTCCGGCCATGTCGGGTTGGTGGGGCATTGAGGGTCTGGCGCCCTTGTGGCTGGGCATGGGCTTTCTGCTGATGGCGGCCCTGCCCTTGCTGTGGGCGCACGAGGAGCGGGCATCCACTTCCAACACCTCCGCGCAGCCCCCCGAGGCAACGCCGTTCTGGCAGTTGCCGCGCGAGAAGATCTTCCTGCTGGGCCTGGGCGTGGCCTTGTTTGGAGGCATGTCGGAGTCGGCATTCATCGGCCTGTTCCCGGTATTTGGTACGGCGCAGCAACTGGATGCAGCGCAGATTGCCAGCCTGTTGGCCAGCTTCGGCCTGGGCGGTTTGCTGATGCAGTACGTGGCCGGCTGGCTGGCCGACCACCGGGGCATGGCCTTCGCCAGCCTGTGCTGCTGTATCGGCACCGCCGTGGTCGCGCTGGCGCTGACCTATGCGCTAGGCCCGCTGCTGCTGCACGCGGCGGTGTTCTGCCTGGGCGGCCTGGTCACGGCCTACTTGACCCTGGCACTAATCGCCAGCGCCAAGACGCAGGGCGACAGCATGGCGCGCAATATGAGCGCGGTGTCCATGGTCTATACGCTCAGCGCGGTCGCCGGCCCATTGGTGGCGGCGGCTGCCATGCATGCCGTGGGCGGCAATGGCCTGATGTGGGTGATGGCCGGGTTTGCGCTGCTGATGGCGGTGTATGTGGCCCGCGTTGCCTCGGGCCGGCGGCTTACCTAGTTACTCGCCCAGCGTGTACAGCGCCGACCCGTCGCCGTTGTCCTTCACCAGCCGGATGCCGGGGTGGTTCGCAAGGTAGCGGATGCCACCACTGCCGGAGCTGAAGGCCATGCGCACGCCGGGCACAGGCTGGATCTTCCAGTTGTTGTCGGCCTGCGGGTTGACCTGGCCGCCGGGCGTCAGCGTGCCCATGAGCTGCAGGTATTCCACCAGCACCTGGCGGTTTTCGTCGGGGGCGTCCAGCACCACCTTGGCGGCGCCCAGGCCGGGGAAGTTGCCGCCGCCGAACGCGCGGTAGTTGTTGGTGGCAACGATGAATTTGGCCGCCGGGTCTATCGGCTTGCCGTCGAAGCGCAGGTTCTGCACCCGGTGTGCGCTGGCGGCCGCCAAACCACCCTTGGCGTCATAGCGGGCGGGCTGGGTCAGGTCCAGCTCGTACGCCACACCGTCGATGGTGTCGAAGTTGTAAGACGGGAAAGCATCGTTGACCAATGGCTGCTGCGGCGCGCCTTTCGGGTCGATCTGCAGGAACTGGCCGGCCGACATTTCCAGCCATTCCTGCACCTCGGCGCCGGTCAGCAACATGGCTTTCAGGGTGTTGGGGTAGATGTACAGGTCGGCCATGTGCTTGATGGCCAGCGGGCCGGCGGGGATGTCGGTGTAGTAGCTCCAGCCCTGGCGGCCGCCGGACTTGAACGGCGCGGCGGCCGACAGCACGGGGTACTTTTCATAGTCTGTGCCCTGCATGGCGCGCTTCACATAGGCGGTCTGCGCGTTAGAGACGATCTGTACCGAGGGGTCGTCGCTGACCAGGGCAAAGTAGCTGTAGATGGGTGCGCTGCTGAAGGCCACCTTGTTACGCACATAGTCCAGCGTCTGCGCGTGCTCGGTGGCAATGGCTTGCTCGACCATGGGGTCGGCGGCGGCCAGCGACTGCTTGGCGGCACGGTCAAAGATGGGGCGGATGGACGACTGGCTGTTCACCACCTTCCAGCTGCCGCTGCTGTCATCCAGCGTGAAGTCCACCACGCCCAGGTGGTCGCCCCAGCGGCCCGGCATGACGGCAGCCACGCCGTGGATGGTGCCGCGCGCGGCGTCCACGGCAGGGTAACTGGCGAAGGCCTTGCTGGGGAATTCAGCATGCGCGTGGCCGAACAAGATGGCGTCTACGCCCGGCACCTCGGCCAGCTTGGACACCGCGTTCTCAGCCAGCAGGCCAACCTCGCCCTTCTCAAAGCCGCTGTGCGGAATAGCCACCACCAGCTGCGCACCTTTGGCGCGCATCTCGGGCACGTATTTCTGCGCCGTGGCCACGATGTCGCGCACCACTACCTTGCCCTCCAGGTTAGCCTTGTCCCACTGCATGATCTGCGGCGGCGCAAAGCCGATCACACCGATGGTGATGGGGTGCTTCTTGCCCTCGGCATCCAGCAGCTCGCGCTTCAGCAGCAGGTAGGGGGTGAATGCATGCTGCTCCTGCGCGCCGCTATCGAGGTAGATGTTGGCATTGACATAGGGAAAGTTGGCGCCCTTGAGCGAGCGCTGCAGGAATGGCAGGCCGAAGTTGAACTCGTGGTTGCCCAGGTTGGCCGCGTCATAACCCAGCTGGTTCATCACCTTGTAGGCAGGGTGGGTCTGGCCGTCCTGCAGCGGGTGCACCTTGGCAATGACATCACCCATAGGACTGCCCTGCAGCAGGTCGCCGTTGTCGAACAGCAGGCTGTTCGGTGCCTCGGCACGCGCCGCCTTGATGAGGCTGATGGTGCGCGCCAGGCCGTACTGGTCGGTGGGCTTGTCCTGGTAGTAGTCGTAGCTCAGCAGGTTCATGTGCACATCGGTGGTCTCCAGGATGCGCAGCTGCAGCTCCGCCGCCCCCACGGTGCTGCCCCATGCCAGCGCGAGGCCGGCGACGATTCCTACAGTACGCATCTGTGTTACTCCTGATTGCATAGCGGCTTGTGCAGGTGGAACCTGCTGTACGGGCCATTTTCATGTGAATGATTGAAACTTGTACAGGCCTCGGCGCCTAGCTTAAAACACTGCCACTACACTGCCGCTCTTTTCTTCGCATCCGCAAAGAATGCCAACGCCCGCAACCCATGACCTCCCTCGCACTGCCCCGATTCTCCCAACTGGCCGCCCTTCTAGCTGTGGCCGTCACCCTTGCATGTACCGCAGCCCGTGCGGAAGATGTGTTCAGCGACAACTTCACCCGAGACTACAAACCGGTAGAGAAGCTGGCAGAGCTACCTGATACCAGCACAATGGGCGGTTACCCGATTTTCCGAGGTGGGCGCACGTGGCGGGTCGTAGCAGGCTCGTCGACGGAAAACAATATCCGCGTCCGCCTAGGCTCGTTGACTGCCATTAGTCCGATCGACAATGCCTTCTTCGCCGAAGCCCATACCTTGGTCAATCTAAGCCAGGCCAACGCCTACTTCCTTGCCGAGCCCTGCAAGGGCAGCCATCTGGTGGCGATC
Organism: Rhodoferax sp. GW821-FHT10B06; assembly: GCF_059415605.1. Classification (NCBI taxonomy): domain Bacteria; kingdom Pseudomonadati; phylum Pseudomonadota; class Betaproteobacteria; order Burkholderiales; family Comamonadaceae; genus Rhodoferax; species Rhodoferax sp. GW821-FHT10B06. Next base: position 11,410 of record NZ_JBWKNO010000016.1, on the reverse strand, counting down.
AATCAAGGCGGTCGCCAGTTCGACAACTGCATGACGATTGACACGGTATTCAGTGCGGTCGGCAAAGAGAGCCAGACACTGCTGGATATCCGGGTGCGAAATTCGCAGAACGGCTCGCGCATCTACGGTCTGGAGCTGTTTTTGAGCCTGAAGCAGCTGGGCTTTCCCGACTCCCAACCCAGCGACTGGACCGAACAGAGTCTGGCGGCCGACCCGGTGAAAAAAGAGTTCATCACCAAACTGTCCGCCTGGGCGCAAAAGCTGCAGACCGGTGTGAACCTGGCGATTGGCTACGACAAACCGCAAGACGCCTTCGCCGCCGTGCCACCACTGGCGGACGTGCTCGCGTTGGCACCCAAGACGACACCCTAAGAAAATCGGTCCATGCACATCCGACTAGACGACCTCCAAGGCCCTGAAGTCCACGCGCTGCTGGAAGAACATATGCGTGGCATGCATGCCCTGTCGCCGCCGGAGAGCGTGCATGCGCTGGACCTGGACGGCCTGCGCCAGCCGAACATCCGTTTCTGGACCGCCTGGGACGGCAAGGACTTGCTGGGTTGCGGCGCACTGAAACTGCTGCACGCGCAGCATGGCGAGATCAAATCCATGCGCACCGCCGCCCAGCATCTGCGCAAAGGTGTGGCACGTGCGCTGCTGGCGCATATCGTGGAGCATGCCCAGGCGCTGGGCTTGCGGCGCCTCAGTCTGGAGACCGGCCCCGTCCCCGGCTTTGCCGCCGCGCACAGGCTGTACGAAGCGTTTGGCTTCCAGGAATGCGGGCCGTTTGCCGACTACAAGCTGGACCCGCACAGCGTGTTCATGAGCCGCCTGCTATAGCAAATGCTATTTAAAACATAGCGCCTTGTGCAGCATGCATCTGCATCGAGAGGGCTTTTTTCAACATCACACCAAACGAAAGGTGCCCACAACCGCAGCCAGTTTGCTCGCCTGTGTTTTGAGACTGTCTGCCGCAGCACTGCTTTGCTCTACCAATGCGGCATTTTGGAGTGTGACTTCGTCGATTCTGTGGACAGCGTTGCGTACTTGACTGATGCCATCGTGTTGCTCGGCACCTGCGTTGCGTATGTCCAGAATAAGCTGGCTGACGGTTTGCGCCTGAACCACAATTTGCTCTATCGATACGCCAGCTTCGTTGACCTGGCGCATGCCTGCATTGACCTTCTCAACGTTGTCACCGATCAGCTTTTTAATGTCCTTGGCCGCCTCGGCCGATCGCTGAGCCAGCAAGCGGACTTCGCTGGCCACCACGGCAAAGCCACGCCCTTGTTCACCTGCACGGGCCGCTTCAACCGCGGCGTTCAGTGCCAAGATATTGGTTTGGAACGCGATGCCGTCGATGACGCCGGTGATGTCACTGATGGTTTTCGACGAGGCGGAGATACCCTTCATGGTGGCCACGACCTGTGCCACAGCCTGCCCACCTTCCACCGCTGCAGATGACGCCTTGGAGGCCAATTGATTGGCCTGTTCTGCGGTATTCGCATTGTGCTGAACCGTCTCGGCCAGGCGCCCCACGGACTGGACCGTCTGCTGCACATCGCTGGCTTGCTCTTCGGTGCGCAAGCTTAAATCCAGATTGCCGGAAGCAATCTGTGCGCTACCGGAAGCGATGTGCTCACTGCTTTGCCGGACCTCTCCGACGATGATGGCAAGGCGCCCGCGCATGGTTGCCATGGCAGACATGACGCTGTTGCTATTTTCCCCATGCACCGGAACATGCATGCTCAAATCTCCGTCTGCAATAGCCAACGCAATCCGCGCAACATCGTCTGGCTCTCCGCCCATCTGCATCGCAATGGAACGCACCACGGCAACAGCAGCGGCCACACCGCAAACCAATGCCAGCAGGCAGCCCCCGATGAGCAGGCTTATCGACCGCGCATAAGTTTTCGCGCTGCTGTCGGCCAGGTCGTCTGCGGTTGCGGACTTCAGTTTCCACTCATTGTCGATAGCGGTGGCAGTCGCTCGGTACAGCCGCTCCGACCGCCCTGTAAAAAGGCGCCGTGCTTCTTCCGTTTTAGCTGGGTCCTCTATGGATTCGCGAGAAATGCTTTTTAACTTGTCCCAGTAACCCATGGACAAGGTCGCTGCATTGGCCACACTCTTCCAGAGCGCCCGGTCCTCGTCACTGGAGAGCAGGCGTTCATGCTCGGCCAGTGCTGTTTTGAATTCGCCGTACTCGTGGTCAATGCTGGTTTCCAGTACCGCCATGTCATCGGCCGTCGCAGCCATCAGATGCTGTGCCTCCAGCATGCGGATGTTGGCTATCTTTTCCTGCCACAACCTCACCGCTTTCAATGACGGCGTAGTGGTAGTTGTGTAGTAATTGAGAGCTCCGTTAACCGACTGAATCTGTGCTGCCGCTACGACTGCAATACCCACGATCAGAATCAGCAAGATGCCAAATGTCGACGCCAGCCGATACCCCAACTTCATTCTTTTTAACTTCATGTCCGTCTGAACTTCCTTGGTTATCTAAACAACACGAGGGAAATAGGCATATAGCTCTGGCTGCCGTGCAAATACACCTGATGCTCAGGGCTGCACTGCTTCGGCAAAACGCTTTTCAATGGCTGCGCCATGCTTGATCCAGAAATTAGGATTGAACGCCAAGGCTTTTCGCAGGTTGCCCGGTGCCGATGGCAGCTCACTGCCAAGCATCGACAAATCAACCAACGCCTGGTGGGTGGAGGTACTTTGCGTACGGCGGCCGGTGTCGTATTTCAATATGGCATTCATATTGGTCGGGCCGTATGGAATTTCACGAGAAAAGGCCAGTTGCGCATCTTCTGTGGTGGCGTAAGCAATGTATTGGCGGGCCAGGTCTTTCCGAGGTGTTCCTTTAGGGATGACCCAATAGTCCAGCTCGTAGATAGCCCCTGGCCAAGCGATCTCAAGCCTGGATGTTGGATTTTCACGATTGGCCACTGCGATGCGTCCATTGAAAGCAGTAGACATCACGACCTCACCCGCAGCCAAGCGCTTGGGGGGCTGCGCACCGCTGGTCCACCAGACGATGTAGGGCCTGAGCGCATTGAGCTTTTTGATGGCGCGTGCAAGGCCGGCCTCCGTGCCCAGCTCCCGGTACACCTCGTCACGCGGAACGCCATCGGCCATAAGTGCGAACTCAAGGTTGTAGCGCGGGCCAGCACGCATTCCTCGTTTTCCGGGGAACTTGGCAACATCCCAGAAATCCTGCCACGATTTGGGGGCATCTTTGAACCGGGTCGGGTCGTATGCCAATACCGTTGACCACACGAATGCGCCCACTCCGCAGGACTGAACACTTCCCGGAAGCAGTTGTGGAGCATGTGGCAAAGTGGACTGGTCCACGCTTTCGAATAGCCCCGCCTCACAACCAGCCAGCAAATCTGTCGACTCGACTTCCACTACATCCCAATCGAACGCCCCCTTTTTCAGCATGGCGCGGATGGTGCTCAACGACCCGTCATATTCCACTGCCGTTGCCACCACATTGTTGCGCTGCGCAAAAGGTCTTTGAAATGCCACAGCTTGTGCATTGGCATTGGCTCCGCCAAAGTTGGCGATGGTGAGCCCCGCGGCGTGGGCAGGCAATAGATTTGCACTTGCTGCACAAGCAACCGCCAGGGCTAAGACACGCGCAAAAATCGGACGCAAAAGGAACCGGTACATACGCAAACTCCAAGAGATTACGGAACCAACGCGCACCGGGAATACCCACTATGCGCGAGAAGATGCGGTGCCAAGCAAGTCTCTGCACAGCCCAACACCGCCCTCGCTAAACCAAGCTGTGAACAGGCACAGGACATGGCCAGCCAGCGCGTCGCGCCACCTATGACGCCAGCACAGTTAGTGGTTGATTGCAGGGGATGGCTAGCTTGCGAACGTGCATCCCCCTTGTTCCGTACAGCCACCATCGATGGCAGGCATGGAAACATTCGCTACCGGCTCATGCCAGTGGCAGGATGCAAATAGCAAGCCGGAACTTACTTATCCAGCCCGCCCAGGCAGATGTACTTCACTTCCATGAACTCCTCCAGCCCGTACTTGGAGCCTTCGCGGCCCAGGCCGGATTGCTTGACGCCTCCGAAGGGTGCTTCGGCGGTGGAGATCAGGCCGGTGTTGACGCCCACCATGCCCGACTCGATCTGCTCGGACACGCGCATCACGCGGCCGATGTCGCGGCTGTAAAAGTAGGCGGCCAAGCCGAACTCGGTGTTGTTGGCGCGCTCAATGACTTCGGCTTCGGTGTCGAACACAAAGATCGGGGCCAGCGGGCCGAAGGTTTCGTCCTGGGCGAACAGCATGTCTTCGGTGGCACCACCAATGACGGTGGGTTCAAAGAACAGGCCGCCCAAGGCATGCGGCTTGCCGCCGGCCAGCACCTTGCCACCCTTGGCCACGGCGTCGGCGATGTGCTCCTTGACCTTTGCCACGGCCTTGGCGTCGATCAGCGGGCCCTGGGTGCTACCGGCGTCCACGCCGTTGCCAACCTTCAAGGCATTGACCTTGGCGACCAGCTTGGCGGTGAATGCTTCCAGCACGCCGCGCTGCACGTAGAGGCGGTTAGCGCAGACGCAGGTCTGGCCGGTGTTGCGGTACTTGGAGATCATCGCGCCATCCACAGCGGCGTCCAGATCCGCGTCGTCAAACACGATGAAGGGCGCGTTGCCGCCCAGCTCCAGCGACAGCTTCTTGATGGTGTCGGCCGACTGGCGCATCAGGGTGCGGCCCACTTCGGTGGAGCCGGTGAAGGTCAGCTTGCGCACGATGGGGCTGCGCGTCATCTCGCCGCCGATCTGGCTGGCGGAGCCGGTCAGCACCGATAGCAGACCCTTGGGTACACCGGCGCGGTCGGCCAGCTCGGCAAAGGCCAGGGCGGAATACGGCGTCTGCGTGGCGGGCTTGACCACCATGGAGCAGCCGGCGGCCAGCGCCGGGCCGGCCTTGCGGGTCAGCATGGCGGTGGGGAAGTTCCAGGGCGTGATGGCGGCTGTCACGCCAATGGGCTGCTTGATAGCCATCAGACGGCGGTCGGCGCTGGGCGTGGGGATGGTGTCGCCATAGCTACGGCGGGCTTCGTCGGCAAACCACTCGATGAAGGACGCGGAGTACACGATCTCGCCCTTGGCTTCGGCCAGGGGCTTGCCCTGCTCGGAGGTGAGTATCAGCGCCAGGTCGTCCTGGTGTTGCAGCATCAGGTCATTGAGCTTGCGCAGGATGGCCGCGCGGTCCTTGCCCGACACATTGCGCCACTGGCGCTGGGCGACCTCGGCGGCGGCAATGGCGCGCACGGTTTCCGCCGTGCCGCACATGGGCACGGTGCCCAACACCTCGCCGGTGGCGGGGTTGGTCACGGGCACGGTTTCGCCGTTGTCGGCATCGACCCAGGCACCGGCAATGAAGGCCTGCTGGCGCAGGAGGGTGGGGTCTTTGAGATTGAGCTTGGTAGTCATCAGATGATCTTCGTTATGCAGTCATGGCAGCGGCCAGGATGTCCAGGCCTTCGGCCAGCACGCTGTCTTCAATGGTCAGCGGGAACAGGAAGCGGATCACGTTGCCATAGACGCCGCAGGTCAACAGGATCAGGCCCGCGTCCAGCGCGCGCTTTTGTACGGCCTTGGTGAAGTCGGCGTCAGGCGTGCCGTCGGCCTTGTTGAACTCTACCGCCACCATGGCGCCCAGGCCGCGGATTTCGGCGATCTGCGGCACCTTGGCGCGCAGGCTTTCCAGGCGGGCTTTCAGCACCTGGCCCAGACGCTCGGCGCGGGCACACAGCTGCTCGTCTTCAATCACGTCCAGCACGGCATGGGCCGCGGCAATGGCCAACGGGTTACCGGCATAGGTGCCACCCAGGCCACCGGGGGCTGGTGCGTCCATCACTTCAGCGCGGCCGGTCACGGCCGACAAGGGCATGCCACCGGCCAGGCTCTTGGCCATGGTCATCAGATCGGGCACCACGCTGTGGTGGTCCATGGCAAACATCTTGCCGGTGCGGGCGAAACCGGTTTGGATTTCATCGGCGATCAGCAGGATGCCGTGCTGGTCGCACAGGGCGCGCAGGGCCACCATCAGCGCGGATGGCATCACATAGAAGCCGCCTTCGCCCTGGATAGGTTCCAAAATGATGGCCGCCACTTGCGCGGGGTCGATATCGCACTTGAACAGCTGCTGGATGGCATGCAGCGTGTCGTCCACCGTCACGCCATGCAGGTCCGTGGGGGCTGGCACGTGGTAGATGCTGCCAGGGAAAGGACCGAAGCCGACCTTGTAGGGCACGACTTTGCCGGTTAGCGCCATGCCCATGAAGGTGCGGCCATGGAAGGCGCCGGTGAGTGCGATGATGCCAGGGCGGCGGGTGGCGGCGCGGGCGATCTTGATGGCGTTTTCCACGGCTTCGGCGCCGGTGGTGAAGAAGGCGGTTTTCTTGGCGTGGCTGCCGGGGGTCAACGCGTTCAGGCGCTCGGCCAGATGCACCGAGCTTTCATAGGGTACGACCTGGTAGGCGGTGTGGGTGAAGCAGTCCAGTTGGGCCTGGATGGCAGCAACCATGCGCGGGTGGCGGTGGCCGGTGTTCAGCACGGCAATGCCTGCAGCAAAATCGATGAAGCGGCTACCTTCCACATCCCACAGCTCGGCATTCAAGGCACGGGCGGCGTACATCGGCGTGCCGATGCCCACACCACGCGGCGTGGCTGCGGCACGGCGCGCATCCAGGGCTGCGTTGCTGGCGGCGGTGGCAGGGCGGAGATGCTGGGTATCGGTAGCGGAGTTCATAGAGTCCTTGAAGACGGTGGATGGTGAGTGTGGCGAAGTTTAAAATTAATTTGGCCCCAAAATTAGAACCAATATCGAATACTTTATGGAACCAATTAAGCACAACCGGGTGGCCAAGGCCAGCACCCTGCCCGACTTTGTGCTGCGCCAGTTCGACCGGCACAGCGGCCAGCCGGACCACCGCCAGCTCTACACGATCCTGCAGGGCGGCATACGCCAGCAAGTGCTGGCGGCGGACACCAAGCTGCCGCCCACGCGCGCCCTGGCCCAGGCCCTGGGCATTGCGCGCAACACCGTGGTCCACGTATACGAGCAGTTGGCGCTGGAAGGCTATGTGCAGGCCGGCGTGGGCCGCGGCACCTATGTGGCGGCCATAGGCCCGCGCCTGGTGGACCGCAGCAGCACGCCCGCCCGCGCGCGCAGCGCCCTGCTGTCCAAACGCGGCAGCCAGCTGGTCAGCGAGGCGCGGGCCGCGCGGCTGCAATGGGGCGCCTTCACCCCGGGCGTACCCGAGGTGCGCATGTTTCCCACCCAGGTGTGGAGCCGGCTGCAGGCGCGGCTGGCACGCAGGCACACGCCAGACCAGTTGACCTATGCCACCGGTCCGGGTGACGCTGGCCTGCGCCAGGCCGTGTCGGACTACCTGCAGGGCACGCGCGGCGTAGTCTGCAGCCCGGAGCAGGTGGTGATCACCAGTGGCACCCAGCAGTCGCTGCACCTAGTGGCTCAGTTGCTCAGCGACCCGGGCGACAAAGTATGGATGGAAGACCCCGGCTACTGGGGCGCCCGCAGCGTGCTGCGCGCGCATGGGCTTGACCTGCAGCCGGTAGCGCTGGACGCCGAGGGCATGGCGCCCAGCCCCGAGCAGCTGCGCCAGCCGCCGCGCCTGATGTTCGTCACCCCATCGCACCAGTACCCGCTGGGCGCATTGATGGGCCACGGCCGACGCCAGCAGCTGCTGGACTACGCGGCGGTGCACGGCGTGTGGGTGGTGGAGGACGACTACGACAGCGAATTCCGCTACGGCACCCGCCCCCTGCCGGCGCTGCAGGGCCTGGACGTGCACGACCGCGTGGTCTACCTGGGCACGTTTTCCAAGACCCTGTTCCCCGCGCTGCGCATTGCCTACCTGGTGCTGCCACCCGATCTGGTGGACGGCTTCGCGCGCGCGCTCAACGAGCTGTTCCGCGAGGGGCAAACCGTGCAGCAGGCGGTGCTGGCGCAGTTCTTGTCCGAAGGGCATTACGCCACCCACATCCGGCGCATGCGCGGCGTGTACAGCAGCCGGCACGACGCGCTGATCCACGCCATCCAGCATGAGTTTGGCGGCCAGCTACCCGTCATCGGCGGCGATGCCGGTCTGCACCTGGTACTGGGCCTGCCCCAGCATGTGGACGACGCCGCCGTGGCCGACGCTGCCCAACGCGCCGGCATCAGCACCCGGCCGCTGTCGCTGTACCACCTGCAGCAACCCGCCACGAACAAGGGCCTGCTGCTGGGCTACGGTGCGGTGCCCGAGGAAGAAATTGGCCCCAGCTTTGCGCGGCTGGCACAGGTGGTGCGGGGATTTTTGTAGTCAAGGCGACGCTGAACAAGGCTGCGCGCCGCAGACCGCCCGAGACCAGGGATGCACAGGCCGCGAGAGATTTGGTCTGCGTTGCCTTAACCCTCTGCGGGTACGTCCGCATCGCTGCAAACCTGGTTGCGGCCCTCGCGCTTGGCGCGGTAGAGCTGCGCATCGGCCGCGTCGAGCATGGTGTGAAAACTCTCCACCTGGGTATTGCTGCTCAAACCCATGCTGATGGTGATGCGCAGATCCGGGTGCACCTCGTGCCATGGGTAGGCCTCGACCCGCTGACGCAGGGCCTCGCAGGCTTCTCGCGCGTGCGGCAAATCGGCCTCGGGGAAGGCCACCACGAATTCCTCGCCGCCGTAGCGCGCCACCAGATCAGAGGCACGCATGCTGCTCTGCAGAATCTGGCCGATGCGGCGCAACACCTCGTCCCCCGTGGCATGAGAAAACCGGTCATTCACACTTTTGAAGTGGTCTATGTCACCCAGCATCACACTGAACGGCCGCTGGTAACGCTGCGCGCTGGCGAAGAACTGCGCGCACTGCTCGTCGAAATGGCGTCGGTTGTGCAGGCTGGTCAACACGTCGCGCAGGCTGAGTTCACGCATCTGCGCGGCCATGGCCTCGATCTGCGCGTGGGATTGGCGCAGGTCTTCGTACTGCTGGGCGATGACGTCGCTCATGCGGTTAAAGGCCTGGGCCAGCACACCTGCCTCGTCCTGTGACTCCACGGGTACGCGCTGGCGCAAATCCCCTTGACCCATGGCATGCACCGCGCGGGTGAGCTTGCGCAGGGCATGGCTCAGGCGGTTGCCCAGCACCACACCCAACACCAGGGTCAATAGCATGCCAGCCGCCGTACCCATCAGCAGAGACTCACGCATGGCGGCCAGATAGCCCAGGTCAAGATCGGAATAGTTCACCTTCCCCTGCGGAGAGGCGTAGGCTACCAGCTTGCCGTCCAGCAAGATGGGTTGCATGCGGCCCCGATCTTCGTCACGAATAGGGTCACCCGGGTGATAGGGCTCCAACTCGAAAAGCGAGCGGTAGTCCGCATCAAACAAATAGAAGCGGAAAGGCGGCCGATGCAGATTACCCGGTGGCGGCGGCCGCTGCCCCGGCTCGGGCGCGAGCCCCAGCTGTTCCACTGGCGGCGGACGCAGCCCACCGCCGGCATCCGGGCGCATGGTGGCATGTCGGCGTTCAACAAAGGCGCGGAAAGGCTCGCGCCGCTGTGCTTCGGCCCAGGTTCCGTAGGTGCGGAAATACTGCTGCACATCGGCCTGGAAGTTGCGACTGGACTCTTTCATCACCAGGGTGTCGAACTTCTGCATCAAACGCTGGTGCGCCAGCACGCCCACGATGGCGATAGACACCTGGCTGGTCACCAGCAGATAGCAGATGAGCTTGGTTCTGAGCGAAAGGTTACTGAAAGAAAATGAGAACGGCATAGAGTGGCTCAACTTAACGTGCTGCATCCAGGGCCGAGCGCAGCGCATCCACGCTGATGCCCAACCGACCTGCCGCGCCCACCAGGTCTGGAGGCGGCGGGCCTAGGGCATCGCGTAACTTCTGGACCGAAATACCCAGCGTAGCTGCGGCACGGCTCAGGTCCGGCGGGCCGTCCATGGGGCGCGGCGCGCCACCGCCAAACATAGGCATGCCCGACCCAGGTGGATTGCGCCCCTCGGCCCCGGGCCTTCCGCCCTGCCCGCGCTGCGGATGTGGTCCGCTGAGAGCCATCACGTCGGCGTTGCTGTACTTGCCACGCAGACAGCCGGCGGTATAGGGGAAGTCCGGTGTTGCGTGGTAGTGGTACATAGCGACCTGCTTGCCCTCCCACGCAATGGTGTGGATATGGCCATGGCATTCGTCCAGGTCCTGGCTGGCCAAGGCCTGGCCGTTTTCGCCATACGTGCCGTACAGCCCAAAGCCGTCCAGCAGATAACCCACCAGCACGGAATGCCCGCCGGGCTCGCGTTTGTCGGGCAGGCAGTTGCTGAGGCTGTGATAGTGGTACACGCCACTTTCCTGCGGGTGGCCCTGGCAGCCGTCCTGGGTTTCATGGGCCACGGCGTCGCGCCCTGGCGCGTCCAGCGCATTGAACAACACGGCCCCGGTCAGCAAAAAGCCCAACGCCCCCGGCGCGCAACTGGCCTGCGCCGCCAGTGTGGGCCACAGCGGCAAAGCCACTTGCAGGGACTGCGCGCCAATGCGGTTGGGGTTGCGGTCGTAGCGGTAGGCCTCGCTATCGCTGGGTACCGGGAAGGTGCCCGTGGTGTGGCTGGGCAGATCATTGCTGCTGAACACGCGCTGGTCCTGCCGCACCGTCAGGCTGAACTGCGAAGGCCAGGCCACTTGCCCCGGCACCACGGCCTTGGCCGTCACGTCATAGGTGCCCTTGGCCGCATTGATCCAAGGCCCGTCGCGCTGCGAGCCGCCGGCCTGCGGGTCGACATGGCAGGCCCAGATCCAGCCCACCTTGGGCGCCTGCGACAACTTGCCGTCACCCAGGGGCAACGCCTTCAAGTCATGACCATAGCCCAGATTGGACACACAAACCAAGGCCATGGTGGCCGCCATCTTGTTCATTCCCGCCTCCGCTGCTTCGCTGTAGTGGGGGGTGAGGATAAAGCGGTTTGTAAAGCAATTGGCTCCCGATCAACCCGGGCCGTACCAGCTACTGGACCACCCGCGTTCAGTTTCGGCGTCAGGGGTAGATGGACGATTACTCTTAAATTGATAGCTTCTCGCGCAGGTAATTCGTGCGCCAGTGAGCGATTTGACTTGAAGCTTTGGATTCGCTTGGTGCTGCCAGCATCCCCGGCCGGGAAGTGCGCCCGGCGCAGCCGGGCTGCAACCGCCTCGCGCCCTAGGCGCGATGTGGCGCACAGCGCCACCGATCCCGCTCCCCGGGGTCCCCCTCTGTATGCGCCGAGGAGCGCAGCTTTGGGCGGATCAGGGCTGGCGTTGTTTGAGGTTCTATGTTTTTTTCAAGTTGTTTTTGGACTTAAACGGGCCGGATCAAATGTCTCGGTTCCATTCCAAACTGCA